>CAYNKI010000008.1:0-33547 GCA_964397675.1 uncultured Pirellulales bacterium
TCTTTTGGTTGCGGCCGATGGGCGGAGCCCGAGGCCGCGCCAGGTTAATTCGTGGTTAGATTTTTTTGTGTTTTTTCGTGCCTTTTCGTGGTTAATTTTTCGACTTTACCCTGTCCCGGTCGCCATTACTGGAGGGCCTAAGTGCGAGACCGATCAGGAGACGTTGGCAATGATTCGTGGCGCCCTAGATGGCGGCGCGGCGGGCATCGTCATGGGACGCAACATCTGGCGGAGCGAACGTCCTGTGCCCCTGATCAAGGCTGTACGCGCCTTAATCCTTGAAGACGCTGCTCTCTAAGACGCTATTGCCATGCTGGAGACAGGCCCTGACGGTAGTGTTCCAATTTCGCAACCGTGATGAACTGCGACCAGTACCAATAGAACGGCTGAGAATGCAAATCGTCTGTCGCTTCCAAGAAAAATCGAGGATACATAGCGAGGTTTCAGGATAAAACTTCGATACCATATTACTGATACCCTGTACCAATACCTGTCTGGTCATGCTGCCGCCGATCTGCGGACACTGCTCAGCCAGGAAAGCTCCCAGGGCTCCTTCAAAACTTTTATATATTTCCGGCAGGGACACGTCTTACTCGTCCTCCGTCAGCAGCTAAATATAGTGATGATCGCTCCCTGGCGGCGTCTGCGCCGTAATCTCCCCGTCATCGACCACCAAGTATCGCTTGTCCGTGTGCTTCGCCCGGCGCTTAACCATCCATTCCTTCAGGCTCTTCCCGTCAAAAAGCTCCACCTAATTCTTACCGACTTTGCCGCCCCCACACCATCCAATCTTCCACCGCACCTCTCTGCTCTGCGCCGACTCTATTAGCACGCGAGGCCCTCGTTTGTCTACGCCTGCCACCTTGATATTGGCCCCTTGTGCCACAACATCCCCGACCTTCCACGCCCCACCCTCCGGAATCGCGATCCGCAGCTCATACGGATCGCCTCCGACAACAAGGCTCCGCCCCGACAGCACATTTTTACCGTCATCCCACCGCTCCTCCAGCATGTCGATCACCCCCTGCGTAATATGACGTGACGTGCTCACCACCTGCAGTATCGCTATACGCGCCATCAGATTCTCCATATCAAAATTCGCCATTCGTTCAAAAGAGCACTACACACCACAAACTAAAAACGCTGCGATGAATATTCTGACAACCGATAATCGAATACACATCTCTTTTCTCTCTGGATTGTGATTAATGATAACAGCACCTCTTCATCCGTCGAATAGCTTTCTTCCTCTATTTATCTGGTTTGGCATCTCTTCTGACTATTGAACAGCCGTTTTTCGACACACATAGAGCAGATTTCCATGTTCGTCATAGAAATCAAAGGATAACGTATGCGGTTCATCCTGAGTCCCGGGAATGACCGATATGCTCAAGAATCCTGCCGAGACTTCTTGTTGCGTATAAATTTGCTTTACAAGCGCTTGAGGATCCGTCGATTCCGGATCGCCCGGCGCCATTCCCAGGCGCGCGTTGTTCTCCACCAAAGCGCCGCAGGAGAACTCCTCGAACCCGGAAGGATGCATCGAATGGTACTGCCAGTGCCGGTCCCCGCATACGAAATAGAAATGCTTTTTTAAAAATCCGTTCGCTTTGAGCCAGGCGAAAAACGCATCGCCCTCCTGCTTGAATCCCTTGGGATTCGTATGATTATCGCTCTTGTACCCGTCGTCGGGGCCCACCATCGGGGTGGGAGAGATCACCAGCTTGAACGTTGCCGTACTCGCCAGCAAGGTCTTCTTGAGCCATTCTTTCTGGACGTCACCCCATATAGATTTCTGCGGTCCGTCGGGCATGCTGTTCGGACTTCGGTAGTCGCGACCCTCCAGCAGCCAGATCTGAAGGAGTTTTCCAATTCGATAAGTTCGGTATGTAACGGCATCGGGATCCTCCTGATCGACGACCGGCATCTGTTCCAAAAAAGTCTTCTTACCCAGTTCATGGGAGGGAAGGCGCATTCCCGTCGTATCGCAGTCGTTATACCGGTAATCGTGATCATCCTTCTCCCAGTACGTTGCCGTCTGGGCGAACAGATCGATATAACGCTTCTGGACGAGCTGTTCATGCCATTTTCGTCGAAGTTCCGCCTGCGTCTTTGCCGCTCCCCTCACGCCCAGCTCATCGTAGTACACGTTATCCCCGGTGCCGACGAAAAAATCCGGTTTTAATTTAAGTATAGTTTCCAAGGCTGGGTATCCCAGCAGTTTGTCTGCCCCGCCGTATGGTTTCCGTTTTCTCCAGGGCCATCCGTAATGAAATTTGTCATAATTCATCCCGGTTACGACCACGAACGAAGCATGCGAGATCTCAGAGGTGTCCGGAAGTGTCTTGAACATGCACGTCTTCCCGACAGAGACATGGTCTTTATCCGGGCCGAAGAGAAGCCTGTAATGGTACAGTGTCCCTGGTTTGAGATTTTTGACCTTCTGTCGAACGATAAAGTCATTCTTTGGAAGCGCCTGTATCCAATCGGTTTTAAAGGGATCCCGAAACGAAAGACTCTTGGAGATCTCAAAACACGCCACGCCGGCAGCCCCCATAATATCCCCATCGACAAAATGGTTGCCCTGCGTCAACCGGCTCTGCAGGAGAATCGTGGTCTGTGTGGGTTCGCCGGACATTTCACCCTGTGCGTGGTCAACGGATCTCGAAAAGGCCGAAGCGACGGCAAAAGATAACAATACGGCCACGACGACACGGACCCGTTTTACGCGTTCTATCTTCATTCTGCACATTGAATTTTCTCCAATATATACTCCATTGACGTTTCTCAAGCCTCAAGGTATGGGAATCGACGCGTCCGCCTCTTCAAGCCCATCGTTCCAGTGAAGCGGAGCCAGATACAAACCTCCCTGGTCCACGCCGGAATGACTGACGAACCATCGGCCCAGCTCATCCCGGATCACTTCCGCCGCATGGGAATCGATATGTCCCACTCTGTCTTCAAGGTACCACCGGAAAGGATCTTTGCTGGCGAACACGTCCGTTCCCACATACCCTTGACGGGGACCGATGAATAAATAATAGCTGTTGCCTCGGCGGACGACAAACGGGGATTCCGTCGGCCCGCCCGCCTTGTGACGACCGGGATCGACGAAAGCAATACGTCTCTCGCTCCAATGAATCAGATCATCGCTGACGCGGCAGGCCACCACATGATTCCCCCCCGTGGGCGCGCTGTTCGCGCAATAGTACATCACCCACTGGTTCCCGACTCGAAGGACCATAGGGTCCCGGCCGTCGAATCCGTCGACAAAGAGCGGATTCTCAGGATGCTTCGTCCAATTCCTGAGTTCGGGAGACGTAGCCAGGTGCATCCGGAACGTCGCCCCGTCCTTGCCTCCGGCGCAGTAAAACATGTAGTATGTATCATCTTTCACGACGTGCGGAGCCCAGAGATGAACCTCCCTCCATTGATCCCACTCCACGGGAAACGGTGACGGCTGCCTTTCCCAGGGCTTTTGCAGCAGCCTTTCTGCGGTGCCGTGCGCGAAACCCGACCAGCCGCCGATTCCAAAAAAGTGCCAGAGTCCGTCCGGTCCGCGGATGAAACAGTGATCGTTGATACTGTGCGAACGACCCGAGTCGCTGGTCGATCCATAGATTTTCTCGAACGGACCCGCATGGACATGATGCGTTTTGGGCTCTGAATTTCGCGATCCATCCCAGGCTTCCAGTTGCAGATAGTCGAGACCGAACTGACAGGCATTTTGAACCAGGGGACTTGATCCGGTGACGATAATCTCCAGGGTGTGCCGGCCCGCGCTCAACCGATGCAATCCCAAATCCACGGGGCCGGACGGTATGAGACCCCGATGAGACAAATCCAGGGAATCCCGGAGTATGTGGTCGTCCATCCGCAGTCGAAAACGGCCGTACTCATCGCCCTTGATGAATTGCATCCGAAGTTTGTAATCGCCATCGCGCTCGACGCGAAAACCCAACTTCAAAGTATCTCCCTGATCGGCCCCTTCCCACCACAGGTGGACCTTGCCGCGCAGCCCGCTCCAGGCCCCGGCTTGCAGACCGGCCACATGCTGGGGTGCCACCGTTCCTCCAGTATGCGAGACGATGTTCAGATTCTCGCCTTCGAGGGTATTCGTGATCCCGAATTCATGTATTTCGGGCCAGTATCCGATCCGCTCTTCCTTGGGAATTGGTCCGTAATTATCCCGTTGTCCTGCAGCCTGATACCAATACACGGTAGCGGCATAGAGTGTAGGCCTCGAATTGGAGAACACCTTCCCGAACGCAGCCTCCAATGATTCCTGAAAAGGGATGTTGTCGGCAATATGCCAACGATTCAGGCATTCGTGTCCCTTGCTGAGCATCTCTCGATCCGTCGCCGTGTGCGCATGGAACGCTTCGTAAAAAGGGAAATGATTCGCCCACATCCCAAAATAACCATCCGTCCCCGTCCCGAATATCGAGGGAAATTTCTCGTTATCCACGAAAAATTTTTCATCGCCTTCTCCCCACCAATCACCAAGAGGATTGCTCACATGGAGCATCGTGCCGCAGAACCGCCCCCTGCCCTTCGTCTTCAGAAGCGTCCAATCCACTTCCCGTCGTCCGGGCTCATCGGGCGGAAACGCGTCCCGGTGCCATTTGGCATGGAACCGGCCGAGCGTATGGATGGGCTGGGTCACCGGAGCGTGAGAAATGTCGAACATTAGTATTCGAGGCTTCTCACCGTCGTTACGGAGAGTCACGACGGCTCCGTTTTCGAACGGCATGTACCAATAACTGTAGAATCGATCCTGCGTCATCCCCATCGGCAAAGATCGGTAAGCGTTCCATCCCGGAGCGGTTCCGAAAAAATCACCCAGCGGGGACCATACGCTGGGATGCTTCTCGCCGTCCCAGTACATGGCGAGCACCAGCTCACGGAGCACATCCCGGTCCTCCGGCGTTCCGGGCAGCTCCCTCAGCTTCCTCAGAGGCTTACGCACCCGGGCGTTACGGTCTAACGCTGCCAGGGTGACAACATTCCCCAAATCGAGGGAAACAACGATGGACGTAATCGCACGCTTGCCTTGCCCCTGAAAGACAGTGACTGTCTCGCCCGGACGAACAGTCACCCGTTTCGTTTCCGTGGTCTCTCCTGGCCGGGGATCGTGGGGAGGATTCCCACGCCGACCCAACAATCGATTCACGTGCTCCAGCGCGTCCGAAGCTTTGGAATCAAAATCTCCACCAAATTCCGGAAGGAGCGTGCCCTTCGGATAGGTTGTGTAAACGATATTGTAGTACTTACTACGGTCCGGGTCCGCCAGGATCTTGCATGATTTCCGGTAGGGAATGGGAATGTAGAAGTTGAAGCTTCGACCGGCACGGTACACGAGATTGGAATACCCTGAAAACCGCCCCCAGCGCATATACATCTCTATGAAGGAAAATTCCGGAACCGGCTCCTTGGACCCGTCCAGGTAGATCATCCAGCGTCCCTCGCCGGGATAAGCCGTCCATATTCGCCAGATGACACCCGGTCCTTCCATTTCCGCGAGCACCTGCTTGCCGTTCTCCATCCGGATATATCCCCCACCATCATCGTTGGCGTCCCAATCGAGGTACGTGTCCGTGGTCGCGTCGTACCGGCTTCGTCGGTCGTAACTCGACCATTGGCCGGTCGTCTCCCCTTCGGCGGGCAGCACGGCCAGCCGTTCCAAATCGACCATCTGCTCGACCACGTCTCGATACGTCATGCTCTCCTGGGCCGCGCTGAAAGAGGAACAGAAAATCATACCGATGATGGCATATAAATACTTGCTCATTATCATTCTTTTCCTAAGACATAGTTCTTGAAAACCTATATTACATTTCAAAAAATTACGACTCAAACTTTTTGCCTTCATTCCAATTTTCCCGCAACGGCGCAACTTAGGCTATAATAACAAAGTCGGTGACTTCTTGAATATAGCTAAGAAGCCACCGACGGATTTTCAAAAATCGTCTGCTTCCAAATCATTATGATCCGGAAGATACGTCTATATCAGACAAGGTTATTCAGACACTTTTGTAAACACAATCGCATCAATGTTGCACCCGAATTCACGGGGTGAAATTTCCAGCGTGTAGGTACCTGCCGGCATTTCGAATTCCACCAGGATTCCCCATTTCCATACACCACCGTACGGGGTATGCCATGTAACAAAGTCGTCCTGAATGCCCGGTATACGAACAAAGCAAGAGTTTGCGTAGCCGTCGAGTGCATTGAAGCGACCTTCCAGCGTATAGGTACCACCGGTGGACTGAACCGTATACGAAGCCTTGTTGTCGTTCGCATCGCTGAGAGAGCCTGCAGTCAATGGGCTCAAAGCCTGGCCGCCGGAAGCACCGTCCATGGTTGTGACTTCGTAGTTGGTACCGGTGATGACGCCGGTTTCGGCCTCGATCCAGATGTACTCGGGGATAGCCGGAGCGTCTACATACAGACGGATATTGTCAACCAGCAATACACCAACGGCGCCTGCACCATCCACACCCACTGTAATGCTGGTGACGTTGTCCACGGTCAGTCCGGTCAGATCGATATTCATCTGGTTCCACCTGGGCATGGACAGGTCCGCATTGTCGCTGATCTTTGTGTCGTTGATCTTGACATACAGTTGTCCACCGTTGTCCGGGGCGCCATAGAAGTATAACGTTAAGGCCTTAATGCCGTGCTTGGTCCAATCCTGTGCAGCATCAAACGTGCGTACGATTTCAGACGCGAATGGAGCAATGCTGTTGTCATAGTAAAGAGGCGCGGAATGCGTACCACCATGCACGATACTCCTCTCCATGATATCGCCATCGTAGTGTGGACTGTCATAAGACCAAATATCGTGACCAAGAGCTGCACCAGTACCGTTGCCGGGATTATCCACTGGGAAGAACTCGTCTGCCGAATAGCCAACCCCATCAATCCATCTCTGGAAGACTCGATCCGGTGAGAAGTTGGTGTAGTCCTCAAAATCATCAACAACGAGAAATTCACGAGTCATAAAGTTCAAGACATCGCCTTCCCATGTGGCGGGAGCCTCGGCCTCGTTGACCTCATTAACTTTCCAGTAGTAGCTCTGGTTTAATTGAAGCTCTCCAGTGTCATAGCTGGTCTCGGAAACAGTCGCAACAAGGGCAGTACCATCTATCACAGCCTGGTTGCTGTCGCTAAGCTGCACCTCGTGCGAGGCTGCCTCTCTTCCTGCTCTCCAGCTAAGAGTCACATTATCCACATCCGTACCTGTTGCTCCGGAAGCTGGATCGGGCTCTCTTGCCAGGACAGGTAAGTAGAGGAAGCGGACCTCGCTAAGACCGTACTGCGGCATAAAGCCTCCCCAGTTGCTATTAGCGGTTATCTTGATATATTTCGCTGCCACACCACTAAGATCAACCGTGGTATCGGCTGCATAACCAGGCGCACCAGGAGCCCGTGCAAATTCGTGAGAAGCACCTAATGTGGCCCAGTTTGCCCCATCGACAGAATACTCAATGGTAGCGTCCCTGACGCTGAAACCGATAGCAAGCTCAAGGCGGCTATTATGGTTCCATACCAGCATTTCGTGCAGTTTATAAATCCTGTCGAACTCATACTGTATCCAGGTTGGCTGTGTCCCAATTGTACTGCTTAGCCACATATCTGTATTTATTGCAGAGTGCAGGTCATCGGTATCCAGTCCGGAGCCGTTGATGGTATTTTCAGGCCCCTCACCTGGGCTGTTGGAGCTGGAAGCTGTGGCAGCGATGATATTCTCACCGACAATAGGATAAGCGACCGGCTCGACCGTAAAGCTCCAGACGTTGCCTTTGAACACGGTAAAGTCCGGGGCCGAATTGACCTCATCCACACGCCAGTAATAGGTTTGGCCGAATGCGAGACGTCCGGGATCAAAGGTGTTGTCATCCTGACCTGAACTGACCGGAGTCGTGGCATCCTTGACATCTGCCCAATCAGTCCCGAAGTACACATTATGCTTGACAGCAGATTCACCTGATGTCCAGCCCAGAATCGTATCACGGAGAACATCTGTCTGCCCATCAGCAGGATTTGGATTAGACGCCAGACCAGGTATAGCTAGAAAGGCAGTACATTGCGGGTAGGACAGGTCCGTGGGTGATGCATGGTTCATTGTATATTGCCACGGCCGAATTGTCGAACTACCCGTCACGATGACGATATTGTACAAGCCTTGTGCCTGCTGAGGGCCGCCCCACCATGCGACCGCGGCGATGCGCGAACCGTCCGCCTCATCGACATCGTTAACGGAGATACCGAAACCGAAGGGGCCAGTAATGGACACATCCGCCATTTCACTGACTTTTATGACCACTTCGTAGGTTGTTGTCGTGCCGCTTCTGCCCCTGGCGAAGTCCAGAACGGCTTGACAGTCCGCATCCGGATAGCCCGCAGGCCATGGGGTGATGGCAGCATTAGCGCCGCCTATCACACGGATCTGGGCTGCACCGTTCTCAAGGAAATTGATCTTTCTGTTCTCTGCAGCGCCCACTCCGCTACCCTCACTCATGTTCACAAGCACGTTCTCGAAATTCACGTGAACCTCAAGACCATCCCTTTGCCACGTTCCGCCGTTCGTATTATCGATGTCGTCTGTTACAACGACAGCGATGTACAAATCACCTTTATATGTGCCCATGGAGAACTGGGCTGAAATGTCGCTCGCATCTCCGGGAATTCCCTCATCATCGAAGCAGTCGCTCAACCACATCGGCGAGAACGCGCTGTTCCAGGAATCCTTACCATCGAGCACGCCGTCGAGGGTCGTTGGCCCCGTCATTTCAGGAACGGTCAGCGACTCCGTACCGTAAAAACCTTGTCCGATAGCGCACACAGGCGCCAAGACTAAAAAAACCGCAACCAATAGTACTTTTTTCATCGTCCTTTCTCCTTTCCTAATTCTCTCTGTTTCGGTTACATAACCCAACTAATAAAGCCAGCATAGCATAGCGCGGGCCACGTGTCAAGTTTTTATTGTGCTCAAACAACTTAGTGGGTTTTCCAAGCTACCGGCAATTCACAACTGATATTACTCGTAACTCTATTTTTTTTAATAACTTATAAGATTTCAGGATCTTGTTTTGTGGTAAACTCACGCTAGTCCCATGCGTCCAACGCCGATACAACCCACCACGATGCGATTACTCGGCTTTCGCAATGCGAATTTACTTGCGTCTGAATTTTGCCTGATGTATCCTTAATATGACCGTAGATAACTCTTAGCTTCAAGCAAGAACGCAAAATGATATTTTAAGAAAGGAGATACGTGGATGAGAGCAGAAAGACAGAGCAGAAGGAACTTTTTGTGGACAATGAGTGCGGGAGCAGCAGCTTCGTTGGCGGGCGTAAAAGGCTGTCTGGGCCAAAGTCAAAGTTCAGGTGTGGTGGCGAGAACCAAGAATCGGCTTAAGCTGGGTCTGGCTTCGTATACGCTCAGGAAGTTCGGCCTGGATGAGACACTAACAATGACGGTACGTCTCGGATTGAAATACATTTCTTTCAAGAGTTTTCATTTGCCGCTGGACAGCACACCGGCTCAAATCCAGGCTGTCGTGGCAAAGGTCAAGGAAGCAGGACTGATACTCTACGGAGGTGGAGTAATCTCTATGAAGAAGGAAGATGAGGTGCATCGTGCCTTTGACTACGCTAAAGCCGCTGGAATGAAGGTGATTATTGGTTTACCGGCACCGCAGCTTCTGCCGCTGGTCAACAAGAAGGTCCAGCAGTACAATATAAAAGTTGCCATTCACAACCACGGGCCGACAGATAAGCTATATCCCACACCGGCCAGTGCCTACGAAAGAATAAAGGATTTGGATAGGCGGATTGGACTCTGTAACGACATCGGGCATACTATGCGGGCGGGGGTGGACCCTTCGATTTCTGCAGAAAAGTTCGCGGATCGGCTGCTGGATGTACATATCAAAGATGTCACGGCAGCTACAGCGAAAGGACAGGCAGTAGAAATTGGCCGAGGCGTAATTGATATTCCCAAGTTTGTCAGGACGCTGCTAAGAATTAACTATAAAGGCGTGGTGTCGTTTGAGTACGAAAAAGATGCATACGACCCGTTCGTAGGACTGGCAGAGTCTGTAGGCTACGTCCGAGGGGTGCTGGCAGCCGTTTAGTGGACAGTGTCCCAAATGACGAGTATGAGTTTAACTGAGTTTTACTTCTCTTTGCTCTTTGGCGGCTTTATATATTGCCAGGATTAATTCCACAGCTTTGCGGGCCTCGGTCCCACTTAAGGCAAAATCTTTGCCCTTTTCCAGGGCATCGATAAAGGCTTTGAAATTACGTACATGAAGTTCGTACGAGATGGCAGCAGGGTCTGCCACGCCACCTAAGCCTTTTACTTGACCGAATTTTTTGCGAATCTTCTCATCCTCGGGTTTTTCCTCGGCAAACTGCCAGATTGTGAAGCTGTCTTCAAGATAAACAACTGTGCCCTTCGTACCGGTGATTTCAAAGCGCTTGAATTGGCCGGGATACGAAGCGGTAGTGCCGTAGACAATTCCCAGCGCACCCCCCTTTCTGTCTTCGACAGAAGACAGGGGGGCAAAACGCAGTACAGCAACCGCAGTATCTTCTGCTTCGATCTGCGGATGTCCCAGCGTCGCGGCATAGGCCTGTACCGATTCAACGGGAGGCATCAGATCGCACAGTATATCTACCATGTGAATGGACTGGTTCATTAACGCACCACCACCATCTAATTTCCAGGTACCGTGCCAGGAATCCTTGTAATACTCGTCGGTGCGCCACCAGGGGACATATACTCCAGCGTAGGTGATTACACCAAAACGCCCCGCATTTATTGCTTCTTTCAGGGCCGTCTGGGCATCGGTAAATCGATTTTGAAATACCCCTCCTAAGACAGTTCCAGCTTTTTTATGGGCGTCAATTATCGCGTCAATTCGCTCAAGAGTAACCTCCAAGGGTTTTTCGCATATTACGTGTTTGCCGGCTTTAGCTGCAGCGATAGCCGGTTCCATATGAAACCCGCTGGGCGTGGCAATGGTGGCAATATCTATCTGTCCGCTGTTGAACATATCTTCGTAGCTTTCGAAAGCCTGGCAGGAGTGTTTTTCCGCTAATTCTTTGGCTTTCGCTGAAATCTTATCGCAACAGGCTACCAATTTTGCGTTGGGAATATCCGCTATAGCTCTTGCGTGAAAGTCGGCGATTAACCCGGCGCCAATTATTCCAAAATTCCATTCTTTCATTTCTGTTTTTCCTTTCTATAAAAAAAATCAGCGTCTTCCACAAGCTGCACAGATTAATCGGCTCATAATCCCGAACTGTTCCTATCTGAATGAAATATCTCTCACATAGTTGTTGACAGAAATCTGAGCATCCGCTGGACTCATACGTTTCTTGCCGGCAATCACTAAGTTATCAAATGTAACGCCGCTGATTACATGAATGTTATCCAATCCCCAAAGCCTCGCCTGATTTGGGCCGAAACGCTCGAACGTGTTGTCTTTAATCAGAACATTATTAAGGTAGCCTTTGCCTCCATCATCCTTAATTTTTATCTCCATATTCATTCTCTTTATATTGTCACCGATGAACTCGAAGTAATTGTTGACCCACCTGGGATTCTCGATGGTCGCCCCGCGGTAGCAGTAGACCGCAATCCCTCGGTCGGCATGGACTACCTCGTTGTTCTCAAAAACAATGTTTGTCATCTTGTGAGCTCGAACCTCAGTTCCGATTTTCAGTGCTGACTTGACTGTCCAGACTACATTGTTGCGGAACTGGATGTCGTCCATGTTGTTCAGCGTTCCATGCTTGAGTTTTACTGCGATGGCATCATCACTACAGCTAACAAATCCATTCTCGATTATCACACGGGAGGAGTTATCGGGATCGAACCCATCGGTGTTCGGTTCCCAGGGGAAGCCAGGATCATCTATAATCGTATTGGAGATCAACTTGTAGTTGTCGAATTGAAGACCGCTTGACTCGATCAGATGAATGGCCCACGTCCCGGCATCACGCAAAACAACACCCTCCACTATGCAGTCTGTAGCCCGAAGTGATCGGATCAGTTTCATTCGACCATCGTCTGAATTATCTGTGGAGACGCGCAACGCCCGACCCTGACCATCGATCACACCGCGCCCTCTGATCCTGATATCCTGGCAGTCAACTAAATATATCTGTTGTGTGCCGAGTTCGCCGCGTGGATAGTCCGAAACTTCTCCCGTTCCTTTGATGACAGCGCCTGGGGCCAGATAAAGGGTCAAACCACTCTTCATCCTCAATTCCCCGCTGCGATAAATACCCGGTGGCACATAGAGAATTGCCCTCTTTGCGGCCACATCATCAACTGCGCGCTGGATCTTCCATGTCTGAACCGAATCCAGGGAACTCGATACCCCATAGTTTCTTAGACTATAGACGCCCGGTTGACCTGGTTGTGGCGGGTCCTCCTCCGGAGCATCCGCAAAGATGAAGAATCGCGGGAGATCGTTGATCTTCAGGTGTATCTTTCGCGGCTGGGACAGATGGAATGATAGGACATTACCATTTGCCGTTGCATGAATTCCATATCGGTGCGGACTCAAATCGAATGTGTTAATTGTCTCCCTGGCGATCACCTCCACGGCGACCGTGCCCGAGAATGCGAAATGTGCATAGCCCACGTTCATATCCGTGCTCACCGTATCGATGGGAGTGTCATTAACTCTGATGGAAGGGAAATACATGTTCGGCTGATCTCCGGGAACACGCGGATATGGAGTGACACCGGCCCGGGCAGTCTGGCATACGGAAACAAGCTGCAGTAAAGCAAATATCAAGGTTGACATAACTTTTACCATATACCCATGCACAATCAAAAAAAGTTAATCACAAGCTAATCCGACCTCTGCGGCCAGTTCTCTTACTGCCATGATGGCCTTTGAAAAAAGCTCAGGTCCCGTATCGCCGCCGAACTGCCCACCAGCTCGCAGATGCGGCTCCATGGTGAGGCAGCCGTCATAATTAAGCATCACCAACTCTGCAAGCAGCTCTTTTATTTGGCCATCACCCTCACCAGGTATGCTGCCTATCTCTGATGAGCCAAGTTTCCAGTCTTTGATATGAATGTGAACAACATAGGGCTTCATTAAAGGCCAGCAAATTTCGACATTATTTGTGATCTTCTGGCCCCAGACGAAATTACCTGGGTCATAAACCAGCCGAAGCTTTGGTGAATTGACTGTTTTTACAAGGTCCACACAGTTCTCGGCGTTATGTCCATAAATGCCTGTTTCATTTTCATGAACCATAACAACATCGGTATTTTCTATTATCTGGACCTTTGCTGTCATCCGTTCCATAACCTGGTCTCGGTAATCATCGATGTTCTTACCTTCTGGAGCATAGTAGCTAAACATTCGTATATATGGCGTTTCAAAAAACAGGGCAAGATCAACCGCGTGCTTGAACTTTTCCAGATGCAGCTCAAACGGCTCATCAAGCTTTACCTTGCCGATGGGTGAGCCGATAGCGCTTACCTTCAGGCCATGATCTTTGATCATCTTCTTGGCTGTGTTCAACTCATCCTTAGTAAGGTTCATAATATTTTTCTGGTTGATAAAGCGAGGCTCAATATAATCCACATTTTCTTTAGCAAGGTATTTAACTTGCGCCAGAAAGTCGTCGGTTACCTCGTCAGCAAATGCACTTAATTTTGCCATTTTATGTCCCCTGAAGAAATTAGAGAATCCTATTTTGTAAAACTCGCCGCCAACTTTGGCAAGTTCCTCTTAATTTCGTTTAGTCTATAACCGAAGCCCGGTCCATTCAATGTTGAGAGGTCTACTTGGCCGTTACGCCTTTTATAAAGTCCAGGATGCACAGCTTCTTCGGGTGCCGATGCTGCTGGATAAAACTGCATCGCATTGGTCTCGACCCCCATAATCGTCCCCGCGTGCGCTGCCAAAAGAACATGAGGAATCTGTGCCAGCATCGGATTAGTCAAATCCTGCACCATTAAGGTCATTCCATGTGCTTTAGCCCAACATAGACTTAGTATCGCGCCGGTTTGAGTCTTGCAGGTTTTAAGCGCCACTCCCGTCCAGCCTAAACTGCGGCCGAGTCTGATTAATTTCCAGTTGTGAGCACTTTCGTCCATAAATAAAGGCTTGCGGGCCGATACGCTATGAACATCGATCTGATTTTCTTCCAGATCGTATGGGAACGGCTGCTCCACATATAGAATCATTTGATAAATACGAGGATATTCTATCATCATCTGATCCAAAATATCATTCACATAAAAAGGCTCGGTAACTGTGCAATTAAAATCACTGGTCAGCCACAGAACGTTATTTTCGATTGCAATTTTACCAACCTTGACCAGTCTTTCATAGTCCCATGAGGAATCATTGCCGCGCAATTTTACTTTCAGGCATTTTAGCCCATCACGCTTGATCCAGTCCGGCAACAGTACAGGATAACCATCATCTGGTTCTTTTCCGGTTAGTTCAGATTCGTCAAGTAAATCTTTGCCTCCTACCAGGTGCCATGCAGGCATCGTCTTAGCTGGAGGAAACTTGAGAAATTCAGCGGGATATTTGCCCGCAAATGAAACGTCAACACTTTCCGCAGGTTCGAGAAAGTGCGACAAATCAGCATTCATAAATTCCTTGCTGTAGGTCGAGTATACATCACGTCTTAAAAGTTGGCCATACGCATCGTGCAAGGCAATATCAAAAGCCGAACAACAAACCAGAGCTGCCAGATGCGGCATCGGCTCTCGTCTCTCGTTGAATCGCTCCAAGAGGCCAGGCAGCACTGACTCAATAAAATCGCTTCCCAATTCGATGGGATGACCTTGCTGGTCGAACTTGGCCCATGCCTCGGCAAGTATACGGCAGAAAAGCTGCATCGCCTCGTGTCTTTGGTGATATGTGATTTTGCTCGGCCAGGCCCACTGAACACTCAGCGGTGTTTCGCCCCAGCCTTGTTTTTTTTGTCCATATCTATCCGTCACTGTCATGCAAACCCGCGCACATGTAACGGAGGTGAGCGTTTCGGGCCCAAACTTGAGTGGAACACGGGTCTGGACAGGAATAAAATATAGGTCAACAGATACAGGCTTAATATCGGTATTCATTTATGCCTAAAATTTAACAAAATGTTGACATTAGTAAATTTGCAGCTTAAAATAGATTGTTATCTTTTGTCGGATTGTTGTCAACCCAAACTTTGAAAGGAAAAGGTATGGAACTAAACAGGAAATTGAAGATGGGAATGGTTGGTGGTGGACCGGGGGCATTCATCGGTGAAGTACACCGCAAGGCATCTCGCCTGGACGGCGGTATCGAACTGGTGGCCGGTGCATTTGACATTAATCCGCGCAAATCCAAGCAGATGGGACGAGAGCTTATGCTCGACCGTAAGCGAGTATATGGCACTTACGAGCAAATGATCAAGGGTGAGCTTAAACTGCCAGAAGGAGAAAGGATAGATTTTGTCTCGATTACTACGCCGAACAACTGGCATTTTCCTATCGCCAGGGATTTTCTCAATGCAGGCTTCCATGTAATGTGCGAAAAACCAATGACGTTCAACGTCAAAGAGGCGAAGGATTTGCAAAAACTCGTCAAGAAGTCCCGCAAAGTGTTCGGATTGATGCACAACTACACCGGCTATCCGATGGTCAAATTAGCTCGGGATTTGGTGCGCGGTGGCGAGCTTGGTAAGATTCGCAAGATTATAGTGCAGTATCCACAGGGCTGGCTGTCCACGCCGATTGAGAGAGCCGATATTGAGAGAACAGGCCAGATGCAGGCAGCCTGGAGAACCGACCCAAAGCAAAGCGGCGGCGCCGGATGCATGGGTGACATCGGCACACACGCTGAGAATCTCTCTGAATACATAACGGGGCTAAAGATTACCCACATCTGTGCGGATCTTACGATTTTTGTCAAGGGCCGACGGCTGGATGACGACGGCAACTGCCTGTTGCGTTTCAATAACGGCGCCAGGGGTATCCTTCATGCCAGCCAGGTTTCTATCGGTGAAGAGAACAACCTGGCTATCTGGATTTACGGTGAAGAAAAAAGTCTGGAATGGCATCAGGAGCATCCTAACTACCTGTACGTAAAGGTGCCGGATGGGCCGGTCCAGATTTGGCGCCGTGGAAACAATTATGTAAGTGCAAAAAGTCCTGCGGCTGGACGCGCTACCAGGCTGCCATCTGGCCATCTGGAAGCTTTTTTTGAGGCCTTCGCTAACAATTACTGCAACTTCGCAGAAACCGTGCGAGCACGGATAACAAGGACAAAACCTGACCCGTTGGTACTGGACTTCCCGAACGTTGACGATGGTCTGCGTGGTATGCTGTTCATCGAGACCGTCCTGGCAAGCACCAAGAGCAAACAGAAATGGACTGCATTCAAGAAGGCATAAAGAAATAAAAAAATATAGATACAGACTTTGGAATGGTTTGTATACAAAGACGCACAATCGGGGAAAACGTGCAAGGAGAATAATCATGAACCAAACGACGCGTCGGTTATTTATGAAGAAAGCGGGATTCGCCGCAGCGGCTGTATCAATAACGGGCTGTCGCGGAATAGCGGATGCTGTCGTGCGGGATAACAAAAGGCACAAGCCGAATCTCGTTTATATATTTGCAGACCAGCTCGGCTATAAACACTGCGGCTATTCGGGTAACGAAAAGGCACATACACCCAATATTGACAGGCTTGCATCAGAAGGTGCGGATTTCTTTAACGCCGTATCGACGATGCCGGTGTGTTCGGCTCACAGGGCATCACTTTTTACCGGTAAATATCCGACAACGACAGGGATGGTTATTAATGAACTGCGGATGAATCCGAATCACCGCTGCTTTGGGCATATTTTGACAGACAGCGGATACGAGACGGGGTATATAGGGAAATGGCATCTTTATGCGAATCAGCTTGGCAAACATCATGATGCAAAAAACAGCTTTGTACCTCCGGGACCTGACAGACTGGGATTCGACGGTTACTGGGCGGCGTATAATTTTAATCATATTTATTACGGTGCATATTATCACAGGGACACTTCAGAAAAAGTATATTACGGCGAGGGAATTTATGAAACGGACGGTCAGACGGATTTGGCTGTAGATTTTATTAATAAAAACAGTAAAGGCGAGAAACCTTTTGCATTGTTTTTATCATGGGGGCCTCCTCATGACCCCTGGAATGAAAGTAATGTACCAAAGCAGAACTATGAGATGTTCAAAGATGTGTCACTTCCCAATCCCCCGAATTACAAAGATGAGAATGATAAATATGCCGACAGGTGGGGCAGATTAAGCAAAGAGGCAAGAAGTAAGCTGGAAGAATGGCGGCGGATTTATTACGCCCAAACTGAAAGCGTTGATGCGAACCTCGAAAGGATACTTAAAGCCATAAAGAAAGCAGGGATTGAAGATGATACAATTGTTGTATTCAGCTCCGACCACGGTGAAATGTTTGGCGCACAGGGACGAAGGGCAAAGAATATATTTTATGAAGAGGCGGCGAGAGTACCTTTTATAATTCGCTGGCCCGCAAAGATTGCTGCAGGGATAAAAAGCGATGTATGCCTGGGAACTGTTGACATAATGCCGACGGTGGTTGGGCTTATGAATCTTGAGATACCGAAAGAAGTTGAGGGGATTGATTTGAGCGGCTGTGCAACAGGTGAAAAGGGAGATGCGCCGGAATTTGCATTTTTACAGAATACCGGAGCGTGTGCGGTATTCGAAGACGGTCATGAATGGCGGGCTCTAAGGGATAAGCTATTTACATATGCGAAATACAGGATAGACGGATTCGAGCTTCTTTTCGATAATAAAAATGACCCGTATCAGATGAATAATCTATCAAAGAATCCGGAGTTTAAGGATAATATTGAGAAATACAGAAAAATGTTAGCGGAAAAGATGAGCGAGTTAAACGATAACTTCGAAAAATGTACGTGGTATCGTGATAACTTTACGGATGGTAACCGGATAATTTTGCATGGAGCGAAAGGTTAAGATTTCTTAATTACTCAAACTGACCGATTTCATTGTCATGCTGAGCCGAAAGGCGAAGCATCTGGCCTTAGCAATAGGAAATCACATTTCATCGTGGGCCAGATTCTTCGCTTCACTTCGTTACGCTCAGAATGACAAACTGTTATATGTTTTTGCAAATAAAGGACTTATGATTATTTCTGCTATCGTATTGGTCAGTTTGAGTTAATTAATTGAGTAGCCAAGCAAATGATTGGATGTCATTTTGGCAAAAATTTCAAAGAGAGCTTGAGCGAATGCAGATTAGCATCTTTCCCTTTGATTGTAAGTGTTTGTAAAAAGACAGTTGCAGAATCGATATGGAGGATGAATGCAGCAGAAACAATGAAAGTCAATTTTAGGAGTACTGAAATGAACAACCGCAAAAAGATGTCTCGGCGTAATTTCATTGGTGGTGCCGCTGTGGCAGCACTGACGATTTCAACAGTGAATTCCACATTACAGGCAGCAAACCCGTCCAAGAAATTCAAACTAAAGTATGGACCACATTTCGGGATGTTTAAGCAAAGTGCCGGCAACGACCCTATCGATCAATTAAAGTTCGCTGCGGATCAGGGTTTTACCGCGTGGGAAGATAACGGCATGATGAAAAAGCCACCGGATCTGCAGGAGAAAATTGCGCGCGAAATGACCCGGCTGGATATGACTATGGGAGTTTTCGTATCCGGCTTTGGTATCGGCAGCGTGACCTTTGTCAAGAAGGATAAAGCCACACGTGAAATGTTGGTAGACGGCATGAAAAAGGCTGTGGAAGTAGCTAAAAGGATCAACGCCAAGTGGACTACCGTGGTATTAGGGGCGTATGATACCAAATTGGAATGGGATTACCAAACTGCTAACGCGATCGAGAATCTTAAATATTGTGCCGAGGTCTGTGAGCCGTCAGGACTGGTGATGGTGCTGGAGTCGCTGAACTGGTGGACGAATCATCCAGGGTGTTTTCTTACCAAGATTCCACAGGCATTTCAGATTTGCAGGGCAGTCGGCAGTCCCTCCTGCAAAATCCTCGACGATCTCTATCACCAGCAGGTTACCGAGGGCAATTTGATTCCCAATATGGATATGGCATGGGAGGAAATTGCCTATTTTCAGGTAGGTGACAATCCGGGTCGAAAAGAACCAACAACCGGAGAGATCAACTACAAGAACATCTTCAAGCATATTTACAACAAGGATTATAAAGGTGTTATTGGTATGGAGCATGGAAATAGTAAGCGCGGCCCAGAAGGTGAAATGGCAGTGATTGAAGCCTATAGAACTTGCGACGATTTTTAGGCAGGGCACTTAAAGAAATTTCATAGATATATGAACTAATTTGTACGTAATTGAAAGGTGTGATTTATGAAAAAGAAAGTAAGTGAAAAAAGTAATAGCGTTTCGAGGAGAGATTTTATTAAAACATCAGCAGCAGTCGGCGTATCGACTCTATTGTCAGGTAGGGGCACTGTCTTTGCCCAGCGTCCTAAAAAGCTGCGTATAGCTTTGATCGGTTGCGGCGGACGCGGAAATGGAGCTGTTAAGAACTGCTTGGAGGCAGGCAAGCATCTCGGCCTAAACATAGAAGTCGTTGCTACAGCCGACTGGTTTAAGAGCAAGGCCGAGCAAACTGGTAAACTTTTTGAAGTCCCGCAATCACGATGCTTTAGCGGCGCCGACGCTTATAAGAAGCTTTTAGAGACTGACGTTGAGGTGGTGTTGATGGCCACGTCGCCGAATTTCCGTCCGGTGCATTTCGAAGCTGCCGTCAAAGCCGGCAAACACGTCTTTATGGAAAAGCCCGTGGCGGTTGACCCGCCAGGTGCACGCAGAGTCATCGAGACAGGCAAGCTGGCTAAGAAGAAAGGCTTAGCGGTCGTTGCCGGCACGCAACGCCGCCACGATAGCAAATGGCTCGAGAATAAATATGCCGTGGAGCACGGTGCGATCGGCAAGATCAAGGGCGGCTGCATCTGGTGGTGTGGCCGTGTGCCCTGGATCAAGCCACGCGAGGATGGCGAGACTAATGCTGACTATCTGGTGCGCAATTGGCTCAACTTCCACGAACTGTCTGGCGACCATATTGTTGAACAGCATGTGCACAACATTGACGTTGCTAACTGGTTCATCGGTCATCCACCAATCAGGGCTCTCGGCTTCGGCGGGCGCGCTCGCCGAAAAACTGGCACCCAGTTCGACTTCTTCAGCATTGAATATGATTACAGCGACGACTGCATAATCCACAGCATGTGTCGCCAGATTAGCGGCTGCTATGGTAGACAGAGTGAGTACTTCATAGGCAGCAGAGGCACAACCTGGGGCGGCGGTGAGCTAAAATCAGCGTCGAGAAAAAAGAAGAAAATCACAATACCAGAGTTTCCCCAGCATGGTAAATCACAAGTGCAGGAGCACGTCGACCTGCTCAACAGCATCCTTGAGGATAAGCCGCTTAACGAGGCCCGTAACGTTGCTGAGTCCACACTTACCGCGATATTGGGCCGGATGTCCGCTTATACAGGCCAGTTAATTCGGTGGTCAGACCTAACTGAGAACAAGGACTCCCAGTGGTACGATTATACCCTCAAACCGACCGCTGAAGATTTTGAAAAAGGCGAAGTCGTAGCTCCACCTGATGACGTTATACCAATCCCTGGAGAGAAAGATAAAAGATTCGAAAATCTATAAGTGCTGCGAATAGTGACTTGCTACATGACGAAAATTTAATGTTGGATAATTGTTATTAAAAAGTCGTGCCTTCCATAGGCACGACTTTTTATTTGTGTGCCGAGCATGTTCGACAACTTGGAGATGAAAGTCCTCTACAGAACCTGATGGAGGTGAAGTGTTAGCGAAGCGCAGGAGCGTTGTCGTGAGATAGGTTTCTAAGGAAGCGTGTAGCAAAGCTGTGAGCTAAAGGCGAACATATTTACCAGTGTGAGCATTGCGGCAAGAAGGTTTATGTCTATCATGCCTGCCGTAATCCAATGCCCGCTAACGAAAAACCGTTTTTGAGGAAGGAATCACCCCACGAATCCATGAAAGAACCTACGGCGGAGCCGTTTAGTGCAATCCGTTGCCAAATCTTGACTTTTTTGTAAGCAACTGTTAGTCCAGCACTTACGAGGCGAGAATTTTTGCGAAATTGGCAGATAACGGGTTTTCTGGTTGTAGGTAGGTTGTATGGATTTTCTAGTGAAAATGGGGGCATTCTTGGGGCATCTGTTCAAGGCTCGGTGCGCTCCTGGTTGGCATGTGGGATTGGTCCAAAGATTTTGTCAAGGAAGGATGTTTTTGCGAAGTAACTGCAGTACTCATACATTCTGGTCGTTTAGTTTTTGCTTCATCAGCCTACCGGCTTTGAACTTCACTCTTCGTTTGGCTGGGACATCGATTCGTTCCAGAGTCTTGGGATTTTGTGCCATCCTTGGTGCACGATCACGAGGTTCAAAAACTCCAAAATCGCGAAACTCTAAACGGTTACCTTTTGTAAGCTCGGAGATAACCTCGTCGAGGAAATTCTGAACTGTAGCTTTAACCAACACATGCTTTGTCCGAGTGCTTTTAGCAATTCTGTTCATTAGTTCTTTTTTCGTGATTGTCGACATAGGCTACCTCCAGAATAATTTATTATGGCGACGGTGACACTCCAACGAGTGCTTAGAGTAGTCTAACAAAAAAGGCACTTCTAATCAACATTTTGTTTCTTTCTCTATAATAAGATCTTGTTGTTTTTTGTCCCACCCTCACCCTGACATAGAACGACCGTTGGCAACTCAGGAGATGGGCGTCGCATGTTTTTTGGACGAGCCTTACGTTTGCTTCTTGACAAATGACAATTTATAGTGTTTGCCTATATGACAAACTCAGGTACAAGTCTCTTACGGATAGGAACTTGAAGCAATGCCCAGAACAAAAATCATCGCCACGTTAGGACCTACCAGCAGCAACTACACTGTCCTGAGAAAAATGTTTGCAGCTGGCTTGGATGTAGTCAGGTTGAATTCTTCGCATGGCAGCCATAAACAACATCTCGACTCTATAAAACTTGTCCGCCGGATAAACAAAAAGTACAGACGACACATTCGGATAATGCAGGACTTGGAAGGTTTCCGAATCAGAGTCGGGCGATTCAAAGGTACCAAAACCAGATTATTAAAGAATCGCACAGTAGTGTGGCTGACTAACTACACCGAAGCATGTGGGCCACGAACAATACCGTTTGACTACAAAGGTGATTTGGACCAGATAAAGCCAAAACACCTTATCTATATTGATGATGGGAAGCTGGTTCTGCGCATAAAGGGCACCTCCGTCAATAGCATAAAAGCGGTCGTTGTCGAAGGAGGTATCCTTAAGGAAAGAAAAGGCATAAATATTCCTGATGTTGACCTTGGATTTGAAGGGATAACCACGAAAGACAAAGAGGACATTGAGTTCGGCATAAAACACAGAGTCGACTACATCGCTCTGTCGTTTGTACGGGATGAAAACGATATTTGGCAAGCCGCCGCACTGATAAAGCCAAGATTACCCGACTGTCGGCTTGTGGCAAAAATAGAGAATAAACAAGCGATAAAAAACATAGATGGGATAATTGAGGCCACGGATGGAATAATGATAGCTCGTGGCGATATGGGTGTTGCCATCCCAATCCATGAAGTCCCCGTAATCCAAAAGCGTATAATAAGAAAGTCTAATGCCGCGGGAAAGTTCGTAATTACGGCCACACAGATGCTGGAACATATGACCGAGCATAACAGACCGACGCGTGCCGAGGTCACTGACGTCGCCAATGCCATCATCGATGGTACCGACTTCGTCATGCTTTCGGCTGAAACTGCTGTCGGCCGTTTTCCGTATCAGTCAGTCCTCATGATGAACGAGATCATCAAGTTTACCGAAAAATCCATGTCAGGATTCTAACGATTCTGCTATTGGCAGACATGATTGGAATGGAATCCGCCTCCCTCCTTCGCCTCTTCGGCTGGTTGGAAGCTTGTAATTTGGGAACGATATGGCTCTGGCCTGCTGGTTATTGAACGACCGTTGGCAGGTCGTCGTATGCGGTTGTTTTGCTGTTGTCTGTGTTTTTCTATTCACGTAACCTTGGGTATCGAAAATTGCATACTCGAAGTGGGCTTGGTATACTGTAAAATGAGGCTCAGTGACGTAGCTGGGCACCTATGACCTGGGAATTCACAGTTTTGAAAGGAGCTGACCAATGAAAACTGCACTCGGGACTACGTTACTCTTGAATACGATTATTACTGGGCTGCCTCTCTTCGGACAGCAGTTTCCCGCAGTCTCTGAGAATCAACGTATCGAAATGCTAAGGCATCCAAATACCAGGCCAGTCCCGATGGTACTTGATACCGACACCTACAATGAAATTGACGATCAGTTTGCCCTCGTCTACGCATTAATCTCACCTGAACTAGACGTGAAAGCAATTTATGCCGCTCCTTTCAAGAATAGCAGGTCACGTGGGCCGGTAGATGGCATGGAAAAGAGCTATGAAGAGATTCTTAGAATCCTGAGCAGACTTGGTAAATCTCCTGACGGATTTGCTTTCAAGGGCAGTTCCCGCTACTTGGTCGATATGAAGAATCCTGAAAGAAGTCCAGCCGCGATGGATTTGGTCGAGCGGGCAAGGAAGAGTAGCCCTGAAGCCCCACTTTATGTGGCCGCCGTCGGAGCCATTACAAATGTCAGCAATGCCATTCTGATTGAACCATCCATCATCAAAAACATCGTGGTCGTATGGCTGGGTGGCAACGGCCACCATTGGCCGAATCAGAGGGAATTTAACTTTCGACAGGATCTGAATGCTTCCAGGATCATCTTCGACTGCGGAGTCCCTCTTGTACAACTGCCTTGTACTCCTATTGTCACCCACTTCACAACCACCGTACCGGAAATGGAGCGATACGTAGGGGGGCGGGGAGCGATTGGCGATTACTTACTCAAGATTTTCAAGGAACATAAAAAAGACCATTTTGGATGGTCCAAGGTACTGTGGGATATGACAGCAATTGCCTGGCTTATCAATGACAAATGGTTACCATCTGACCTTGTGCACAGCCCGATCGTGACAGACAACTATACGTTCAGTTTCGATCAGTCCCGACATCTGATCAGAACGGTGAAGTTCGTTCAAAGGGACCCTATCTTCAGAGATTTCTTCACAAAGCTGGAAAAACAGTCAGGAAAGTAGTCTTATTGTCCATTAGTCCATTAGTCCATTAGCATGCTGGGCTTTGTCTATTACCTGATGTACTCATATCTTCCTGAGGCAAGGCTGTAGAAAAACCTGCGCTTGTCAAGCGAACATCGGACCACCGTGAGGTCGCTGAATTGCGAACGCCTGTGTCTTGAACAAACAAGCTGACATTAGCGGCGGGCCGACCGGACACCTATGAAGAGCTCAAAGTCAAATACTAAAATCTCTGTTGACACAAATTTTTCTGAGGCATCCTCGTTACGACTTATCAGCCAACGTTCACCTAATGACTTTCAAGAAAGCCATCAACAGCAAGGCCATAGTCTTGCCGGTGAAAATGCAATATAGCGGTTACTCGGAATTCAATGCAAGCAACGACTGCATACTGTAGAACTCGAAGGGTGAGGTAGACACTCAAGTCGCACCGGCTGCGCTTGTCAATCGCCAATAGGACCACTACGAACAAGTGTCTATCCTTTTAGAAAACAAGCATTTACAATCCCAAACTCCTGATTCCCATTTTACACCATCAAATGCTGGCGGAGAGCAAGGTTTTCAAGAACTATGTCTTGTTTGCTCCTGAATATGAGCCTTAGAAACTCAAAGATGAGCTTGGCAGAGATTTTCAAGGTTGCTTGCTCCCGAATATTCCTATAGAATTCATGCTTAATCGTCATTCAGGGAGTTTAAATAAGTCGTTGAAATTAAACAAGTTCGAATTTTTGAGTAGGACAGGCGGTTCTATAGGCTTTTTAACCAAGTATACGTTGACGCCTTTTCCACAATATTGATGATTGAGAAGACCTTTGGGATACAATTGAGGAAGTATGCAATCAGGATTAGTAAGGAGAGGTATGAGATGAGGAGGGAGATACAGAATAGTGGATTTCAGTCTGCGGGGGATATTACCCAAAAGTAGAGCTATGCTTTTCATTTACGCTTCTGGTGGTTGTGTTTGTCTACTTATCATGGTACAGTGTTATCCTTTTCTGCGTTCCGTAATGAAGAAATCGTTTTCTAAATGTGTTCGCCAAGCTCTTGCAAACGTCTGGCCATTGTACGGAGCGGCATTTGCCATGGCGATAAGTCTAAGCGTGCTGTGGACGGCCATGCCGTTTATCGTGCGCAACATCGGTGGAACCGAAGAGCATGTCGGATACGCCTGGGCGGCTAACATGCTCGGCTATTTATTCTGCTTGTTGTTTGCCGTAGCGATATTGGGCCATCTCAGCCCTCGCCATACTACCCGCACAGCCGTTGCCGCTATGTTATTGGCAACTCTCGTGATGGTCGTCGTGGTCTACCACGCAATAGCCCACAACCAACTCGGCAGGCCAACGCTTATCTGGACAATGATTGCTGCAGGCACAGCCGCCGGAGCAGCGATGTCACTGTTTTGGCCTTTTCTAATGAGCTGGGTCTCGGCCGACTACGAAGGTGCTATCCTGAACCGTCGCCTCGGAACCTACAACGGAATGTGGTCTGCTGCCGCAATCATCGGACCTCTTCTCGGTGGTGTACTCGTAGATATGAACACTTTGGGGCCGATTGTGGTGGGTGTTGTGTGTCTTACGATTTGCCTTGTTTTACTCTATTTCGCTCATGACGACTCTGCCGGCTCCGCTGCTTCTGTGGAACCGGTCGATACTGTTGAAATCTGTTTTGACCAAGGGCTATTGCCGCGTTTCAGGTGGATGTCCCGCGTTGTCCTGTTCTGCTCTTGGGCCTGCCTGGGCGTGTCACGTTCACAGTTTGCACTGTTGTTTACTGGTATGGGGTTCTCAGAAACGCAGTTCGGGATAATCATCATGGTATTTGGAATCTGCAATTTCCTCGTCTTGACCGGCGCAGGGCGCCTCGGCTTCTGGCATTTCAAACCAACGCTGCTTCTCGGCGTCCAGGTGGTCCTTGCACTCTCCCTTCTTCTGATCATCTTCGGCCGGACGCTATGGGCCTTCGTGCCCGCATTTGTGATTATGGGCTCCGGTTTTGGCTTCGCCTACAGCTCTCACCTCTATTATAATGCCTGCGGCCACAAGAAACGTTCTGCGCAGATGGCAATACATGAAGTCACCCTCTCACTCGGTGTCATCGTCGGCGCCGGAGCAGGAGGGTACCTGTCCAGAAACTTTGGAATCTACTCACCGTACTGGTTCGCTGTCATTGTACTTGCCCTTGGTCTGATAGCTCAAGTGATTGCATGGGTCGGCCTAAAACCTGGGCAGCACAGCCAGCCTGCTGAGGATGTGCCTCAAGAGTAGGCCTACACTTTTCATATACACTTTTCGCGGTTGTGTTTGACAGTATTTGACGGGTTCTATTGTGTTTGGAGTTTTCTGAAACTTCATAAATCCAGTGGAAACACGGATGTTTCCTGTAAAGAGCGCATGCAATTTTTGCAGGAGGGGTTTGGCCAAGAATCAGGTAAGTCCCGAAAGGGATTGTTTTGTGGGGTGTTTCGTGTGCGCGCACTGGGTATGATTGGCTGGTGGGACCGGTCCGAGAAACTTCGGCAAGCGATACAGGTGATGAGAGAATAGTAAGAATGTTTTTAATGTAAGATGGTGCAACATTACAGCCTTCGGGTTGACTGGAAAGTAGGGTATGATTAATGCTGCATATGGTACGGGCACTCTCATCTCTTCTCATTTGTTTTATTTTCTAAAGGCAGAAATGGTGACCAGGAAGGACTTGTATCACTAGCAGGATTATTTGTTAATCTTCTCTGCTCACTCTCATCTGCATTCATAACATAGATTTCATCGTTCCCATCTCTATCTGAACTAAAAGCTATTCTTTTTCCATCAGGCGACCAAGAACTAAATATATCAATAGCAGGATTGTTTGTTAAATTTTTCTGTTCACTACCATCTGTGTTCATAACATAAATCTCACCATTTCCATCTCTCCATGAACTAAAAGCTATCTTAGTTTGTTTATATAATTTATTTTCTAAAGAAACTGATTGTTTTGGAGAACTACCTTCTTTCTGTGGCTCTTCCTTTTTACAACCATACACACCAACTCCTATTATTGTACCAACTAAAGCAACTAAACCAGCTTTTCTTATGCCGCTTTTGATTCTGGAAAATAAACTATATGAATCTTCAACTGAGTTGTTTAGATATGTCGATTTCATTTTCTAACCTACATAAAATCCATTGTCAGTCTATCGGTTCACCGGTAGTGTCAGAATCGGGCCAGTAGACTTGACCTCTCCGGCCTGCAATGCGAACAGTTGCATCAATAGGGAAAACGTTGATTTTGAAGTAAGGTCACTATCTTCGATATAGAACCAGCTGCCACGGTAATGAACCATAATGTAAGCATTGTGCGGCCGTTTCTTAGATGAGTAAATATGCATTAATCCACCTGTGACCTCTCGCCAGTCAAAACGGTTGCCTTTGTCATCGCGGCTCACGGTCACCCGGCCGAGACGTTCATCTTCTGGCGGAACCTCCACACTCTGCGAGACGTAGAACAAGCTGCCCATCAGTGAACGAGGTACGGTAGCAATGCGGTCTTTCCCTCCAGCTCCGACCGCGGTGGTTAGTCGGAAATAAGTTCGTCCATACTCTAAGCCGAGCAGATCGCAGAACTGTTTCACCTCATTCCATTCCAAAGCTTCATCGGCGATGCGAATCTCAACAGCAGGTTTGTTGGGATCTTCGGATGGAATCTGACCCATATCTAAGACGCGTTTAAGCTGCAACTGCCGCAACAAGCCTACGACTTCACGGAACTTCTTATACTTCGGCATATAATCTGGGGTTGGACCGGATGCACCAGGTGCATTCCTTATACCATTTATGCTTTGAAGACAGACACGAAATATTCTTTCGACAGACCAACCGGAGTGATACAACAACAAAATTATATTAAGATCTATAGGTGTCATTAGTTGCCTGACGAACTTGTCACCTTGTAAGGGTGTGTAGGTTACTGTAGGCCGTTCTGTGTAGCCAATGCCGGTACCAAATCCGTATATGTTGCCTTCTGACTCTGGAAGTGATGCGCTGGTTGATGCAGATACATCAAAATTGAAGCTCGTCGACACGCTAGCAACTTCCATAAAGTAGGGTGTATCTCGGTATCTCAGTCGTACTAAGTTGAGCAACAGCTGCTCGCTGCTTGTTTGCTGGATAGCAATGTTGTAATTCGCCCTCCCAGTTCTAACAGCCTTTGGACCAGCTTGATGACAGCCTGTTAACGCAATTAAAAACAAAGGAGTAAATACATATAAGAGCACACTTCGCATCGTTTCAACCTCACAAAAAACACTTTTATCCGACCAATGGTAATTATGGTAAATCAGTTGCTACTATGCCAGTTAAATAATTCCAACCTTCCTCATTAGAAGAAGACCTTACTGCTGAGTTACCCAAGTGCAGCTCTCTTAACCATGGGCATGCCCTCGGGCGAACATGTGACAACGTTATGGCCAGCAAAGAGCTCTCGTCATTCATTTTTTTTGCCTCTGGCTTCTTTTGGTTTGGCGTCTTGCTGTCGGCTTTCCCTCAACAGTTCGCGGAGTATTTTTTGTTGTGATGGGTCCAACTCGCCCCTCTGAAAGTATTCCCATATGCGACTTTCATAGATCGGCAGCGCTGCTGTCGCGTGGTCTCGTCTAGCTCAACGTCGGCCATAGCATCGCGTATCTCAGCCACGAATGCTCTGGTGAGATTCTCTTTGGATTCCCCAATTCGGTCGTGAATCAGATCGTGTAAATAGCACCATCGGTGCTTGTCCAGCTCGCCCCGCTGCCACCACCTTCTTCGAACACGTTCCTGGACCTCGTCACGAATCTTCAACAGTCTTTCAACCGAATCCCGGAAGCTTGCTTCCAGCGGAATGGCGAGAATCCTTCTGCTGATCCTGTTGCCGGTTCTGTCGCGGCGCAGCATAATCAGACCTTTATAACCGGCGACAATCATCACAAGGCACCCAAGGGTGGCCCACGTCGCCCTCAGCCAGTCAAACCGAGGATCCGACGGCAGGAGTTTGGCCTTCTTGTAATGCAGCTCCGCATCCGGATGCAGTGGAAGTGAAGGCAGGTGTTTGGCCATAGTGCTGCCCGCAATACCAAGAAATGCATCTCACTCACAGATGACATTTGTGATAGTTTTGACGTCAAAGGGCAAGCTCCCCGCACCATTCCGGCAGATTCCCAATGGCGAAGCTTCTCCGGGCACCTGTCTATAAATTCCTTCGCAAGAAGTGGATCGGTTTGCTTCTGAGCGAGAATGGAGCCAAAAGTCTTACGTAAATCATGGAATTTCAAGTCAGCCAAACCAACCTTTTGACGTATCTTTTCCCATCTGTACTGGCCGAAACGATCATTGAATATTTTTTCTTGTTCAGCATCTAATCCGGAAACATATTTCTTAAGCTCTGTCATGATTGGAATCGGCACAGGCCGTGAACCCATGCTTTTTCTGGTCTTTTTGCTCCTTGTAGTAACATAGCTGTTTTCAAAGTCAATATCTGAACAGCTTTTCGGCTTCACGATGCATTATAATGGACATCGTGAATCTACCTATGTCATGGTCAATCGTAGTAAATATGCCTTTTCATGAGTTGGTCTCTTTATTAAGAAATTCGAGGTGCCTAACTTATTAACTCAAACTGACCGATTTCATTGTCATGCTGAGCCGAAAGGCGAAGCATCTGGCCTTAGCAATAGGAAATCACATTTCATCGTGGGCCAGATTCTTCGCTTCACTTCGTTACGCTCAGAATGACAAACTGTTATATGTTTTTGCAAATAAAGGACTTATGATTATTTCTGCTATCGTATTGGTCAGTTTGAGTTATTAACATTTCAAGTGTTAAACAATATTATCAGAGTTCTATTTATAGTGCATCTTGATTTTGTGTCCCCAAATGTGATATAATTTTTTTTCAGTTTCTATTGGTTTTGGTTTTACGTAACCTATACTATTCGCGTTCAATTTGTTTAGCAAGATTATTGCTGGATTATCAACAGCTATTACTATAAGGCAAGGAGAAGAAATTTGAGTGATTCTAATAATGACAAACTGATACAATGCCATGTTATTTCCAATACTCATTGGGATCGTGAATGGCGATTCTCAATGCAGCGAACCCGCCACATGCTGGTGCACATGATGGATATGCTGCTTGATATCCTCGAAAAATATCCGCAGTACAGTTCCTTTCATCTGGATTCACAAACAGTGCCTATTCAGGATTATCTGGAAATTAGGCCTGAAAAAGAGCAAACAATAAAAAAACTGGTAAAAGAGAAAAGGCTCTTCATTGGGCCATGGTTCTGCCTTCCTGATGAATTCTGCGTTTCCGGTGAGTCACTCATACGAAACTTATTATTAGGCCATAAAATAGCAAAGAAGTTTGGTCATGTCAGCAAGACCGGCTACTCTCCCTTCTCATGGGGACAGATTTCACAGATGCCTCAGATATATAAAGGCTTCGGTATTGATTTTGCGGCTTTTTATAGAGGTATCAATACCATAGTTGCTCCACGTTCGGAAATTATCTGGGAAGGAGCCGACGGCACACAGATCGTCGCCTCAAGATTAGGCTGCCGACCAAGATATAACGTTTGGTACGTTCTGCAAAGACCTGCCTACTGGAACATGCTCAATGTCGATGAAAGACTGGTTGCCTGGCAAAATGGTCACGGCGCATTTAAGTTGATCGATGCCGACCATCACCATCTGGAAGTCCAGTACGCCCATCCTGCCTTTGCCTATCATAAGGAAACCATCCCAGAAAAAGCAAAGCAGGCCATCGAAGAACAGGACAAGGACTGGACTACCCCACACCGCTTCTGGTCCTGCGGCCATGATTCATCATGTCCCGACATCAGGGAAATTCAAATGATCAAGGACGCCAATGCCGCCCTTGAAGGTGTCGCAAAAGTCTTCCACGGCAATTTCTATGACTTCCAAAAAGCTGTACTGGAATCTGTCTCTGATGATCTTCCGTTGGCAAAAGGAGAAATGAGAAACCTATATACCGAGGGGAGCACAAGCCCTCTTTTCGGCTGGATACTCTCAGCCAGAATGGATATAAAACAGGACAATTTCCGCACGGAGCGTGATCTTATTTCTTTAGCTGAACCCCTTGCAGTATTTTCCTCACTTCTCGGCGCGGCGTATCCACAAGGCTTTATCGACAAAGCTTACAACTGGCTATTACAAAATCATGGCCATGACTCAATTGGTGGATGCAGCAGGGACATCATCAGCGAAGATATGCTGTATAGAAGCAGACAATCCCGCGAGATATCCTCATGCGTTATGGAAAACGCATTAAAAGAAATAGCAGGATCTATAAAAATAGATAAAGAAAAATACGGTGATGTTGCCATTGTCGCATACAATCCAGCTCCCTTCAAACGCTCAGAAACCATGCAGGCATATGTACAAGTGCCGAACGATTGGGACTGCGATTCCATCGATATAGTTGATACCCAGGACAACAAGGTTGCATTTGATATCATTAAAAAAGACGACTCCTTCTACCAGATAGTCCAATCGCCAAATGATTGTGCCAATTCGTTTCTAATGAGCCGATATCATATTGATCTAAAGCTCAAAGATGTTCCCGCCATGGGCTATAAAACTTTCTTCGTAAAACCTGCAAAAGAAGAAGACCGGAGCAGTTGGAATTCGATGGTCTCAGAACCAATGGCGATGGAGAATGAACATTTGTTTGTAAATGTAAATAACAACGGCACCTTAAGCATCTTTGAGAAAAAGACCGGCAGAACTTTCGATAATCTAGGATATTATAGAGATTCCAGTGAAATCGGCAATCCATGGGAACATCAGGCTGTCGAGAACGAAGAAGTATTTTCAACTATTGATTCAAAAGCCAGCATCGAGCTTCTTAAAGATACTGCCCTCGAGGTTTCATATAAAATTGAGATCAACTGGAGGTTGCCTATCGGACGAACTAAAAATGAAAAGAACAGAAGCAAACATCAAAGAGATTACAAAATAATCAACACAGTTTCTTTAAGGAAGGGGCAACCTTGGGTTGAGATTGAAAGCAAGATCGACAATACAGCCCAAGACCACTACCTGCAAGTCTGCTTCCCCTCCGGAATCGATACAAACAAAGTACATGTCCAGGGGCAATTTGATGTAGTTGAAAGGTCTCTTGAGAAAATAGATTACTCGATATTTGATGAGGCCCCACAGACCGAACATCCTATGAATTCCTTCGTTGATCTAAGTGACGGGAAAACCGGCCTTGCCCTATTGAATGAAGGATTAAAAGCTTATGAAGTCCTTGAGGACGATGATAAAACCTTATGTCTGACACTACTTCGATGCTTCCCGCTTCGAATATGTGTGACACCACTGGAAATGACAGACTACAGCGGCATTGATAATAGCTCGCAGTGCAGAGGCAAGCACACTTTCCGCTACGCAGTAATGCCCCACAGCGGCAACTGGCAAAAAGCAAATCTCTGGCAGGCCTCTGAAAAATTCAACCTTCCGATGCTGTTGGCACAGATGGCACCTACTAGTCATGGTACAGGGCCGATAGAAAGATCTTTCCTGGAATTGGAACCAGACAATCTGCATGTAAGTGCCGTCAAGCGCAGCGAAAGCGATGATGGATGGATCGTCCGACTGTTTAATCCTTTTGATCAGACTATCAAGGGAAAAATCCGATTCAATGAAGGAAAGGCCAATACTCAAATCCCACTTTCCCCTGTCCAAAAAGTTCAGAATGAATTCAAACTTCCAGCACCTTCAAAGGACTCATGGAGTAAGGTCCGAATGGTAGCCTTGGAAGAAATACCAATAGAGGCTTTGAAGATGGATAATCTGGGATGGGTTGAATTTGAAATTTCTCATAAAAAAATTCTGACCTTGGAATTTCTTGACTAAATGGATATGGTATAATACCATCCTGCCAATAATCTTTTAAGGACGATACATGGGATCATTAAATTCAATTGATTATGTTGTAATTTGTATCTATTTTTCCATTCTTGTTGGTCTGGGTTTGTATCTTAAAAAGAAAGCTTCTAAAAGCCTTGAAGATTATTTTCTTGGTGGACGCAAACTTCCCTGGTGGGCTCTCGGCATAACGGGAATGGCTCAGTTCCTCGATATCACCGGGACAATGATCATCGTATCATTCCTCTACATGCTCGGCCCCCGCGGCTTATTCATCGAGTTTCGAGGAGGGGCGGTCCTGATCCTCACAGTGATGCTGCTCTGGACAGGCAAATGGCACCGAAGAAGCAGGTGCATCACAAACGCCGAATGGATGGTTTA
>CAYNKI010000009.1:0-31687 GCA_964397675.1 uncultured Pirellulales bacterium
CGGGTTACCATTAAGGGTGCCATCATTGCTATTGCCGGACGAATCGGCAGCAGTGATGCCGGAACCCTCATCAAACTGCCACCGGCCTACAATTTCAGCGTTTGCCGTCTGAGCCAGCCCCAAAAGACCTACAACGGCCAAAAATAGTATTTTTCGATACATCGTCAAACCTCCTTCCCTTCAAAAGGGATCAACAAAATAATAAAAAAGATAACCGTTCACGCTGTTAAAATGGGTTTGTTAATCATTATAGCCGATTTTGGCTGCAAAGCAAGAAATTTTGTAAGTTTTTTTGACGAAATAGTCAATCAAATCGCCCATAACGGCTCAAAATCGGCGTATTTACCCCGTGAACGGTTACGTATTTTTTCATCTTTCCGTCTATAAAGCAGCACCATTTTGCGACATGAAACCGGTTGCCGACGCCAACGCATAGCGTGTGCTCAGGCTGCTTTGCGCAATCTTGACGTTGATTCTGTTCGACTATTTTCGGTCAAACTTCTTGCGATACTGCAACGGTGTTATTCCTTTTTCTTTCTGAAAGTGCCGAGCTATGTGCTTGTCGCTGGGATATCCCAGGTGTAGCGCAATCTGCGATACGGACAGGTCTGTTTCTACCAACATCCGACTGGCACGCTCGACACGGGCACTTCTGATTTCATCGTGCACAGACTTCTTGAGCACTTCTCTAAACCGGCGCTCCAAAACACGGCGTGATACCGCCACACTGTCTGCAACGTCAGAGACTTGAATTGCCTCGCTGGAATGTCGGTGGATAAAACGAACGGCCTCAGCAACCTCGCGGTCCTCTATTGCTAAGACATCCGTTGATTGTCTGGCTACAACATGTGAGGCCTCTAAGGAAATTATGCTTTTGCTGTCAACTTTTTTACCTGCCATCATTTTGTCCAGTAGCTGTGCAGCCTGATAGCCCGCCTTCTCGTGATTGAGGGCTACGCTCGAGAGTGGGGGGTGGTCAAATCGCATATTAGCTCATCGTTATCGACACCGCTATCGGAGGACAACGATACTGCTCAGAGAACATAGCTGGCTTGTCAACTTCAAGCGTGCATATCGCTCTATGCAGCCCATGGGAGAATGCTTGCATTGAGTCCTTTACCAATAGTCTCGCAAATGCACTCAATCACAAGACAAAGCCGATTTTTGTTGAGACTATCCGCAACCCTCGGATGGATGTGCCTGACATACTAGCTATCGCCGAAATTGCTCACAAGGCCAACATACCATTATTGACAGAAGCTCTTACAATCACCCTATCTTTTGCTAAAATTGCAGGTAGCTATTGAATTGGGTGACTAACAGCCAGCTGACTACCCCTACGGACACTGCGGCTATTAGCCCGCAGAAAAATGGTTTATAGCCAAGTCTGATCAACTTTCTAATATCTGTATTCAATCCTATGCAGGCGATGGATACTGCAATCACATAGGTCGCCAAAATCTTCACAGAATGCCAGCAACTATACCACGTCGTATCATTACTGTCACCAAAGGCATAATCACCCAGAGACCTCACAGCCCCCATCAAAACATAACCGAGCACAAAAAGAGGAATATACTTCATAATCCGAATTATTTGTTTCGTTTCTTTTTGGGTTCTTTTCCTGGCAAACCAAAAACCCAAGAAAGGGATAACAGCCATCATGAACGTATTGCGTACAAGCTTGGTTGTAACCGCAATATCAGCGCCTGTTAAACCATCCGGAGTTTTGTTTGCCCAAAGTTGATCGTATATTAATGCAGTCCCAGCCACCTGGGATGTGTCGTGAACCGATGTTCCAAGAAAGAAACCTGCCTCTGTTACAGACAAATGCAAAACTAGTTCAGCCAAATACGGATAAGCAATCGTGGCAAGAAGACCAAATATTGTGATGGTTCCGATAGCGTAAGCGATTTCTTCTTCCTCAGCATCAATTGTTGGACCAGTGGCGACAATCGCACTGACCCCACATATACTTGTGCCCGCTGCAATCAATGTTCCAAGCTTCTCGCTTATCCCTATCTTTTTAGCCAGCGACATTGTTATAGCAAGGGCCACCACAATGCAAACAACGACCATGCCTACTGCCAGAAATCCAATCTTCAGAACGGTGAAAATACTCAGACGGATACCCATAAGGATAATTCCAAAGCGCAAGAATTTCTTCAGCCCAAATCTTATCCCTCCATCAAACATCTTGGGCAGAGGTATCGTGTTTCTAACCGCTAATCCGAGAACGATTGCAACAAGAATCGGGCTTAAAGGATTCTTCTTAAAAGGCAGTATGACGCCTACTGTGTTTGTCAAAAACACGGCTACCAGCATTAAAACGGTTGCTAAAGCAATCCCCGGTATTATTGAAGTTATATCCTGAGTTCCGAACCACAAATCTTTTAATTTCGACATTTTTCCACCAGCCATAATGCCTACTTAAATCGTAATTAAAACCAAACTACAACCCCCAAAAATCTAAAGACAAGCAAAAATAAAATGACTGCCAATGCAGTCTTTAGCTGCTTTTCAGAAAAACGGGGCTGGAGCCTGCTACCTATCAAGCCGCCTATCATTCCTCCAATAACAATAGCTAAAACAATCCATATATCAGGGAAATATCCCATCAACATAAATCTTCCAACAGCAGCAGCACAACCACACATAGAGGCAAATAAGGAAATCGGTACAGCAAGATACATGGGAAATCCAGCAAACATTGTCATAGCCGGTACCAATAAGAAGCCTCCACCGATACCGAATGAAGCATTTACAATTCCAATAAAAATCCCGATTAACAAAAACAATGCTATGTTCGTCTTAAATTGCTGTCCCCAGAAGCTGAAATGATAACTAAACAAGTTAAACTTAATAGTTTTTATATGGCCAAGTTTTATTTTTCTTTCTTCTTGCTGAGCGTTTTTTACTTCCAGGCTGAATGCTTCCGTTACCTTTTTAACTGCTTTTCTTTTTTCCATTACCCTGGGAGTCAATTCATATAAAGTTCGCACTACCATTATTAGTACCATAACACCCAACCAGGGTTTATACACAGCCAAATTAAGATACTTTGCAGACAACGGCGGACCTATCCAGAATGAACCTATAAACAATCCAATCCCAAAAAATATAGCTACTGGCCAAACTAAACGGTGTTCCTTAAACCAGTAGCGGTATAGGCCGGACAAAGGAGCAAAAAAGACAAGCGGTAAATTAGACGGCTTAAGAACGTTAGCGCCATTAACGCCTAAAGGCCCTGCGGTTCCAATGAACATGACCTGAAAAGCAGCCATCAACAGCCCGCCAGACGCTCCCAGCATGGAGTAAAGCGTTCCAGCAATTATGCCTCCTATTACGATCAGCAGTGGGTTTTTATATCGCCATCCACGTGACAACCAAAATCCTTTCGACTCAACCACATATCCGCCCACCTGCTCACCATTGACACATACGTTAAATGCCGTGTTAGGGGCAGTGTGCTTAAAGGTTGTAAACGCAGCGCTGAACTTGCCTGTATCTTTATTCAGATCTATTTTAGTACCCTTATTCCAATAATGTGGATGACCATTGAAATCTGCAACCACAGACCGGGAAAATATTACAACTTTACCTCTACCGTTTCTTTCCTTGCCAATGGTGTTAATCCCAAAAACGTTCTCATGAGCATACCGCAGAAAATTCCATTGCCTTTTAGTTTCTATAGGGGCTAAAACAGACTTTGCTGAATCCTGAAGCTCTTCCCACTCTTTGAACTTGAACATTTGCGTTTTGTAAAGCCCTTTGAAAAAGAAAGCACCACCATAAGATTTGTTTTTTACAAGTCCATAGGCTTGAGGGTTAGAAGTAATCACGTAATACAAATAGGGTATAGATGTTTGACTGGCAAAATCCCACTTTTCTGCTGCCTTAGTCAAATTGATTTTTTCTTTGACGCCAGCGGCGCTAGCAGTGGAAAATTTTTTCTCTGAGGAGATTACAATGACAAGCTCTTGGCCTGGTGCGATAGCTCCATTTATTGTAATTGCCTCACCAGCCTTTATCTTATCGGCTGACAAAGCAACCTGGGTTTTAGCAAAACCACTACCCGTCAGAGAAAAAACTATCAGAAAAATGCTAAGGCAAACAATTTTTTTCAATTAACTGCCATCTCCCTATATAAAATTTTCATCTATTTGTTGAACTGCAAATTTAACTATTTCTGAACAAAACTCTTTTCTTTCTTTTGAGTCAAAGGTGTTTTCGTCTCTAAATTTTTTGGTTAACTCATCGCAACGTAAAGTCCCATATTTTTCCTTAAATCTATCATAGAACTGGGCAGATTTCTGGTTAACATCGCTAATATCATCCTTATTGTTATCACGGCCATATTTAACCCCAATAGCAATAAGGCCGCCCAAAAAACTACCACACAAATCGCCTTTTGCTCCACCGATGCCTGTTTTAAAAGTTGAACAAACCTTAATTACCTCAGATGGCATATCTGTGAGTTTGTGATCCTTAATAGTCTTAATTACAGCTTCTCCACAGGAAAAACCGCTTAGATAACTTTCTTTACTTTCATTACCAATACCCATCAGTTGTCTCCTGAATTATCACTTTAGCCTACAAGGCTTTGTGAAATTCTTTTATCCTATATACAACAACGTTTCATGTAGTACACTTAAATTGTGTACTCATCTGGTGCATTTTCAGCAGCGTGATATTTTTCCCAGTCCTCTTTTCTCAAAGCACTGATGGTATCACCCCGCAAACCACCTCTTAAGGCACCTACTGACATTACATCTCTCGGCTGTACGTTACCAATGTTAGCTTTTGGGCCGTATCTCATGAAAATCGTCTGTTGTTGAGCCTTATCTGGAGCCTCTATCATTGTATTCTTCATTCCAACCGCATCGATAAGAATATCCAGCTCGGCAAAATCGACCTTTCCGTCCTTGCCCATAACGCCAATGCCTTTTCCGCCTTCACGTGCTTCAATAATCACCATCGCAGAACCATTGTTGAGGTCCTTTTTCATAAGTTCAATTCGTTTCTCAGTTGTAATCAATGCGTCTTTTGTAGCGTCCTTCTTGCCAACCTCGGATATGACCGTGAATCCCTCATCAATACACATCTTAATAATGTCACCCCTTTTGTCATCCGGGACGTAGATAGTACCATCTGAAAACTCAATATGTGTGAATCCTAAGGATTTTGCATACTCCAGGTATCTCTGCAGATGTGTCTTTGAATAACCTCCAGCAGTAAGTATCGCAACCTCCGTCAGGGTTCCGCCTATCATTGGACTGATGCCCGCATTTTTGTAGATTTCATTCTTCTGCTTTAGTATGTCCTCATTATAAAGCGCGCCGGTGCCAAATGTGCACTTTACAATATCAACAATTCCGGCAGTCAGCTTGGCCCAGTCTTCCGCACCCGCAGGACCAAATTCCTTCTCTATTACCATAACAATGCCAGTTTCTTCCGGAACAGTAATAGAATTTTCAAACGCTCTTACCATTTTTTCTCCTTGTGTGCAGAGCTGTCAATTTTAGCTCTACTCCAACAGATTTTTCCAGCAGTCCTCCGGACCACTTACAATGCTGACAGTCTTTCGCAATGATTTGTGGGCCAGCAGCGCCATAATCGCCTCTACACGCTTCTGTGCAGCTTGGGGACGGTCAAGGCAAACAAAAGGTATGGTTTCATAAAGCAAAACTGACTGGCCTATTTTCTCGCTGGCGTTTTCATACAATAGTCTGCTTATTTTTCTATAGTCCTTTTCTTCCTGACTAAAATATGATTTGCGTCCTTCTTCAATGTGAGGCAGAACAATTACAACTTCCGGATTAATCAACTTGTCTGCTCGCGTCTGGAACTGGTGCATCCCTAACGGGATTTTTTTGCCCCATTCATTCTTCGTTCGACCAAGCTTGCGATCCAGCCTTTCCAAAATGAACGGATAGTTGTACTTCAAATTGCCTACACGAATGTTATCAACCAGAGCACCTTTGTAAAACTCAAGTCTGCCTTTGATCATCCTGAAATGGCCCATTTCGGCAGAAAAAACCTGAAGACCCATTTTGATACCCTTGAGCATAAAGCACGTCTTACCGCTGCCGGCTGAGCCAACAATAAGAAAGAGCCTCTTGCGGGAAGGCTGATACATTGCACAAGCATGGAAACTAAAGATATAATACCTGTCCTCCAATAGTTTCAGAGTCTGGCGGAACAGCAAACCCTCGTTACCAAAAAGACTGTACCTTAGGTCTCTGGTTTGCTTGGTTAAGTTAGACAAATCTCCCGTAGCGATAGTCATACCATCATCAACATGGAGGCAAACCTCTGTATCCGGCTGGTCAATGATCAACAGCTTCCCATCAAAATCGTCGCGATAAAGGATTTGTTCCGCCTTGTGAAAATCAGTTAAAAGACTTTCAAATTCAGGCTTTATAGGCAGTTCGGGCAAAAGAGACTTCTTGTTAGACAGCAATGCCCATCTTACCTTAAGTATCTTTACCGCCCGCTTATATTTCATCGAACAGCCTTTCATATATCCACTTGAATATAGCTATTTCTATCACTTTTGGCATTACATTACAACGCAATTCTATACTACAATCTTTCAACTTCTTGTTTTTTTGCGTGTTTTTTATTATGGCTTATTGTAATATGATTATTTACAAGAAGTTATGAGACACTTTTACAGAAGGAATTTTTTGGTTGCGGCCGATGGGCGAATCCCGAGGCCGCGACAAGCTAAACTATAGCTATTCTGTACAAAGGGCTTATTATGAACCAACACAATAATGATGCCCAGCCACCTCTCGTCAAGCCGGTCTGTTGCGAGGTGCATTGGTTTCAGTCTTATATCATCGGCAATCTGAAACGGCTCTGTCGAAGCCCGAGGCGGCTGGATATTGTTTTGCACACTTTTAACTATCATCATCCTGACAAACCGTGTAGAATGTATGTTTTTGTAAGGAGCTTACTATGGATCGGAACAAGATTACCGTAGTAGGAGCAGGTAGAGTCGGTGCAACGACGACTCACATTGCTGCAGCAGAGCAGCTTGGCGATATCGTCCTGTTAGATATTGTTGACGGATTAGCTCAAGGCAAGTCGCTGGATTTGGCCCAAGCTGGGGCGATACAATTGTATGACTGTCAAATTGTGGGGACGCAGGATTGGGCGAAGAGCGTCGACAGTGACATTGTGATTGTTACCAGCGGGCTGCCGCGCAGACCCGGCATGGTCAGAGATGATCTGCTGGCAAAGAACGTACAAATTGTCAAAGATGTCAGCGAGAAAATCGCCAGATATTGTCCTGGCAGTATCATTGTTGTTGTCTGCAACCCGCTCGATGCAATGGTCTATACCGCTGCCAAAGTTAGCGGCTTCGCCAAAAACAAGGTCGTTGGCATGGCCGGTGCCCTGGACTCGGCGCGCTTTAGCTACTTTCTGGCATCCGAGCTCGATGTGAGCGTGGAGGACATAAAGGCTGTTTTAATGGGTGGTCATGGTGACGATATGGTACCTCTGCCCAGATTTAGCTCTGTGGCGGGGATACCCGTAACCGAGCTGCTCGATGAGCAGAAAATCACCCGACTGATCGAGCGGACCCGAAAGGGCGGTACCGAAATAGTAAATCTGCTTGGCTGCGGCGCCTATTATGCCCCGGCAGCCGGGGTCGTTAAGATGGCTGAAGCAATTCTTAAGGATAAGAAGACGGTGCTGTCCTGCTGCGCTTATTGTAACCGCGAATACGGTGTAGGTGGCTACTTTGTCGGTGTACCTGTTGTTCTCGGCAAAACCGGCGTTGAAAGAATCATCGAACTGGATTTGAATGAGTCCGAACGGGCGCAGTTCGAAAAATCACTGGCTCACGTAAAACAACTCGCGGCAAAGGTTGACAGACTCTTATAAGCAGAAGATTTCTTTTGGTTATTTGCCCGATAGTTTGACGGAAAGGATAAATATTTCGAATGAAGGAAAAGACCGTTGGAGTGATTGGAGGGATGGGGCCTGAGGCCACAGTGGATTTGATGAGGCGTGTCCTGCGGGCAACTCTAGCTAAAGATGACGTCGACCACATTAGAATGGTCGTTGACAACAATCCCAAGGTCCCATCTCGCATGAGGGCCATCGTTGAAGGCACCGGCGAGAACCCGGCAGCAACTATGGCGGAGATGGCACGGAAACTGGCTGAATGGGGGGTCGATTTTTTGGCTATTCCCTGCAATACAGCTCATTATTACTACGATCAGGTCACCTCTGCTGTAAACATTCCCGTGCTGAATATGATTGAGCTGACTGCAGAAACCGTCATCGCCGAAAGCTCTGGCATTCGAACTGTGGGACTGCTGGCGTCGACCGCTGTTCTATTGACACAATTGTATGACAAACGCTTTCAAGCCAAAGCAGTGGACGTAATTCATCCGTCATCAAAACTTCAGGACAGACTGATGGCAGCAATTTGTAAAGTAAAGACAGGCCGGTACGGACAGGATGTAAGGGATACCTTGCGCTCTGCAGCAGACGAGCTGGCGGGCAGACGGGCTGAGGTCTTGATTATTGCCTGCACTGAACTGTCCATTATCGCTGATGCCGTCGATGTCGATGTGAAGCTTTACGATTCTTCGCAGGTATTGGCAGAGACTATTGTGCGTATGGCGAAAGGGTAAAGCCGACTTGTTTTCAAACAAGAGTTCTGCAAAGATAAGAACTATGGATGAAGTGCAGAAACAATATAAGCTGGAGATGTACGGTGGTATATGGGGCGGGTTGGTTCCGATGGTCATATTGGTGAGTATATTGGTTTGGCTCTCGGTTGAAGGTGCGGGAGGCACGAGACCGTTCTGGGCTGCTGGTTGGCTGGCGATTGTGGCTGGGCTCTTTCTTGCAAAAAACAAAACCCACTACTGCGGTTCCATCATGCGGGGTCTACGTGATAAAAGCGGCATCGTTATAGTCACTGTCTGGCTGTTTGCCGGGGTTTTCGGTGAGCTGATGGTGGCTGGTGGCCTCGTTGACGGATTGCTCTGGCTTGGGCTTGAGTCCGGAGCAAAGGGAGCAGCATTCACGCTCATCGCTTTTGTTGCCGCGATGCTGTTTTCACTTGGCACCGGCACGAGCACAGGCACAGTGCTGTCTCTGGTTCCCGTGCTTTACCCGGCGGGTGTCTTCCTGGGAGCAGACCCTGCTATGTTAGCCGTCGGCATTTTGTCTGGAGCCGCCTTTGGCGACAATTTGGCGCCCGTGTCCGATACGACCATAGTGTCTGCCTATACCCAGGAAGCTACGATGAAGGATGTTGTCAGAAGCCGCTTCCCTTTGGCCATAACGGCGGCTGCTGTTGCAGCGGTCGTCTTGATCTTTACTGGTGGCGGCGGGGAAGTCAAATCCTTACCTGAAATTGAAGCGCAAATGAATCCCGCCGGATTATTGATGCTCATCAGTTTCGCCATCGTGGTGATTTCAGCTCTTTCCGGCAGGCATATCGTCGAGTCTCTGATTTACGGCAACGTATCGGCTGTCATTTTTGGGCTTATCAATCGGCAGCTTGCTCTCGCGAATGTGTTTCACATCCCCGCACAGCGGGGCGAATCCACCGGAATTATCCAAGACGGCATTAACAAACTCACGGGAACAATTATCTTCGCGCTGTTGATTTTGGCGGTGACTCAGGTGCTTATCGAAAGCGGTGTGATGCGGAGGATTTTGAAACTTGTCGAAAAACTTTTCCTGAAGACCGTTCGACAGGCCGAATTATCCATTATTTTCATCACAATCTTGGTCTCGATTCCGATTTCAGCGAATGCTCCTGCTGAACTCTTAGTCGGACCCAGTCTGGTTAAGCCGATTGGTAAGAGATTCAAACTGGCCCCGGCTCGGCGGGCTAATCTTATGGATTGTGCGGTCTGCACGGTTTTTTATATACTTCCCTGGCATATTGCTGTTGCGGTTTGGTATAGTGCTGTCGTCTCGGCAGCGCAAGCGTTTGACATTAAAGCGCCGTCGATTGGTGCGGCCGCACTGAACCCGTATTCCTGGTCTCTGCTTGCAGTGATATTGTTCTCCGCTGTTACGGGATGGAATCGCAGGTTCGCCACCGAGGAGGAATAAGGTATTTGTGTATAGGATTGCTGTGAGATGACCAAAACTATTCTAATCACGGTTGCCGCCCTGGCTGTCTTGCCTATCGGCCATAAGGAAAGTAATGACAGGGACCAATCTGAGGTTTCCTCTTCGCAGTCTCTCACGGGCAATATGTCACTTGATTCCGACAGGCCGGTACAGATCGCTGCGTCGGCAAAATCGCGTGACACGGTGGTGGGGCCGCCAAGAGGTAAGCTGTTGATTGTAGGAGGTAGGTCAACAGAACAGATATGGTCTTTTTTTCTAGAGCTTGTCGGTGGTCCCAATGCGCCAATTGTGGTGATACCTACTGCCCAGGAGCGGGTCGACAGAGAAAAACTCAAGGCAATCGGGATGCTCAGAACTCTTGGTGCAACGAATGTCACCATTCTGCATACTCGTGATCCGAATGTAGCTGATACCGAGGAATTTGTCAAACCATTGCGAAAGGCGGCGGGCGCGTGGCTTGTCGGCGGACGACAATGGCGACTTACCGACGCTTATCTCAACACCTTGACCCATAAAGAACTGTCTGCATTGCTTGAGCGTGGCGGCACAATAGCGGGGACATCGGCGGGTGCCTCCGTCCAGGCCTCCTATATGGTAAGAGGCGCCCCGGAAGGGCCCGAAATAATGATGGCCAAGGGACATGAAGAGGGGTTTGGGTTTATGCGGGGCGTGGCAATCGACCAGCATGTCATCGCACGAAACCGTCTGGACGACCTGCCCATTGTATTGAAGGCGCATCCAGAACTGCTCGGTATCGGCATTGACGAGGCAACAGCTATTGTTGTTGAAGGCGACTGGTTTGAGGTTATTGGTGACAGTAAAGTTGCTATCTATGACGCCTGTCAGCCTAGATGGCCCGAGGCCAAACCTTATATAATGCTCTCTGCAGGAGATAAGTACGACTTGAAGAACCGCAGGCCAATCAGGAAAAAGATGTTGCCCAGCCCGGCCTTTAGAGCGGCCATTGAGGAATTTGAACAGACAGTGGAGCGGACCGTGCAGCGCAATGGTATAGGAGGCGCAGCTGCCGGCATCGTTCTGGACGGCCAAGTGGTATGGAAGAAGGGATTCGGATGGAGGGACATCGAGAAGAAGATAGCAGCAGATGCGAATGGAGTTTATCGCGTAGGCTCTATTACAAAGTCTTTCACGGCTATGGCAATGGTGCAACTTGCTGAAAAAGGCGTATTTGCCCTTGATGAGCCGGTGTATCAACACTTTCCGAAGATTGAAACTCTGGCGGGCAAAACCGAATATGCCAAATTGATCACCTTCAGACATCTGGCCAGTCACACCGCGGGGTTAGCCAAAGAACCGCAGTCAAAAGACGCTGCTTCGGGTCCCATCGCTGAATGGGAGGACAAAATCCTGGCGTCTATTCCGAAGACGAATATCCCTACTCGTCCGGGCCAGCGTCATCGCTATTCTAATATCGGCTTCGGTATTTTGGGATTGGCTGTCTCAAGAGCGGCTAACGAGCCATATATGAACCTCATAAAAAAGCTGATACTGGAGCCGCTCGATATGAAGCACAGCGGCTTTGTCCTCACTGAAGAAATGAAATCTCTTCTCGCGGCGGGCATCCATGCCGGGATCGATGGAACGCTTGACACACAAACACCGCAGCGAGAGCACATCGGTCGCGGCTATAAAGTTCCAAACGGCGGACTCTACACGACCATCGATGATTTGGCGCGTTTCATCACTTTGCATACCTACTGTGGTCCTGCGGGAGTGATCTCCTCTGGAGCCTTGGCGCAAATGCATCGTATTCAGGTGGCAACGGACGAGAAAGATTTCGGGTGTTTTGAGAAAGCTTACGGTTTAGGTCTTCGGATTCATAAAGCTCCCGACGGCGTCTGCTTGGTCGGTCATTTTGGCAGTGTAAGCGGATATGACAGCACTATGTGCTTTCATCCCGAAACGAAAATCGGCGTAATATTGCTTAGAAGTTATCTTGATGCTAAAGCCAAGGATGAACTGAGACTTAGAACCGTCAATTTGCTGCGAGCTCTGGTTGCTTTGCGGAAAAAAAACGCTGGAACGTCAATGGATTTCGGACCCCAGCGCAATGAAGAATTAGTACTTGAGTTATTTTTTGAAAGACATCAAGACCAAAGTCTGTACAAATCTCAGCCCGGATAATACCGCCAAATCTGCCTGGTTGTCTGCGGTGAGCCGCCGGGTATTTCGATAGCCCCGCGGAAAACTCAGGTGTAATCATTTGCATTCGTATCATCCGCTGCTGGGTAAAGTCGCTACTGTGCTGGCGTAATTGATTAGACAGGGGGAGATATTCGTAGGGTCTGTCTTTCGAAAGACCTTCCCAGAGCAGATTGTCGTAATTCCAGGGAGATTCTGATACTATAATTGTCAGGAAGCGTAGTGTTCTGAGATCGTCGAGTGGGAGATGTCAGTTTGAATCAGCACTTCAGGCAACAACGATATTAAAACTAGGAGAACGATTATGATTCGACATTGGATTGTCTTGATCCTTTCATTGGGATTGGCTCATAATGGTATCATTGGTGCAGAGAGTATAGTAAAGTTGCCTGACTATCCGTTGTTTGCTGTCTCAACGGAGCGTTCGTATACGCGGGAGGAACTGGACAAGATTGCTATATGGTTTGTCGCCACCCACGGTGCGTTGCCCGCCGACCAAGTCACCTATTTAAAAAAGAAGCGATCAGACTTCAAAGTGCTGGCTCATATCAACAGCACCTACACTAGTGGACCTGATGCCCCGTATGTAGAAGCCAACCTCCGCAAGGCGATCGCCATGTATCACACAGCCGACTTGGCCGAAGCTTTAGACATGAAAGCGAGCACCTTTCAACTGGCACCGGTTGGCAAGAAACGAACCGTTCTCAAGGCGAGCACAATCGCGGGTAACATCAGCGCCTCCGACGAGGGCACCAAACAGTATGTCACGTGGATCCAAATCGACGATGAGTACATGCGCATTAAGGACTGGGACCCAGCAAGCAGTCGGATCACTGTGACGCGAGGTTTCGCCGGTACCGCACCTAATAGACATGCCGCTGGTACTGTGATCCTATCACCTGTCTACATTGGTGTCAAGGGAACTGCAGTGTGGAGTGGCTATTATCCTGGGGGAGCTGCACGGTATCTACGGTATGCGCTCCGCAATGATCACAAAGCCACGTATGACTTCAAGGTAACCACGATCATCAAAGATATCGAAGCAGGTCGGTCCCACGGACCGTGGCTCGACATCATGGGCATGGGCTTCTTCAATCAGTCAAACGTTGAAGGCAGGTTCGTGAAGCCTTGGAACTTCAAGACGGGCAGGACCTACACCCAGGAAGAATATCGTGACGACATTCAGCGCAAGGCGCAGTACTTTCGCGAGAAAATTGAACAGGAGGTGGGCCACCGCGTGACCATGGTTGCTAACAACTTCTCCGGCAAGTATTTCCCAGAAGACGGCTATGGCAAGCTCAATCTGGTGCCTACAGCTATCAAGCCCGATCCGTTGGATGGCCTGGTGCTTGAGGGATTTGCCGGGGCATTCCTCACGAACTATTTTCGGACAGGTAAAAGCATGATCCGCAACATACAAATTGTCATGGACATGGAGAAAAATCGACTGGGGGGCTACCTGAGCTATGACAATTGCGCTAGTCGACGGGCCAAGACGCCCGAAGAGGCCAGACAGAAGGAGTGGCACGAGCGCTATGCGTACGCGTGCTATCTACTCGGCGCCGAGACAGAGGGCACAGTGCAATTTGGCGTTGCAGCGTACCGTCGCCTAAGCTCGGATAATCCAAAGCCGCATCTTTGGCTCCATCCCCAGTACTTCTATCGAATAGGCAAACCAGCAGAAACCGTGGCCTATCAGGACTTTGACCAGTACCAACTCACCGGACACGTCACTTACTGCCGGGAATTCGAAAATGGTTTTGTGTTTGTGAATCTTTCTTCGAACGACAGTGATCAACTGAAATTTGGGCGGGTCGCCAAGCTGCCGTATGCTCTCTTGGACCCCGATAGCAGAGAGGTTATCCGGGAGTTGGAAATGGGGCCACATACGGGTAAGATACTACTAAAGAACAGGCACAGACTCGAAGAGCCACAATAGGCGTTTGCAACGGTCTCGTGCAGAGAATCTGCTCCCCTGAGTCTTCGCTCACCAACGGTCGTTTCGCGTCGAGAACAGACGGCGTGTCCATTCACATTAGCATCCTCCAGATACAACTTGAATCTGAAGAGTTCCGAGTATACAATAAGTAGTTGATTTGACGAAAATTAATTCAAGAAGTGGCCAACTTGTATGAATAATTGTGCCTCAAGCAACAAGGCGAAAGGAAAGAAAATGATAGCAGTAGATAGACCAGAAACAGAGGAGATGTCACGCAGGCAATTCCTCAAGATTTCGGCTGTGACATCTCTGACAGCGTTGGCTGCCGGCATTCAAACCAAAGCTTATGCAGTCGACACGTCGAGAATGAACATCTTATTCATTAATATCGAAGATTGCGCCGCAAAAGTATGGGGGTGCTACGGCAATACGATTTGCCAAACGCCGAATATTGACCGGCTGGCCGCCACTGGTGTGCGGTTTACCGCCGCCCATTGCCAGGGAGTATGCTGTAATCCGTCGCGTGTGTCGTTCCTCACAGGCCTCCGCCCGTCGTCAACGCACGTCTTCCAAAACAGCGACCCTATCATGGAGTGCCTCCCCCAAGGAACGCCGACATTACCAGAACTCGTCAAAAAGAAGGGCTTCTATACAGCAAACGTGGCAAAATTGTTTCATGGCAAACACAAAACACCACAACTATCTGTCTTTGATCGTCTCGAGATGACGTCGAAGCCGGCTGGGTGGAAGGGCCCTGGCCCGATCTTGACGTTTCCGCCTTTGCCGAAGGAGTTGCGTTCTCCTCCAGCTCCTCGCGATCAGGACAGTAAGGAGTATCGTCAGTGGCGCATGGCGCGTTCCAATCGGTGGGGCGCTTCTGGCCTGACCGATGAGCAGGAGCATGATGGGAAGGTGGCACGCATTGCATCGGCGTTATTAAGAGAATTCAGCAAAACGAACAGGCAGTTCTTTCTCTCAGTCGGCTCCTCTAGACCACACACGCCGCTGATCTGTCCCAAGAAGTATATCGATATGTACAACCCGGAAGAAATCCCGTGGCCTCCGGCGCCGCCAGAAAAAGACAAGAACGTCCCCGGAGTCGCCACAAGCTTCGGTCGCAGTCATGATATCTATCCGGAGCCGGAACAAGCTCGGGAAGTGATCGCAGCGTATTATGGCTGTGTTACTTTTCTCGATAAGCAACTTGGCATAGTGCTGGACATGCTCGAAGAAACCGGGCTTGCCAAGAACACGATCGTTGTCTTCTTTGCTGACCATGGCTTCCACCTTGGTGAGCACGGCGTGTGGTCGAAATATACGCTCTTTGAGGCAACTACAAGGGTGCCGTTGATTGTGCGTGTACCTGGAGTACCCGGTAACGGGAAGACTTGTAGTGAGATAGTCGAACTTGTGGATCTGGTCCCGACTCTCGGTGAGTTGGTCGGACTGGACCTGCCCGACAACTTAGAAGGTACTAGCTTCGTGCCCCTGCTTGTCGATCCAAGTCAGAGGTGGAAGACCTGCGCATTTACCGAATGGGGCGACAAGGGCAACACTGTGCGGACAAAGCGCTATCGATACACTGAGCGGCTTTATCAAGGCGAGATAGTGGTAGAGCTATATGACCACGAGACGGATCCGTGGGAAACGGTCAACTTGGCAAAGGATCCAGGGTATGCAACGACACGTGAGGAGCTGGCAAAGCTGCTTCACACAGGCTGGAAGACCGCTCTTCCACCAGGAAAGTAAGGTAACGGCTGTGACTATTCTCCGTCATGAGCTATGCGTTCTACAAACGCGAGTTCAGCAGCGAAGCTGCCTATCGCAAGGTCGGGTCGCATATCACTCTTATCGTGCCTGCACCCGTTAGTGCCAATCCTATTTCCAGTTTTCAAGTTTCAAAGAACAACTTCGGAGGAGAGGTGATAAAAAACAATTTTCCTATAACGCGACCTTCTTCTTTATCTTCTTCTTTTTGCGTGCCTCATATTCTACTAATGCTGACCATATGAATCCTGCCAACTCTCGAGCCACTGCCGTCGTCGCCTTGCAAGGCAGCTTACCCTTATGGACAAGCCTACGATAACGCTTGCGCAGCCGCGGCCCTGCCCAATCCGCGATATCAATATCCCACTGAGGCTGACCCTCTCTTCGTTTACGCAATACGTTGCTTACACCATAAGCGTGGCGATGATGCCAGGCGGCTTTGGTTAACTGGTGGCGGAGTCAATGATGATAGCCAGTGGATCTCATGTAAGAACAAATATCTGGTTTCCTATATGGATCGATGGGGTGGTTTGGAAGGATGAAAGTCTTTACATTTGAAGTGGTTATACGCAGTAATTTCGATTATTATATTTCTCGATGGCAGATAGAGTCTTTTTCTCTTGAAACTAATTTAAAGTGTTGTAACCGCCTCAGTACGATAATGGACAATATCTGCCGAACTACGAGATTCAACGCACGAATTGATCCGTGCCAATTTGAGGTTGATTCCAAGCGTTCAGCAAGGAGATTAACAATGTGTAGAAGGCTTTTGATGACGGGCATCATGATGGTCCTCTGTTTGTGGGTCCCTGTCACCAACTCAGCGCAAGAGAGTATAGTAACATTGGAAACACTCCTCAATGAGATGGTTGATAGAGACAAGATGGCGATGTTTCCCTCGCCGGAATATCGGCTACGGCAGCAGAGCAGTTACGACCGCAGTTCAAAAACACCTAGCGATCCCAAAGGTTGGTTTGCCAACAGGGACCGTGGGAATTTCATCCGAACCGAAGCAAACAACGGCCGCAAGGAATGGGTGCTGATGGAACATCACGGTGCCGGAACGATGGGGCGAACCTGGATGCCTGATCCTAGAATTACTCCTATGGTGCTCTCAGGCCGGAGGGGGGCGCCGGCGGAACTGGGAACGCTCAGGATTTATCTCGATGGTAATCCTGAGCCGGCGCTGGAGGGTCCGACCTACGACCTGTTGAATGGGACCACAATTACTTCCTATCCCTTCGGCCATAAGTCCCTCTCCTCGGCAGTCTCTTATCTGCCGATCCCGTGGGCCAAAGGCTGTAAAATCACCATGGACGTCGAGCCCCAATATTATATTTTCACCTACCGCGATTACGCCGAGGGAACGAAGGTGAAGACATTTACGATGGATGATCTGAAGGCCGCGGAAAAGGAGATGAAGCGTATAGGCGATTTGTTGGTGAGTCCGGATGATGCACCGGAAAACAGCCCCCATTCAAGGAACACGACCATTGCGCCGAAGAGCGAGGTCTCTATCGAGTTGCCTGCCGGGACTCATGCTGTCCGTACGTTGTCCGTTAAGCTCGGCTCATACGATGATCCGCAGGTTACTCGCTCCTTGGTGCTGAGAATCGTGTTCGACGGACAAGAGACTGTCTGGTGTCCAGTTGGTGATTTCTTTGGCACCGGCGTTGGGCTGCATCCCTTCAAGGGCTGGTATCAAACCGAATAGAACCTTGTCGATTCATACGCTTAGGAAAAGTTGCATACAGAACTGGGCAAATGAACTACCGATCCATGTAACCAAAGAACTTGCTGGACATTCAAGCATTACTACAACACAGAAATACTACTTACAAGTTGACGAGTATCACAGAGCTAAAGCAGCGGCAGTAATAGATTCTTTGCTGTCTAAAGCTCAAGCAAAAGCGAAACAGACTGACGCCAGAATGACGCCCAAAGCCAATGTTGGGCAAGATCGGGATGGAGGTCAATGCTGAAAATGGGGGCAAGCACTTGTAAACAATACACTTGTAATAATAGCGGCGCTCGGATTCGAACCGAGGACCCTGGGCTTATGAATCCCATGCTCTAACCAGCTGAGCTACGCCGCCAAATCTCTTATAATTACTTATACAATAGCAGCTTCCAACACAAATTGTCAATTGTTTTAGCAATAAAAACTTGCAAAAAAGGGAAAAGCATTATTTCACCCACCTCCAAAAATATCACAAAGAAAAGGGGGCCTTATGCGTAAGGTCCCCTTTAGAGCTGAATGGAAAAACCATGTTCCCTATCGTCGCGTTGACGGTTGTGCTTGTGCACCCGGTACGCCATCATGTACAAGGTACGAATCTTTTCTATGGCCAGGCATAGTAGAAAAAGGTATAGGTAACTCACCTATTTGCGGATAACCAAGACCCAGGGAAAGATAGGTATAAATATTGTCATCCTCAATACCACAATAAGCACGTTTTTCAAACTCTACGTGGCTGTCCATAAACAATACATTTTGTCCATCATCCTGGTGAGTCATGGCGTTTCCATATTTTGCTTGTTCAGTTGTGCCTTGGAAGTTTGGTGGTATGTCTGGTATGAAATTCGCAAAATTCTCTCTAGCATCTGTAGAAGGAGTAGGAATCCAGGGATTGCGGTCGGCTGCTACCGCCATACCAGGTTCACTGGCTGTTGTCAGAGCATACAAGCCATAGGGCATATGATAGGAGTAGCTGCAATGCTTTCTTGGATCACCGCCAAAATCCCAGGCATTGATATTTTCCTCAACTGCAGGATTGCGAGCGGGGTAATCAGAGAGTTTAAACTGCTGTGACCCAGCATCACCCTTGCAGATGAACGACTTGGGTGTAACCTCAGCATACTTTACCAACAGATAGAAACTGGAGCTAATGGTTGTAGCTCCGCCGCTGCCGTCCTGCGCTAAGGAATAAGCCTGGTATCGGTCAAGGGCATCCCACATAACGAGGCCACCCCAAGTACTGTTTCTACCGCCGGCACGAGGCATCTCCTCCTCATAATCGTTGCTGTAGATAAGCATCGCTTTGCCGATACCAGAGAGGTTCGAGCCACATACCATTCGCTGGGCAAGCTGCCTGACCCTGGCCAGAGCGGGCATCAAAATACCCATCAACAGTGCTATGATCGCGATCACGACCAATAGCTCAACCAATGTAAAACCTTTCTTTTTTCTCATTTTTTTTCTCCTTTTTTACTTTCGAGATTCGCGAGCCTGACCGTTCTTAAGCATGCTTTAGCTCACTTTTTGATAGATAAATACCTAAATACCCTTTTTTGCCCGCGAATCTCCTTAACAATTTATGTTTTCGCCTAAAAAACGGTCGGTTCAAATTCATAAAAAAACTTGCTTTTTAACAAAAATTCCGTGCATTTTATTTACATGGACTCAAGGCTGCTATACGCTGTATGGTGTAAATTAACTACAAACAGAAATTATGTTTTAGCAGGTAGGTTTGTGATATGAAAAAACCATAGAATAGATATGATAACGGTTTACATTATAAAAAACTTCCGATACCTACCTGTTTCCAAGTCCAATAATAATATATAAAAGTCTTTCTGTCAAACAAATATCGTTAAATTCTTCTAATTTTCTTGAATTTTTATTATAGTGTGCTTAAAATCTTCATTTTTAGCTTGGAATCGCAGGTATGGTTACTGGAAAAATTTTTGAAAACATAAAAAATCTTCTAAAAAAGCACCACCAGAAACATCTTCTGGCTTTTTGGGCGGAACTAAATCCAGACCAAAAGCAGAATTTACTGGCACAAATTAAAGAGTTAGATTTCTCGAAAATAGACTCCTGGGTGGCTAACTTTGTCAAAAAATCCACCTCCACTGAAATAGATGCTAATTTCACCCCTGCTCGTTCGTATAGCCCTAATCCTGCCAATGCAGAGGAAAAACTAAAGTACGACAAAGCTATCGAATTGGGTAAAGAGCTGATATCGGCTGATAAGGTTGCTGCCTTGGTTGTTGCAGGTGGACAAGGAACCCGGCTCGGCTTCGACGGTCCAAAAGGCAATTTCCCCATCAGTCCGGTTAAGAGCAAAACATTATTTCAAATCTTTGCCGAGACAATCGCAGCAGTCTCAAGAAAATATCAAGCTATATGTCCCTGGTATATTATGACCAGTCCTTGGAATTACGCTGAGACCCTAAAAATCTTCCGCTCAAATGAATATTACAGTCTGGACAAGAATGATGTGCTTATATTTCAGCAGGGCACACTACCGAATTTCAGCCTCGACGGCAAAATCCTGCTGACTGATAAGGCCAATATAGCTAACTCACCTGATGGCCACGGTGGAACCCTCAAGGCACTTTACCAAAGCGGCGCCCTTGAAGATATGAAAAAACGCGGCGTCGAATTCATAAGCTACTGGCAGGTTGACAATCCCTTGGTAAAGCTCTTCGATCCTCTCTTTATTGGCTTGCACGCCCTCGATGGGGCGGAAATGTCCTCAAAAGCGCTGATTAAAACCAGCCCAAAGGAAAAGGTCGGCAATTTCTGTTTGGTCGATGGCAAGGTAAACGTCATCGAATATAGCGATTTACCTGACGAGCTTGCCGAGAAAAGAAATGCCGACGGCTCGTTGACTTTTGCGCTCGGCAGCATCGCTATCCACATCATTAATACAAGCTTCGTCGAAAAACTCAACGCTGAGGGCTTTTCTCTGCCATTGCACAGGGCTGTCAAAAAAATCCCACACATCAGTCAGTATGGAAAGCCTGTAGAACCTTCTGAGCCAAATGGCATAAAGCTGGAAACCTTCATTTTTGATGCCCTGCCGTTAGCGAAAAAATCAATAATTCTGGAGACGCTGCGAAGCCGGGAATTTGCCCCGACCAAAAATGCCACCGGCGTTGACAGTGTAGAGACTACAAGGCAGATGATGGTCGCTCTTGCTGCTGATTGGCTTGAATCAGCCGGTGTTGCTGTACCCAAAAAACCTGATGGGTCAATCGATTGCCTCATCGAAATTGCTTCCAGCTTTGCGTTGGAAAAAGATGACCTCAAAGCAAAACTGAATCAAATACCCAAAATCAAAGCGAAAGACAAACTCTACTTAGCCTGAGTTGCGGGCGAGATGTCTTTGAGCTACCTTAAATGGAGATGCTAAAAATGAAATCAAATTATAACCAAAAAAGCATTGTTTCAGGCAAAATGTGGTACAGTTTCTTGGCGTGTGCAGTTTTGTGCATCTGCTTTTCTGCATCGGCTGCTTGGGAGCTGGCCAAAGGCCCATTGATGACACGATGGGCAAAGGAGGTCTCGCCTGATAACGCACATCAGGAATATCCACGGCCACAGATGGTCCGTGAGGATTGGCTGAACCTAAATGGTTTATGGCAATATGCTATACGGCCCAAGGAGCGGCCTCAGCCGAAGATGTTCGATGGACAAATTCTGGTGCCATTTCCGGTCGAGTCGGCTCTATCAGGTGTAATGAAACGCGTGGGTGAGGAAAACCGGCTCTGGTATCGGCGGACGTTTGATGTTCCTGCCCAATGGGCAGGCAAACGAATACTTCTGCATTTCGGTGCTGTGGATTGGGAAACTACCGTATGGGTTAACGGCAAACAACTCGGCACTCACCGCGGCGGCTACGACCCTTTTACCTTCGATATCACAGATGCCCTGAAAGATTCTGGACCACAAGAAGTTGTTCTTTCTGTGTGGGACCCGACCGACGCAGGAAGCCAGCCGCGGGGAAAGCAGGTGCGCAAGCCACGCGGTATCTGGTACACCGCAGTCACCGGAATATGGCAAACCGTGTGGCTGGAACCCGTCAATCCAGTGCACATAAGATGTCTGAAAATGGAGCCTGACATCGACGTTGGGACATTGCGGCTTCAGGTCGAGATCGGTGGTGAGGTCAAAGACCCCAGCAAATTCATGATATCAGCCGAAATCCCAGGAACGCCCGGGCAGCGGGACATGCGTTTAGGAGAGAAACCGTTTGGGGTTGCATTTGGGTCGATTGGAGAAGAACTTGAGATACGCATCAAGGACCCAAAGCTGTGGTCGCCGGATTCTCCATTTCTTTATGAATTAGAGGTGACTATTGGAATAGAAGAATCAAGAAAGACTAATCCACCAGGATCCCGCGGAGCAACCACTACAACGATAGAATTCACAAATCTCGACCGAGTTAGAAGCTACTTTGGAATGCGTAAAATATCGCTCGGGAAAGACGAAAGTGGTATTACGAGACTGTTCTTAAACAACAAGTCATTGTTCCAGTATGGGCCGCTCGATCAGGGTTGGTGGCCAGATGGACTATACAGTTCGCCGACAGACGAAGCACTGCGATATGACATCGAAGTTCTAAAGCAGCTCGGCTGCAACATGCTGCGCAAACATGTCAAGGTAGAGCCGGCACGTTTCTATTACTGGTGTGACAAGCTGGGATTGGTGGTCTGGCAGGACATGCCCAACGGCGACCGACACATTCGCCGCGATGAGCCTGACATTAAGCGCAGCGAGGAGTCAGCCAGGCAATTCGAATTGGAGTTAAAACGTGTTATCGACGCTTTGCGGAATCATCCCTGTATTGTTATGTGGGTGCCCTTTAACGAAGGCTGGGGACAATACGATACGCCGCGGATTGTGAATTTGATTAAGAATTGGGATTCGACTCGGCTGGTGAATAATACCAGCGGCTGGAGTGATCGTGGTGTGGGTGATGTCCACGATGTTCATAAATATCCCGGCCCCATTGCGCCACCCATCGAAGAAAAACGGGCCGCAGTACTTGGTGAATTCGGCGGTCTCGGTCTGCCAATAAGTGGACATACCTGGCAGGATGAGAAAAACTGGGGCTATCGTAGTTACAAAACACGCCAAGAACTTACAGAGGCTTATATCGCTCTGCTCGATAAGCTACGTCCGCTTATTGCAAATGGACTTTCCGCCGCAGTGTACACACAAACATCAGACGTTGAAATAGAAATCAACGGCCTTATGACCTACGACCGGGCAATGATAAAGATGAATGTAGAGAAAGTAGCTGCTGCAAACAAACGTCTTTATCTGCCGCCGCCGATTATAAAAACGGTTGTCCCGACTTCACATACTGAACCTTAAAATTGGCGCTATACAACAAACAAACCCGCTGATACCATAATACTGATAGTGACCTCTCAGCTTCACCTGCAACGTCGGCCACCACTCCTTAAGCTTCGCCGTCAGCGTGGATGCCGTCTTAAGGAGCTCGCGCCGCGACATGCCGTCGTCTTTTATATCAAACATATTCTTGTTAGTTGCTTCCTTTGTAATAATGCCGGATACGCTCTAAAAAGTCGTCCGGCGTGGGTGAAACATGTCCATCAAACCAGCCGATGTTGGCTGAGGTTCTGTTTCTATGCCACCGCCATATCTTGGGTGCAACTCCAATCAGATAAACGTTTCCATCGAATATGCAGCTTTTCAAATCAGGTTCATAATTCAAGTGATCCATAAAATATACAACTTCAGACTGACGGGAAATCGTGGTGATTTTAACCCTACCGTGGTCTCTAATGCACGAGAAATCATCAAAACCATGATCCCGACTAACCGCTCTGCCCGGACCACCCGGTTCGCCCTCTATAGCCGCTTCATTGGCACCATAAGACAGATATTTGCCGTCTACATCCTGCTGAGCAAAACGCTTACTCAAAAGAGGATCATCCCGGAATTCTACGGCACTTGGAAACGACCTGAACATACCCTCCGTCATGGATGGACAGCAATAAAGACCGTTATTCTGGGCGAGGGCTTTTTGTTTGAGATCACTATTTGGCATCTCGTTGTACCATTGCTTCTTGAGAAAAGCCCCTTTAGTATATGGGTATAAAGATGTCTCGCAGTGAGCGGGCTCATCGTGGGGCGGCTCATAACCTGTAAACCAAAACATGCCCACCACCCAGTCATCGTGATCTTCAGCCCACACTATGGCACCAAGAACAGTCTGCTTCAAATTGCTTCTGCAAACCACCTCTTTTGCCTGTTCTCTGGCCCTGCGCAGGGCTGGTATCAATATAGCCATCAATAATGCGATGATAGAAATTACCACCAGAAGTTCTATCAGCGTAAACCCGTTCGCGTCCTTTTGTTTTCCCGTCCTATTCACTATGCATCTCCTTTGTAACATCAAAGGTGCAACAGAGCATTAGTCGTCCTTTAATTGATAGTATCTCTGCATAAATTGCAGGTCTTCACCTTCACCATCCGGGACAATCATGCCGAACACGGTCGTGTCGCCTTCGGCGGCGCGCTCGGCCATGTCAATGGTGCTATTATCGACCCATCTGTGCTTTTCAGCGTGGCCGTCCGCAAAGCCCAAAGTACTTCTTTTGTTATGCCAGATTGCGAGTGGGTCGATCCACTTAGTGCCTGTGCGATTAACAAGCCAGGAACCCTTATTCCAACCTCTTGAATCACACTCCTCCACGAAGACGTATTTGACAGTGGGGTTCCTTATTTCAGTATATTTCTGCAGATGTTTGTTGCTTTTAAGTCTTTCTTGTCCATTCATATTGCCGGAGATAGAGTAAGTGCGGAAAGCCCAATGGGGGGGTCTTATCTTTCTAAGGTCGGCGGGGCAGCGATATACGTCTATCTCCTTCACATAAGGCCACAGTAGGCCTTTTCTTATGCCTTCTTTTTTCAACTCAAGGGGGTCGCCACTGCCACTCGCGGGCTTATCTACCCAATCAAGTAGCCGGCCTCCAATTGTTCCCCCGACATGACCGCCAACGAGTTTGTCATCATGGTCGTCTTTGTAAAGGTACCATGCTCGTGAAAGGGACCTCTGGTTGTTGACACAGATTATGCCATAGCCCTGGTCCTTTGCTAAACGCAAGGCGGGCATCAGAATAGCCATCAGCACCGCTATGATAGAGATCACGACCAGCAGCTCAATCAATGTGAATGCTCTCGCTTTTTCTCGTTTCAGCTTATATGCTAAAGTATTCACAATTGCACTTACACCTATGGCCACAAGCACTGTTGGCCCATCTCTGCCTCGACGATAGCAACGTCAAGATCATCGACCACACCGTCCTTATTTAGATCAGCAGTCAGGCTCTTCTGGTTGGCGATATCACAAGACTTGACGAATCCACCCGTGAGGTACTGAACAGGTTCTTGGTCCGCCTTCCCATAAGCACCACCTATATGCCAGGTCGTCTTGGTTTGCCCTGCGTCAATCCCTTTATCAAAATCAATCGGGTCCGGACTCAAGGTGCCGGAACCTACCACAGTGCCGCCCTGTTTGACCGTATAGTTTATCGTACAGCTCTGTTCATCGGCGACAACTGTCAGCTCCAGCGTGCAGTACTGGTCAGAAGTCATCCCGGTCACCAGATCTCTGTAATTTAGAAGCCCGAGGAAATACGATGGAGAGCGACCACCATCATTTTCTGATGGTGAGTATTCTCCATTCCTATCAGGTACCCATCCGAGGTTCTGGCCTGTCCAGTCATTATACAGAACAAACTTGAACCTGTAATAAGGATCATAGGCGTTGTTGGCAGCACCGTACAGACAAACGGCATTATTGTCCTTGGCCTTCCACTCAATTGTTGCCGTGGTCGTGCCGGTGAAATCAAGATTGGCACTGGTGTTCACTCTCGGGAACTTCCAGAATCCACCTTCAGGAAAGAGAAGTTCCAGAACAGGTTGACGGTCTTCCACAGCGATAGCGTAGAAATCTTTGTACCTGTCCTGCTCATCGTCATGTCCGGACCAGTCCTCGGTGAATTCGACTCGGCCCTGCTCATCGAGCGCACCTGTAATCAACGTCCCGCTCGTGAGGGGTACCATATCTCCGGCAGTGAGACCCCATTCTTCCATCAGCATGTCCAGGTCGGCCTGATCCACAATACAGTCGCCGTTCAGGTCAGCTACGAGCTCACATTTTTCGGGGAGGCACTGGGGCATATACAGCCTTATATCATCAAAGTACACTTTACCTGCACCACCAACCTGTGGAGCAGTCCTGTTGCCCACACCCAGATATATCTTCTTGACGCTTGTCAGGTCCACACCAGCAGCACTGAAGTCCTGGAGATCGACATTGAACTGCTGCCAATCCTCAAGCTTCAGGACCTCCATATCGCCGTCATAGGTCACGGACCCAACGCTCCCAAGACTGTCTTCGACAGCCACATAGAGTCGATCAGTAGCTGTAGCAGTGGTGCCGGTATCTCCGTAGAAGTAGAGCGTAAATGCTTTGCCACCGATCCCACTCCAGTCCTGCGGTGTATCGAAGGTCCGCTCGGTCTCCGAATAGTAGGGCTGGGCGGAGTTGTCATAGGCGAACGGCATGGACACACCACCGCCGTGAACGATCGTCTGTTCAGCAAACGGAGAATCAAGATAGCCGACAGTCGAACCGGTGCCATTGCCGGGACTACCGGGTTCGGGCTCGGTGTACCCCCAGCCATCTGTCCATGTCTGGAATATCCTGTTGTCTGTCTTATCGGAGAAGCTCTCGAAGCCTTCGATCGCCGCAAACTCACCAACCGAAAAACCCCAGGTGCCCTCTTCCGGCGGCAACACTGTACTATCCGGCTGCTCCGAATCGACTCGCCAGTAGTAGCTCTTACCCAGTTCCAGATTGCCCGGCGTATATGTGTTATCCACCGCCTGCGCTGTGACATCCGTGAGATTATTCGGGTCCTCTCCAAAATAGACCGTCTCACCGACCACACCCTGGCCGGTTTCCCAACGGAGGGCCACGTCCCAGGGATTATCCAGGACAATATCAGCAGGGAACGGGCGATAGGCAGTCACTGGTGCCCCAAAACCTTGCCAGGTAATAGGCCCGAATTCAAACTTTCCGGTTCCACCGACCCACACTAATCCACTGCCGGTGACCTTACTCAGGTCAGGTAAGGTTGAATTCGCATCGGTTACATTGGCAGTGATGGGACCCGGACCACTACCATCACCTGAATTATTAGTTGTCAGCTCCTCAAATGGTCCTCCGGCATCCAGCTCATTCATATCTTTTGCTGGTTCACCTACAATCTCTTCCCAGGTCAAGGCGTTAACGGCTATGGAGTTCTCCGTCATGCCACCGACAGCATCAAACGGACTGGACAGATACCAGTCGCCGTTGGCATCACGGACCAGGAGTTTGCCGACCCAGTCACCTTTCTTTCCTATAAAGGTCACTGTGGCTAAGTTCTCAACATACCTATCCGCAACATTGCTGCCCGTGGATGAGAAGATGGTATAGAAACATCCACCCGGCTCCGGGTTACCCATCCACCATACGTATCCATCTCTGTCTTTGCCTTCGGCATCAATGTTGATATTGAAAATTTTACCCTTCTCAGCATCCAATCCACACCAGCCACCCCATTTAAAGCCGCTACCTTCATTCGGATCGTCCATGACTACGGGAATCTCACCATCAAAGTTGTTAACGGGATTCTTGCCCCACTGACCCGCATTTGCAACGGCCCAATTCTCTGTAATGGTAAACTCCGCATGGGCCGGACCCGGCATTACTATTGCCAACAAAACAACCACACACATCACTATCACATTTGTCTTCATTTTAGATCATCCTTTCAATCTTCAGTACACGATAATAAAATTTGACCCGAAATAGTTAAACTTCGAAAACACGCAAGTTTTCATAGAAGACACCTATTCTCCTAAGATAAAATTTATTATACTATATTACAGAGCCATTTTCTTATGAAATATTAAAAATTGCATTGTGCAATATTGATTTTATTGGCTTTTTCACTACCGTCCCGTTATAAGTCGAATAATAACAATTGGTTATGGACAAACTCGTCAAGATAGGAGCCAAGGTGATCAGCCGTTCGCGTTACGTGATATTTTAAATGGCAGAGGTAGCTGTACCGCAGAAACTTTTTCGAGAAATCCTTGACCGAATCCGGCAATGGCGTTTTCTGACTATGTCTACGAGAACGGGATAACCTTTAACCGAGCCTATGTGCCTCATCCCGAGTGCGCTGCTTCGCGCTTAGGGATTCTGTCAGGCCATTGCCAGACACACTCCAGGCGGGAAGAATACAGAAATGAAATAGGCGCAGGCAGAAAAGACCAGATTTCAGTCGAGGGCCAGATATGGTGCTTCGGCGGCAAACTCACCCCTGATGAGTGGAACATGGCAAAACTTCTCAAGCGCAGCGGATATACCACCTTCTGCTGCGGCAAGCTCAAGCTTCTGAACGGAGCAAAACACGAAAAAGACCCCTGGAAAAGACAACAGATATATCGAGAGACGCTCCGGGATTTTGGATGGGATGACGCCGGTGCTATCTCTCCGGGGAATCTACATACTCACAAGACAAAAAAGGGATTAATGAGCGTCCACAATCCGGAATGGCGCGCCCAGAAAACAATGGAATTTATCGATAAAAACAAAGATAAACCTTTCCTCTGTTACATAGCCAGCAATTTGCTGCATAGCCCGAATCCTTATGACCAATTGAAAAATGCAGACCCCAGACATGCCTGTGATGATATAATCCTTGATAAAGCCCCGGATGTGATGCCATCAAGAAAATCCGTAATAGAACGGGTCAGAAAAGCCGGTCTTACCGAACATAGTTTTGCTCCATTGTTGTGGCTCGATGATATGGTCGGAGCGGTCCTTGGAAAACTCAACGAGCTGGGACTGCGTCAAAATACTATGGTTGCCTTTATACAGGACAACGGCCATCACGGAGGCAAAAACTCGGCTTATACCGGAGGGCATGACGTATCACCGGCATTTATCAGTTGGCCGGCAGGAACTAAAAATCCGGGCCGACAGTATCACCATCCGATTTCAAGTCTGGATATGATACCAACTTTTATAGATGTCGCAGGTGGGAAAAAACCCAAAGATGCCACGCTGGAAGGCAAAAGCCTTCTGCCTGTAATCAAAGGACAAAATAAACCGATACACACTAATGTCTATGGTGAAGCCGGATATACACGCTGGGTAATAACCAAAAAATGGCACTATATCGCCTTTAGAGTACCCATAAGCAAACGGCTTACGCCAGAAGAAAAACAAGTGCGCAGACAAGCGATAGCAGAAGCGATTAAAAAAGGAGACACCGAGAAGGCCGACCTGCTCAAGGCGCTTGGCGACCGCACGGGCCAGGTTGCAAAGGGCGTGACAGACATTTCAGACGGGCTCAAGACGCATACCAAACATTTTCTGGACCCAGACCAATTGTATGACCTTGAAAACGACCTCGATGAGCAGAAAAACCTTGCTTATGACCTGAAGTATGAAGATGTCCTGCACAATATGAAAAAGTTGATGCGAGAGCAATGTCTGAGCCGGCCCGGTACTTTTGCAGAGTTTAAATCCATTGACGAATGTTCCGAGCGGTGGCAGAAAAAAGTGGCGGAGGCGAAGAAAAAAGCTGACGCCGAGGGAATAGAATACGGCTACCCGCCAGTTAAACATTATTATGCGCCTTGGAGGATATAGCCAAAGCTGACATAGAGATTAGACTGTAAACGAATAACTTGACGTTATCAGCCGGTTGTGGAGGTCATTATGAAAGACAAATTATTGTACCTGTTGGCAGTGATACTTCTGAGGCAACTTACGTATTCGCAACGGCAATTCCGGATAGGAGAGCAAAGCGACTGCAGATGAATCTGATTCGTACCAGTTGCCTCGGCGGTCTGCTCCGTGCATGCTGGCTTCCCGTAGTCCCATGTGGGGATGACGAATACGCGATTGGCCAAAATTTAAGAGCAGGTTGAAATCGATCCCAATCATTTTTTCTCACAAGGCATTATATTTATTCGGTTTACAACATTTTACTCATAAGTTAACGGGACAGTAGTGTAGCTTTTTACACCTTCATTCTGGCGTTTGATTGTTCGCCTGGGGGCCTGTTCTCGGAGAATCTGATCTGCTGAAAAATAGAAAGAGAACTCTGAAATATTGATTTTGAGACAACCAAGAGAGGCATAACCGCCGATATTGTGCTGGATGGTGTGGTCGATGAGTTTGACTGTGCTAAGCTCAAAGAGGAATGGATGAAGCAGAATTTGTGGCCGTAATCTCGGTTGAAATTGCTATTTATCCGGTGTAAGTCCACCTCTGCGTGTTGTTTTTCACTGTGATTACATCTCTTCGATTAAAGCTTCTAATTTATCAATATTTACTAACTAACTATTCTCATTATACAGCATAAACAGAGAAAGTGCAAGCACAGATTATCATTTATTCAATTTTATGATAAATTTTTCTCGACATGTTTTTGGACGCAACGCCCATTAATAGGAAGCGATAGCCCTAAAAGATTGTTCAGAGATCCAAAAAATATGCCGAATAGTATATACAGTCAAAATTAGATAAGGAGCAGAAAATGAATAGGTCGTTTTGGCTTGTCGGATTATTGGTGATAGCAATATTCTCTGGTTGCCATTCTGATATTGTAACCACTCCAACCTTAAAGACCCTCACTGCCAAATGTGTGCATATCGAACCAATTGAGAGCGAGAATCCCTACGTTGGCAAGGTCCTAAGAGACGTTCTGGAGAAAGAATTCATAAGGAAAAAGGTTGAAATCTGTGACTCCAATTCCGCAACGATTTTCATTACCGGCTCGACCTTCCTAACAATGAGGTCAACAGGAAATGAGACTAAACTTCACATTGTCAGCACCGGCTCGTTTGTTTCAACTCAAGCTATTGAAAGCGTGTCTCTGGTAGCCAAAGATAGCAACGGCGAAATCCTGCTGACTGCTTCTTACGACAACAAAGAGCAATACAGTGCAAGTAAACTCGCAAAAGAATTCGGCTCAGCGCTGGCGGGTAAGCTGAGGTGAAATCATCACCGCTCACTTTTCGGCCATGAGAGCACGGGCGGTGCTGTTTTGAGCTAATAAGCATTCCTTTTCAAAATCAAGAGGGGCATACCCAGCTCAGAAGGACGGGGGGTCGTTTTTATTTTTATGGTTGTAGCGAGAAAAATTTCTCCACTTTGAAAAGTGGACTAATCTTGTCTGGAATAGTGAAACATTTTGTTGTCTATCGCGTTTTTTCGGTAACAATAGCGTATTATATGCGATATAAAAAACAAGCGGGGCCTACGCCGAATCAATCAGCATAGGCCCCGAATTGGGTCTCTAATTACAAGCTCGTCGTTTATCGATGAACCAAAAACTATGAACTACGAACTATTCAAAACGGCTTGTCAAACGGCTGAGTCCGGCCGGCCATCCACGCAATCTCCTCTTGTGACAACACCCGATTGTAAATGCGAACGTCATCAATTTGCCCCATGAAGTATCTGTCGTCACTTGCGGGACGCCTACCAATACTGACATCCTGGTCGGCAGTAATATTAAACGTATTCGGGTCTGTACTGGGCCTCGTGTCGTCCTGGCCGTTCAGGTAAAGTACCACCTCCGGATAAGAAATCGTGGCGTTCTCTTGTACCGTCACAGCAACATGGTGCCATTGACCATTAGTAACAGTCGTATCTCCCTGAACATTGCCATCACCATGCTCCGTCCGCAACCTGTTGGTATTAATCCGAAATTCAAATCTTTGACCGGCAATGTTGGGACCCCAGCCTACAATCACGCCGGTTTCGGTGGCCGTCGTCTTGATCCAGGCAGTCACAGTAATAGCATTCGGCCCGAGAATGCCCTTGTAGCCGGTTATCTCAACATAGTCGCCGATACCATCAAGGC
>CAYNKI010000010.1:0-30908 GCA_964397675.1 uncultured Pirellulales bacterium
AACCCATGACCTCGTCCTTACCAAGGACGCGCTCTACCAACTGAGCTACAGCAGCAATACTTATTTATGGGCACTACGATGCTGAGTCGAATATCCAAAGACAACTTTGCCCAGTTTATAAACCTCGGAAAACAAATCTCGCCTTTGTTTTCTCCCTCAAAAAATCTAAGAGAAAGTATAACATTCGTAAATTTTGAATATAAACAAAGTATGCTACAAGATTAACTCTAAAATCGCAAACAAAAAAATAAAAAAAATAAAAAAAATTCTAATTTTATAGTTAATTACCGCTACTTCTTGGTTTTTCAGCATCTTCGGCTTTACTAAGGCGCTCAGTCCAGCTTTTTAGCTGCTGTCGCCACAATGGTCTTGCCTGAGGGGTCTTTGCTTCAGCTAATACTTTCAACAAGACATTAGGATCAACTCCTTGTGGCGGATTGCTCAGGTAATTGTCGATTGAGCATATGACCACATTATTGGGGTCTAAATCCTTATCCAACAAGCAATTTTCCACTAAATCGGCTGCAAGCTCTAATTTCGGCCACCTCAAATATACATCCAGTAAATCAGATACAACTGCCTCTTTTTCCTGCATGGTCTGGGCTGTTTCATGCAATAATCCTAAATTTTCTGCTGCTCGTTCAAACTGACCTATGACAATATAAAGGTCAGCTAACTTCTGTCTAATGTTTTTGAGCATTTCTGGTTTATTTTCGCCGGTGGCCTTTCGCTCTGCTATTTCAAGAAAAGAGGTTTTCTGCTCGTCCGATAATTTGGTTTGACTATTTTGCGTAAACTTGTCTATCCACTCGTTCAGGACGCCAGCGTCTGAGTTATTAAATATTTTGAGCATTGCCTGCCAGGCTGGCTCACCTTCGGTGTTCTTACCTATTTTCTCCGCCAGCCAACTCAAATCATCTTTGCCGCCGAAATCCTTAGCCCAATCGATGAGTTTCTTTCTCAGCATCTCACTCGGATCATTGGCAAAGTCTTTTGCCCTCAAAATTTTTAGTGCATTTTTCGGGTTAATATAGATAAGTCCATCCGCCGCTGCTTCTCTGAGGGAATCTGTTTCATCTTCAAGAGCCTCTTCAAACAAAGGCTTAAAACGCTTCTTAGCTTGGGCGTTGTGAACGCTTTGGGGAGCACATAGGCCTGCCATTGTGCTAAGCAATACCCCACGTAGAGTGCTGTCGGAGTTATTGACCTGCTGGCTCAATCTTTCTACAAGTAAGCTAAGATATTTGTCAACCTCTGTAGATGTTAATTCATCTTGCTCAAGCAGCCTTCTCATAACTTCGGCACCTTTTTGCTGCTTTTTCGGCTCTGGCTTAGACAGATACTTTTCTGCCCAGTCAAGAGCCTGCTTTCTTATCTCTTTGGTAGTCTTGAACTTAGAATCGGGCAAAGAGGCATAGTAACACGCTCCGCCGAGTGCGACGAACAGCTCCATTTTGACCTCGTCATCCTGTTCGACATTGAGCTGTTCCAACAAGTGCTGGGCTGAATTTAACTCACCCATCCGTGCTAACAATTTGGCCGTATTGAGCCGAACTTCCCTGTCGGGATCCGAGACCAGATTGATCAAAACTGGCCCAAGCTCAACTGGTAATTTTGGATTTGTTCCTCTCCGTCGTTGTGCCACTTTTTCCAACGCCCATAACTTCGCTATCGGCTCTAAACCGGCCAAATGCTCAGCTAAAAACTTGCCTTTTGCTTTGTCATCACTGATGACGTCATATATCCTATCCAACGCAGAACGATACCGCTGGCGCCATAAGTTCAATTCGGTTTGCAACTTACGTATCTCTGTCTCCTGACGAATCAGTCGCTCCCGCAAGAATACTTCCAGACCTTGGCGCTTGAGCTCATTTATGATTTGCTGGCGAGCATCGACGTCTTCGCCTACGGGTATGCCCAGAGATTGCAAAGCAGCCTGGGCTTCGGCAGCTACCCTGCTTTCGGCGTCATCAACTAAATCTATAAGCTTACATATTGCTCTTATATCAGGCTGAAGTTTTAATGCACATATTGCATTTAATCGGGCCGTTACTGGAAATGAGGTATCAATTGCTATTCTTTCAAGGCTTTCCATTATTTGCTCATACTCGAAAACTAAGGTGGTTTCTGCAGCCAATTTAGCTCCGGCTGAATCATCGGTAGTCAATATTTCAAGCAATGGCTGGATAAACTCTTCCTTATTCTTTATAGGTTTCTCTAATGCTCTACTCCGAATTAATGCCTTGCATACAGCCGCTCGTGCAGCAGCATTTTCTCCCTGCGTTAGCGCATCGAGGAGGATTTTTCTGGCCAGCGGGTCTGGACTATATAGCATTACTATTGCAGCATTTATACGATTGTCCTCGCTTGGGCCTTTAAGCAAGGCGTTTCTGTTGATTTCTAACTGCACATCGGGCTTAGCTTCTGTAGATGGCTTACCCGCTGGCAAGGCCGGTCCGACTCCGGCTCGCTCCGCCGAGACGAGTTTGTCCTGACCCAAACTGGACTGCTGGCTTCCTATCCCGATGTACATCGGGACCAGTAAAATTACCAGGAATAGACATTTTTTGCCCATTCCGATGACCTTAAACAAAACTCTGCTCGTCCCGCTCCGCCCTGGTGCGGGGCTCATCAATTCAGCCATAATAACTGGAAAACCCATTAAGTCAATTGGTAATTGGTAATACGAAAAAATCAAAAATTAAAGATAAAAAATCAAAATTGTGGAATCCCGAAGCACTTCGGGATGACTTCCTTAATTTTGCACTTTACACTTTGATTTTTGAATTTATTTAACCAGTCACCATTCACCAGTTTTACTGTCTGGGGTGGTATTTCTTATGAATCCTTCGTAGTCTCTCCTGGTCAACATGGGTATAAATCTGCGTAGTGGCTATATCCACATGTCCGAGCATCTCCTGGACGCTGCGCAGGTCTGCTCCACCGGCCAGTAGATGTGTCGCGAAGCAATGCCTCAATGTATGCACAGTTAGATTTCGTGGCATACCTGCACGGACTGCGTACTTTTTAACTAACCTCCATATCTCAATACGACCCAAGGGCAAGCCTGTTCGGGACAGCAGTAGAAAATCAGCACTAAATCCGCCCTTTTGGCGGACTAATTGGGGGCGGAGATTACTAAGGTAGTCCTTTGTAGCGTCGATAGCAGCTTTTCCGACGGGTATCACCCGCTCTCTACCGCCCTTACCTATGCAGCGAAGGTAGCCGATATCAAGATTTATATCTGATGTTTTCAGGGTTGCTAATTCGCTGGCGCGGACTCCCGTCGCATAAAGCAATTCAAGCATCGCCTTGTCACGAAGATAGAATGCCTCGGTTGGTTCCGGAGCCTTAATAAGATCAATAACCTGTTGCTTGTTACAGATAACCGGCAGCTTCTGCCAAATCTTCGGGCTTTCGAGAATCGATGTCATGTCCTCTTCGACAAGGCCAGTAAGTTTAGCAAATCGCAACAGCATTCTTATAGCGACCAAGCAGCGCTTAATCGAGCTCTCACTCTTTTGATCTTGATCGAGAATTCGCAAATATTTTTGTATAAGGAACGAATTTATCTGCTGTAATTGGCTGATTCCACTCGACTTACAATATTCAAGGAAGCTTTTCAGGTCGCGACCATAAGCCAAAATCGTGTTGTTGGATAAACCGGCCTCAATGGCCAAATAGTCCAGAAAATCCTTGACGATCCGGCCCAAAGGTAAGGCCATGATCTTTTCGTTAATAGATTGTGTCTGTATAGAAGGCATATCTGTCATTACTATCGGCGTTAAGAGAACTTAACCTTTACTCCGTTAGAGATTTTCCCCCGTTGTCATGTATTTTTCAATACGGAGGCAAGAAATCCATTCTTTTGCTTGAAATCAGATTTACTTTTTGATAAAATAAATTTTGAAGAATTTTTCTTGGAGGATATGAAGATGAAAAAGCTTAGTATCGTCTTAGTCATTATTTTAGCAACAACAATCTCCATAAAAGCCAATCCGATTGCGGTGCCGACGCCGGCAAATATGCTTTTAGAAAATATAAATGTAGAGATCAAGCCGGACGTCAGCAGGCTTCACGCAGTTTTAACAGGCTACTTCACATTCACTGATATCCCCGCTGATGTGAATTCAATGCTGTTTCCAGTACCTTCCGACGCGACTAATATAAGCGTCTGGCAAGATGGTGCTGAACTGACGCGGACGTGGAGCAGCGAAAAGTATACGACTATTCTACCGGAGATGCCGAAGATACCTATGATTCAGTGGCAGGGACCTTTTCCCACTGGTGGTGCCGTCTTTCGTGTTGATTATGAACACAGTCTAATCACCCGGCCGGCAGAGAAAGAGTTCATATTTTTCTACGCGTTAGGCACAGGCAAATATTTTCCCACCGATGATAAACCAACTACAGCTAACATTGGCATCATGCTTCCGATGGGCTATGAGGTTAAAGGCGTTTGGCTGGACAAAACTCCCCAAAAATACAAGATTGTCGGCTCGCAACTGAGAGTGACCATAGAGTCCAAATTCGGCCCGATCAAACGTGACCTTATCGTTTCACTTGTTCCCAGCAAACCGGGGCTAAACAAGTACTACGCCGTGTACGATAATCCTGTTGAGCCGAATGCACCTGGCTACACTCTTCCTCTCGATATAAAGAATGTTAGTAACTATGCAGCGATTGATTCGGCGTTCACATTAGGCAATGCTGCACAACTGCTGACACAAAAGGGCTTTACTATTATCGAACACGATTTCGGCTGGTCCGATCCCAACCGTGACGATATAGTAAAACCCTACAAAAACCTGCGTAGGATGAATGTGCCTTTGTTTATCACAGCAGACACACTGCTGCATCTTTATCACATCCAATTCGATGAAACGTTGAAGGATATAGAAGAGCGCCAGTTTCACGGGGACATCAGCGACTTGACAGCGGCGCTTCTAAATGAAGCACAGATAAAATATCAACAATACACAGGTGACCTTCAAGAAGCGGCAAAGCGTAACATAGCATATCTTGCCGTTGCTCAAAAACTCATTGAGCCGGAGGCTCAGGTGCCAGGCCTGGTGACAAACCTTGTGACGAGCGAATTAGCTAAAATCGATGCACACCAAGGATTCGCAGATAGTGACATCTTTATCTATCAGGAAGACTACTCACAGTATGTGCCGCGAGGTCATTACACCCGAAGCGAAGAGCTAAAACGCTATTTTAAGACGTTAATGTGGTATGGGCGAATGGCGTTTCTGTTAAAAGGGGCTGAGAGCTGGGGGCCGGCTGGCGATGCCCTTATCAGCTTATACGATGCAAAGATTCAGACTATGCAGGCAGTATTGCTGGCACAGTCCATTGAACAGGTAACAGTAGGCTATCGAAACGGCCGAGAAGTCTGGGACAGAATATACGCCATCACGTCCTTCTATGTGGGCTTAGCTGACGATCTTACGCCCTATGAGTATCTTGAAGCGATAAATAAAATTTTCGGCAGCGGCTTTGAGCCGACAGACCTGCAAGACGAAAACAACCTCTTCATGCTGAAAACCGAATTGGCGCTGCTGCGATCCCCAAAAATTTTCGGCGGCACAGGCAGCGTGAATGTGACACCACCCATTACGTCAGAATCGCTGGATGAGGTGCTCGACAAAACCAAGGGCATGCGGTTTATGGGCCAACGATTCATTCCGGACTCATACATGTTCCAGCAGCTCGTCTTTCCTGAAGTTGGAGAGCCAAACATCGTCTGGTCTATACCACCGTTCACGACCGGATTCACTGGCGTGCGTATCGCTCGGTGTTACCCACGAGGTCTTGATGTGATGGCACTTCTGGGCTCAGACCGGGCTAAGGCAATCTTAATTGGAGAGGGTGACACAAACTACGCAAATTATTGGCAGCAATTCAATAAACTCAAAGCCGAGTTCGATTCTCTCAACCTCTATGATTGGAACCAGAATTTGTACTGGGGTTGGCTATATGCGTTGCGAGCCCTGATAGGTGAATTCGGCCAGGGTTATCCGAACTTTATGCGGACAGAGGCCTGGCAGAAAAAAGAGCTCAACTCAGCTCTGGCTTCGTGGACACAACTCAGGCATGACACTATCCTTTATGCAAAACAGAGCTACACGCCGATAGAAACGAGTCTTCCTCCAGCCGTAACAGGTTATGTGGAGCCTCTACCCGAATTTTATGGTCGGTTACTGGCGCTGACCCGCATGACCAGGCAAGGCTTACTCGACCATGATGCACTATCGATTGAGGCTATATTGCGACTGATAGTCCTCGAAGACATATTAGGCCGACTGGTTGAAATCGCTAATAAAGAGCTTCTGAACCAGCCACTATCAGAGGACGACTACGTGTATATCAGAGGATTCGGCAGTACTCTTGAAGGAGCCGTTCTCGGCGTTGATGACAAGGGACTCAAGACCACGCTCGTAGCCGACGTACATACGCACACTGCTGAAAGCAAGGTCCTCGAGGAAGGTGTAGGCTATGTTGACCTTATCATCGTAGCCTGCCAGACGCCGGATGGCTCAATCTTCCTGGCGGCAGGTCCTGTGCTGTCGTACTACGAATTCAAGCATCCTATGAGCGACAGACTTACTGACGAGGCCTGGCGACAGTTGCTTCCTACATTCGACCAAAACGATCGGCCGAAATGGTTTCAGCCGCTCATGCGCTGATTCCGATACCAATCAAACATCCGTAGGTGTAGAATAAATACCTAAGATGGTTAGGTATTACAAATCATAAAGGCCCAAAAAATAATTGTGCTTTCGTGAATAAATTCTTATACCAATTTTAGTTATTGATTTCCTATTGCCTTAAATTGTCATTCCTGCGAAAGCAGGAATCCAGGCCTTCCAGTTGTATTATGTATAATTCTTTTAGCAACTTTTAATGGAATTGGTATTAGAAAATAGTTATATGATAATAACCGTGTGTGCGGGAGCCCCAAAGACTCCCTTGAACAAATTCTAAGAGTGCGGCTGGAGGACGGCAACGGATAAAACAGAAAAGGTGTTTACTGATGAAGATACTATATGACAGCGTAAGCTCAGAGTACCGCTACCCTTTATCTAAAAGGGATGTTGGCAGAGTCAGAAACCATATTCCTTTAGAAATCTGGGATGCTATTCTATATATAAGATTTGGCTTCAGCGCAAAGACTACTCGGGCGGCAAGAATGGTCAAGCGCGGCAGATTCTATCGTATCAGAATAAATTTTTGCCTAAAACAGGTAAAAGGTCATCTACAGAGTCCTCTCTTGTTTGATAATAAGCAGTATATTGAATACGTAAAGAGATACGGCGGCAGACCAAATTTGAGCACCAGGACCATAGATTGGGATTTAAAGGATGCAAAGCGCTATTCCTATTATCTTCTCTTACATGAGATCGGTCATGTGGTTAATTTTGAAAAACACCCTCCTGATAGCATATCGCGCCGGCGTGACCCAAAAGAGGAAGAGTGGTGTGATAACTATAGTGCACAGATGATGAAAAAGATGGAGCTTTGAGAGATAAATAATAAGGGACATCCTTGAGCAATCCTCTTTCAAGAAAGTGGGAACACATTCGGTATATTCCAAACATCTATTCTAAACCCCTCTTAACATAAAAAAACAATTGGTTCTTGAGTGGTAAGCCCGCCGTCTATATAATCAGCCGAAATAGATAAGCCACAGAGGCTTGTCCGGAGTGGCAAAAATAAATCGAGAGAATCCGGAAGTGAATGACGGTAACTTGACACGCCGCGAATTGCTTCAATATGCGACTTGCGGTACGGTGGTGCTGGCAGGTTTTTCAGGCCACGCGGTGCTGGCCGTAGAGCACGAGTTACCCCCAGTTCGCGCTATAACCCATGGCCCGAAATATCATTGGTTCGGCTACTACGACAAACTCCAGTTCGACCCCACCTGCCGTTATGTGCTGGGGATGGAGGTTGATTTCGAGCATCGCAGCCCCAAACCTGACGACCTTATCAAGATTGGAATGGTGGATTTGAAAGATAATGACCGCTGGATCGAGCTGGGCGAAAGCCGCGCATGGTCCTGGCAGCAGGGGTGCATGCTCCAGTGGCGGCCAGGCTCAAAAACCGAAATCCTCTGGAACGAACGACAAGGCGGTCAATTCGTCTGCCATATCCTTGATGTAGCCACCGGCAAAAAGCAAACTCTGCTGCACCCGTTTTACACAATTAGTCCCGATGGCCGAACTGCGGTCGCGCCGGATTTTCGGCGCATTCAGGATATGCGTCCCGGCTACGGCTACGCAGGCCTCTCTGACCCTTATGCAAACGAATTGGCACCAAAAGACTCAGGCATCTTCCGCCTCGACCTTGAGACTGGCAGGCGGGATTTGATAATCTCCATCGCGGACGTCGCAAAGATTCCCAGTCCCCACATAAACACCACCGGCGCAAAACACTATTTTAATCATCTGCTATTCAATCCTAACGGCTCTCGATTTATATTTCTGCACCGCCGTCTCGGTCCGGGCCTGGAAGGCAAGGCACGCGAATGCTCACCGCTAAACCTGACGGCTCGGACATTCGCGTCGTGGACAGCTACGGACGAACCTCACACTTTATCTGGCGCGACGAGCGTCATATCCTCGCCTGGGCCTGGCACCCTTCACACGGAAACGCTTTTTACCTCTACGAAGACGGTACAGATAAAGTAGAAGTGGTCGGCAAAGATGTAATGGCTCAAAATGGCCATTGCAGTTACCTGCCCGGTAACAAGTGGATTCTCAACGACACTTATCCAGACAAGCAGCGAAAACAGCACGTTTATTTGTACAATGTAGCGACGGGCAAAAAAACGCCACTTGGGCACTTCTATTCGCCGCCGGAATATACCGGCGAATGGCGATGTGATACACATCCACGTTTTAGCCCCGACAGCCGTTTCGTCGTTATCGATTCACCCCATGGCGGTAATGGCCGACAGATGTACCTCATCGACATCCTCGAGATCGTTAGCTGATTTGGATTGTGGGTGCTCTTTGCTCGGACTAATCAAGACATTAGAAAATTCAGATATTACTTCTTGAGTGATAATCCTACCGTCTATATAATCAGCCGAAGTTTATCAAAATCTACGAATAAATGGATGCAAAATGAGTACGAACGCAAGACATAATACTCAAACCCTAAGATGGATGATTGTCGTCATAAGTCTGTGCTCTTTAGTCTTGAGTCTGTTTCTGGCTGGCTGCTCTGAACAGCAGCATTGTGAAACTATAGAGCAAATCTATAAGCCGGATATAGATAAGGCTGAGGCAATGCAGATAGCGGAAGATGTCCTGGCAAAGATGCACTTTACCATCGACAAGGCTGACATCGACAGAGGAATCATAAGAACCAAGCCATTACCCGCAGCACAATTCTTCGAGTTCTGGCGCAGCGACAACATCGGAGCCTTCAACTGTGCTGAAGCAAACCTGCAAAGTATTCGAAGAATCGCACAATTAGATATAAAATCACAAGATGATAAGATATATATCGGCTGCGATGTGCAGGTACAAAGGCTGAGCCTGCCTGAGTCGCACGAATTGAACCAGGCACCGAGCCAGCTGACACTGACAACCGGTGCGGAATGGATCGATTTAGGCAAAGACACCCAGCTTGCAACAGAGATATTAAAGCGGATTGAAAACAGATTCACCGCCGAGAACGCTGAGAGCGCAAAGAGAAGAAAGAGAGAATAAAAAAGAAGGTAAATGAGTTTCTGCCTTCTCATGACAATATTAATAATCTCCGCGTACTCCGCGGTCTCTGCGGTTAAAAAAAGAAATACGAGTAACAAGATTATGAAAGTATTAGTTTGCGGCGGAGCAGGATATATCGGCAGTAATATGACGGCCATGCTTGCTGCTGAAGGCCATGAGCCGGTGGTTTTCGACAATCTCAGTACAGGCCATAAATCAGCGGTCAGACAAGCTGAGCTTATCGAAGGCGATTTAGCTGATTATGAATTAATTGTCGATACGCTTAAAAAATACAAAATCGAAGCAGTGATGCACTTTGCTGCATTTATTGAGGTTGGCGAGTCGGTTCAGGTGCCGCTTAAATACTATCACAATAATGTTTCTAACACACAAAATCTGCTATCAGCGATGGAAACAGCCGGCGTGGAGAAGTTTGTTTTTAGCAGTACCGCAGCAGTATACGGCATGCCAAAACAAGTCCCTATTACCGAGGATGTGCCAAAAGAGCCAATCAATCCTTATGGCCAAACCAAATGGGCAGTGGAAAGGATGTGTCACTACCAAAGCAAAACAGGCAGGCTAAGGTACACATCGCTAAGATACTTCAATGCCTGCGGTGCAGGAGCAAATGGCAGCCTCGGTGAAGACCATCGGCCGGAATCGCATCTGATCCCGCGAATTATACAGGCAGCAATGGGAAAAAGTCACCAAGTCAAAATCTATGGAACCGATTATCCTACGCCGGACGGAACCTGCATTCGCGATTACATCCATATCGACGATTTGTGTAGGGCACATCTGTTAGCGCTGAACAAGTTGGATGAAAGGGCCGAGCTAATCTATAACTTAGGCAACGGAAAGGGATTTTCAGTCAGAGAGGTAATTGAAACAGTCAAGCAGGTCAGCGGCAAAGATTTTAAGGTGGTTGAGGCGGAGCGCCGACCAGGCGATGCGCCAATATTAACCTCAGACGCTACAAAGGCCAAGAATGAGCTCTGCTGGAGACCCGAATTGACAGAGCTAAGAAAAATAGTCACCACCGCCTGGCAGTGGCATAATAAGAACCCTGAAGGCTATCTGGATTAATCATGGAACACATAAAAAACAAAGTTACGGATTTCTTAAAAAACCACGGCATGGACTATGAAGATATCGACATAGATGAGAATTGCAACATTTTCCTTGAGGAAATGAAGAAGGGCTTAACTGGACAAGACAGTTCTCTAGCCATGCTGCCAACCTACATAGAAACTGAGAGGGATATACCCAAAGACAAACCCGTCATAGTGATGGACGCCGGCGGCACCAACTTCCGTGTGGCCACGGTTTATTTTGATAAAGACGGAAAACCAGTCATCTGCAAGGAAAATGGGGAATCACTTGGAGAGAAAGACAAGCTTGAGCCATACGAAATGCCCGGAGTAAAGCAGGAGGTAAGTAAAGAAAAATTCTTCAATATCATGGCCGGTTATATAAAAAACCTTATTCACAAAAGTGGGCACATAGGTTTCTGTTTCTCGTATCCAATTGAAATGTTTCCGAACAAGGATGGCAGAGTCCTGCATTTTTCCAAAGAGATTCGAGCTAAAGAAGTGCTCGGTGAAATGATAGGAGAGAATTTGAACCTGGCTATTCAGACATTAGGCCAGGAGGGTAAAAAACAAATCGTTTTATTAAATGATACTGTTACCGCTCTTTTGGCTGGCCGTTCATCCTTTCCTGACAGAACCTTTGACACCTATATCGGTTTCATCTTAGGGACGGGGACAAACTGTAGCTATGTAGAACAAAATGCCAATATAACCAAAACAAAAGGCTTAGATCCTACAAAGAACCAGATAGTGAATGTGGAATCTGGTGGCTTTGCTAAAGCACCGCGAGGGACAATAGACGAGAGGTTCGATGCGTCCTCCATGAGCCCAGGAATGTATACATTTGAGAAGATGATATCCGGTGCTTACCTTGGGCCACTTTGCATGAAGGTTATTCAAGTAGTGGCTGAGGAGGGTTTGTTCTCAGATACTTCAGCCGAGAAATTGAAAAAGGTAAACAAAATAAGCACAAAAGATGTAAGTGACTTTATGTGCTCTCCGACATCAAATGCTAATCCTCTTTCCTCTGCTGTTGACGGTGCAGCGGTAGAGGATACTGTGACGTTATACTATTTGGTTGATAGGCTGGTCGAACGAGCAGCAAAACTTACTGCCATAAACCTGTCTTCAGTAGCAATTAAAAGCGGCAAAGGTCAAAACCCTTCTCGTCCGTTATGTATTGTAGCTGAAGGTACAACCTTCTACCACCTTAAGTCACTGAAGCAAAGAGTTCAGTACTACCTGAAGCAATATCTCGAAAATGAAAAGAATATATATTACGAAATTGTAAGCGTGGATAACGCCACGTTGATCGGAGCTGCAATCGCAGGTTTGACTAACTGATGCTTGAAGTAGTCGCAGCACTTCACCGACCTCGATAAGGTGTGCACTTAACTTATTGCGAGTTTTGTAAAGGCATTTTCTTCGTATCTGTGGCGTCGTTCTGAAATGGAGTCCTACTGTCCGATACAGGTGGATCGAGCTGTTTAGCGCTGGATTGATTTAACTGATAGTAACGTTCGACAACTCCAGCAATGCGCGATAAAACCTGCCGACCTTCGGGACTTGCTTCTAAGCCTACAATCTGCAGACCGAGATAGATGCTTTTAAGGTCTTCTGAGGGCAAGATACGTCTAATCTGGGCATTAAACATCAATGGCATTTCATAGGGCATAGGTGTAAACCGTAGTCCGATAAACTGTCCCCTCTTAAAGCCTAACACGGACTGACACGGACGTCTGTGTTCGTCCGCGTCCTGGCTGGATTCCTTGTGGTCGAAATCCTTTGCTCCTTCTTCGTTCAGAACCATAACTTGCACACCACCAGCAGAAATATCAACAAGCTTACTTTTGTAATAATTAGTGGGTTGCCTCAAGGTGAGAGCCTGTTCTTGGTTTTTGTCTTGGAGCTTGCTGCTGCGATGCCACAACGTTACATTTACATTAAGGGATTCTGGTACATTAACGCGGAAATAGCTTCTTCTCTGAAGCACTTCCATCCGGTCCGGTACTTCGAGTACTATCCTTCCGCCCCCGAAGTGCTTCGGGGCTGGATCTGGTGACGGCTCAAGAGCCACCACCTTGGTGTCAAAAACGAATTTGCCGTATGCATACTTGAACGATATGCCAACTGGCTGATTAATCTGTATATTTATCGGGCGTGGCTTTTCTTCCACACCAAAACTCTCCACAGTTAATCTATTGGCTGGGCCCACACCTTGTGGGAAACTCAGCTCGGTTAGCTGTACCTTCGCGATGTGCCATTTGTCCTTGGACAAATATGACATAATGGCAGGTGTCCTTTGTTCAATAGCAGTCTGCAGGATTTCCTCCGACTCAGTTCCGTTGAGCATAATCACTTTATTCATACTGATACCCCCCATCCCAAAGTACATCGGTATGCTTTAGAACTTCCAGGGCTCCAAACCTCAAAAAATGGCGTTTGGGGACCCTTAATAAAATGGGGCAGAATACTGTCTTGCGGCACCCTCCCCAAAATTCCTGCTTTATGCCCCTGCTTCGTGGCTGAGATTATTCCTGCTTTAAGCAGAAATAGAGCCTTTCTTAGGCAATTTTGGCGTTTTAGTCCTGTCTGAGCATGTGGTCTCTCTAAAAACATATAATAATAATTCGGCGATAAGCAAAATAAATATTACATTAAATATTGATAACGGTCTGAAATCTTAATATTTTACTGTGTGGATAAATGAATAGTTCAATTGGATTCCCGCAAAGCGGGGTTCCCTTTTGGGTTTTGAGGACGAATAGCATGCAGAAACGACAATTGGGCGATACCGAGTTGAACCTGACGACCATAGGCTTAGGTACCTGGGCGATGGGCGGGCCCTGGCAATTCGGCTGGGGACCGCAAGATAACGATGAGGCAATCGGTGCAATCCTGACGGCTCTGGACAAAGGTATCAGTTGGATTGACACCGCTCCTGTTTATGGCTTGGGCCATTCAGAAGAGCTCATCGGAAAAATCCTAAAGCAAACGAGTCAAAAGCCATTTATCACCACAAAATGTGGTCTGTTATGGAACGAAAAAAAGGAAAAAGTACACTACTTGAAAAAAGAAAGCATTCGGAAGGAATGCCATGAGAGCTTGAAAAGACTCGGCGTAGAGGTGATAGACCTGTACTATATGCACTGGCCCCAGCCAGAAGAAGATGTTGAAGAGGCCTGGGAAGAAATGGCCAAACTGGCAGATGAAGGCAAGGTTCGTTACCTTGGCGTATCTAATTTCAATATTGCCCAAATCGAACGTGTTCGTAAGATTCACCAGGTTGCTTCACTTCAGCCACCTTATAGTATGATTCACCGCGAGGTTGAAGACGGACTGTTAGAGTATTGTGCACAACTTGATATTGGAGTTGTGGCATACAGCCCAATGCAGAGAGGCTTACTGACGGGTAAATTCAGCCAGGAAAAGCTTGCGGATTTGCCAATAGATGACCACCGAAGAAGAAATCCGGATTTTCACGATCCGCAATTCACTGCCACATTGGAACTTGTTGACCAACTGAGGCCCATTGCCCAGCGCAACGGCAAGACATTAGCTCAATTGGCTATTAGTTGGATCCTTCGTCGGCCGGAAGTGACTGCCGCTATAGTGGGGGCACGAAGGCCGGAACAGATTGCAGAAACTGTTCCGGCGTCAGACTGGAATTTGAGCGAAAAAGATATCACGAAAATCGAACAGCTATTAACTAACCGTAAGGCAAAACTTAATAGCAAATGAACTTTTCAAAATATAAACATATAGGGATATATCGAGGAAAAATGCAAAAAAATACAGATGGGTATACAAGTCCTCTCGTAGAGAGAAACGCCTCAAGGGAAATGGCTGAGCTTTTTGGGGCACAGAAAAAGTTCAGCACCTGGCGCAGACTCTGGCTTGAGCTGGCAAAAGCCCAGAAGAAGCTCGGCCTGGATATAAAACAAAGCCAGATAAACCAGATGGCCAAGCACCTCGACGACATCGATTTCAAAAAGGCAGCTCGCTATGAAAGGCAGTTTCGCCATGACGTAATGGCTCACATCCATACCTTTGCTAACGCTGCACCAAAGGCTGCACCAATTATCCATCTTGGCGCAACCAGTTGTTTCGTAGGTGACAACGCCGATTTGATAATCATCAGAGAAGCGATGCAACTGGTCGCAGGCAAATTAGCAGCCGTAATCGACCTGTTAGGCAAATTTGCTAAGAGGCATCGGGTGCTGGCGACCTTAGGTTTTACGCATTATCAGCCGGCCCAATTAACCACGGTGGGCAAAAGGGCAACGCTTTGGTGCTATGAGTTTGTGATGGATATGCGCGAGACTGAGCACCGAATAGAGACATTGCCGTTTCGCGGTGTAAAAGGTACCACCGGCACGCAAGCATCTTTCTTAGCCCTTTTCAATGGCAGCCATACCAAAGTAAAGCAGCTTGACAAAATGTTAGCTGCTGCGTTCGGCTTCAAAAATATCTGTGCCGTTACGGGACAGACATACCAGCGGAAAATCGACACGCTGGTAATAAATTCACTTGCTTCAGTCGCGCAATCAGCTCATAAGCTTTGCAACGATCTTCGCCTGCTTGCCAATTTAAAGGAGATTGAGGAGCCTTTTGAAACGTCGCAGGTCGGTTCTTCCTCGATGGCTTACAAGAGAAATCCGATGCGAGCAGAACGTGCAACTGCGCTTAGTAGATTTGTATTGTCATTAGCGTCAAGCCCCGCAATGACGGCCAGCGAACAGTGGTTAGAAAGAACACTCGATGACTCAGCCAATAGAAGGATAGTTGTTCCGGAAGCATTCCTGGCAGTCGATGGAATCCTGCAAATACTTATCAACGTACTTGATGGCCTTGTCGTCTATCCAAAGGTGATAGCGGGCCGTGTTGCTGCGGAACTTCCATTTATGGCAACTGAAAATATCCTGATGGCAGCAGTCAAGGCCGGCGGCAACAGACAAGAGCTACACGAGAAAATACGACTGCACTCACATGCCTCCGCTGCCCAGGTAAAGCGATTTGGCAAAGACAATGATTTGATTGGCCGACTTAAAGCAGATGTTGCTTTTAGCAGGATTGATTTTGAAAAAGTATTAGACTCTAAAAAGTACGTCGGCCGGGCACCGCAGCAAGTTGATGAATTCATAAGAAATATTGTAACTCCCATCCGCAGAAAGTATCGCAAAGAACTAAGCAGAAAAGTGGAACTCAAGGTATAGAATGCGTGATGCGTCGTGCGTGATGCGTATCACGTAAAAAGAAATACGCAATACGATATACGCAATACGAGATACGAGATATGACCAGAGAAGAATTAATCAAGCGCATCAAAGAAACCGCCTATTTGGAAGGTGACTTTGTTTTGCGTAGTGGTAAGCGCAGCAAATATTATCTTGACAAGTATCTTTTCGAGACCTGCCCGGACATCCTCAAGTCCCTCGGCGAAGAATTTGCCAAACATGTAACTGACGATGTCACTTTGATAGCCGGAGCCGAGCTTGGCGGCGTAGCTCTGGCTGCAGCTACAGCATTAGAAATAGGCAAAAACTGGATAATCATCCGTCAGAGTAGGAAAAATCATGGCACCTCGAAACTCATTGAGGGCATCCTAAAACCAGATGATACCGTGCTGCTGGTAGAAGATATCGCTACTACCGGCGGACAGGTCCTCGAAGCAGCAAAGGTTATCACCGAAGCGGGTGCAACGGTCAAAAAAATCGTTTGCGTCATCGACCGTAAACAAGGTGCAGAAGAAAATGTTACCGGCGCCGGCTACAGATTCGAGTCCATCCTGACAAAAGACGACCTGGGGATAAAAGACAGCTCATCCGAATAATGGATAGGTTTATTTATGGAGTGCTACCAATGAACAAAGACATGAAAAATTACCGGCATTATCTTGTTGCTTCTTTTCTGCTGATTGTCATGCAGGGGTTCCCATGCTATGCCAAGGAATACCACATTGACTCGCAGAAGCTTTTCGAGGCTCTCAGCACGGCTGCTTTTCTGCCAGGAGATATCATCTTCTTCAAGAAGGGCGTGCAATTCAACGGGATGTTCTCACCTTCTGGCAGTGGCACTGAGCAGGCTCCGATCAGAATTGATACCTACGGGCATGGGAATCGGCCAAGAATCGACGGTAACGGGAAGAACATCGCCGGCCTGCTGCTAATAAATCTGTCCTACTGGGAAGTCAAAGGCTTGGAAATCACCAATACCGACGGAACTGACAAGGACCAGGGGGAGTTATTCGGCATTTACGTTCTTGCGGAAGGTGTTGAAGGAGCTTACAGGCACATATATATCAACGATTGTTACATTCACGATGTCAATGGGAAAGTGGCCGGGAAAAAACGCGGAGGAATCCATGTCCATGTGAAGGACCTTACATCCACGGTATTCCATGACCTTCGCATCACGAACAACCGAATTGTCCGAGTCGGCGGCGTGGGTATTGGCAACGCCTCCTCCTGTGGGCGCATCGAATTCCGAGAGAACGACACGGTCTCCCACAATCTCTGGACCAAGGTTTACGTGGCAGGCAATTACATAGACAAGACCGGACGCAATAACATCATTGCGCGCGTCAGCAAGGACGCTGTCTATGAACACAACACACTGGCCAACAGCAGTCGATACGATACGGGACACAGCATTTTCTGCTACAGTACCGATGGAATCAGAATCCAGTACAACGAGGCGTATGGAAATGTGGGAAAGGAAGGGAAGGACCGAGGTGGCTTTGATGCCGATTACAACTGCGTCAATACCTTCATTCAGTACAACTACAGTCACGACAATATGTGGTTCTGTGGAATAATGAAGAGACAGAGCCGTAATGCAGTAATATGTTACAACGTCAGTCAGAATGACAAAAAGGGCATATACTTCTACGGGTTTGAAAAAAGCCGAGAGGCCAAGAATATTCACATCTACAACAATACCCATTTCGTACGCGAAGGTCTTGACGTCAGCGTATTTCCTGAAGAAAGAACTCCCATTAACTCACTCTTCGAAAACAACATATTCTTCTTCGAGGGCCGGGGGAAATGGGGCAAAAATGCCAATGGGATCAATACGACATTTCGAAACAACCTCTACTTCAACATTCCGGCCCATAAGTTGGATACCAGATCCATAGTCGCCGATCCTATGTTCATCCAGCCCGGCATGGCAGGCACTGATATTAACCTGAAGACTATGGAAGCGCTAAGGGGATACTGGCTCAAGCCTGGTTCGTCATGCATAGATGCAGGAATCACCATTAAGGACAACGGAGGAAAAGACCTTCACGGAACCAGGGTGATGATGGGAAGAGCCGACGTCGGCGCATTTGAACGAAGCCCGTGATGGCATAGAAGAAAAGCGGCCAGGAGCATTTTCTCATATAGATTGCCGCGGACTTTTGGGCCTCACAATGACAAGCATTTCTTCGACTCCACTCAGAGCCTGCCCTGAGCTTTTCGAAGGGACGACGTCTGTGGCAATACTATTGATTAAGTTGTTGACAAATAGACTCACGTTTGATAGCATGCCGAACGAGGCAGTTTTGACGCATCTGTTTGGAGAACCCTATGCGAGATACGAAAGGACCTCAATGAAAGGGAGAAATAAGATGTCCCCAGATTCTGGTGGCTGCGCGATGACCGCCCATCCACGACAGCTTGTTTTTATTTTACCCGAAAAAGTAAGCGCTTCCAGTGATACCGCAGATGTGTCCCCCGACATGGCGGCAAGGCATCACGATGCAAAGAATAATGCTCGAGGTGGCATCCTTTCGTTGCTGCTGAGTGCCATAATGCTGGTAAAGCCGTCCCTTGTGTCTGCCCAGGCGAGCCAGCCTCAGGGGCCGGTCAAGGAGCCGCAGAAGGTTGAAGCGCTGCAGAAAGATACTGCACAGCTATCGGAAAGTCCTTATCTTCAAGCAGTGCGCACCTTTGCCGATAACGTCCTTAAGCACGGCAGGGATACCTACGGTCCTAAGCACACGCCATTGTTTGTTGACGGCTTGAATGTTAACACCTATGAACCGGTGAAGTGGATAAGTCCCAAGGGTGATTTGTCTACAACCACTGAAACTGAAAAATGGATTCTTTCTAACTTTGCCTCTCAACAGACATTGTTGCGAACTCTTGATGGCTTATCAAAAATTACAGGAGATCCTAAATACCGAGATGCCGCAAAGCAGGCAATCAAATATGCTTTTGAAAATTTGAGGGATTCTAATGGGCTATTCTATTGGGGACATTATGTTGCTTATGATGCTCAAGCGGACAACGTTAGATTCCCTTCCTCTAAGTCCCACATTTTAAAAGTGCATTATCCCTACTATGAGTTAATGTGGCAGGTTGATCCAGAGGCGACAAAGAGATTCATCGAGGCGTTTTGGTCTGTTCATGTTTTGGACTGGTCGAATCTTGATTTTAACCGCATTGGTCGTTATAGTGCTTTTATAGAAGAGCCGTGGAATCATGAATACAAAGATCGTCCTACATTTTTCAAGAGCAAGGGTGGATTGGGATTTCTTAATACGGGAACAAGCCTGGCTTATGCTGGCACAATGCTATATCGACTCTCGGGCGAGGAGCAACCACTTGTGTGGAGTAAGCGGTTAATCCAACGATTTGTAGATACTAGGCATCCTAAAACGGGGATGGCTAAGTATTTGTATAATCGACAGGGAGGGAGTCCGTTAGGAGATAATCTCAGTGATCACTTTACTGATCAGCGCAGTTTTATCTTTCCTTCCTATCCTTTTCCAGAACTAAGAAATATCTATTATCCCGAAAATGTACAAGCTCATCAATGGATGAGTCTTTTGTTGATGGGTGACATGATTGGTGAACAAGGTAGAGAATTTTCCCGATGGGCTGTAGAAGAACTCACAGCATGGGGCAAGGCATCTTATCGGAAGGAAGATAATTCATTCGTTCCTATTATTACTGATGGTACAAATATCGAGGGATATGTTCTCAAAGAGACTTGTGGCCGTGGGGAAAAAGGCAGTATTGCAAAACCTCTTTTTGTCGACTTGAGATTCTTTTGGGCTTATGCCACAGCATATCGAATAACTGGCGATGAATTCATGTGGCAGATGGTAAGAGATATCGGCACGGGAAATAAGTTTGGGGATATTGGTGAAGTTGCTGGCCAAAAACCGGAGCTCAAGATGGACACGGCTTGTACTGATGTCTACAGCCTTTTAGGATTTCTTGAGCTTTACAACAAAACAAAGAAGCAGGAATTCCTGCTTATGGCCCGGCGTCTTGCCGACAATATTGTGGTCAATCAGTTTCATGGAGGGTTTTTTGTCTTGAGCAAGAAACATATTTACACAAGATTTGATTGTTTTGAGCCGCTGGCCCTCTTGCATCTAGTCGCGATACTCGAATCTCACTCGGGGTCAGTACCGCGAGTCTGGTCAAGCAGCCCTCTTTTTGTTCCTCCTTATCGTTACAAAAGGGAAGGTGTGGACCGTCGGATTATCTATACGCTGACCGAATCACCAGAGGTTCCATGGTCGCTTCAGGAGGCAGCGCACATTGGCAATATCAACCAAGTAAAAGTATTGCTTGAAAGTGGCACCAATGTCGATAGCGTGGACAATTCTTTTAGAATGACCGCTCTTCAGCGAGCAGCTATAAGTGGACGCAGAGAAATAGTCGAGCTGCTTATCGCCAAGGGTGCGAAGGTAAATGCCAAGAACGAAGAGGGCAAGACGCCTCTTGATATCGCAGTTGATCGAGGCTACACCGAAATCGCCGAACTGTTGCGCAAGCCCCGTTAGAAATCTGGCTTTATTTCTAAATGGGGCTAAGGAATATTGACTCAAAGAGCCTTTGCGGTATAATGAATAAAAGCCGGCTTTTTCGTACGGCTGGTTATAGTGAATACAAGTGGCCAAATGAATAAGGAGACCATCATGTTAAAGAGGAATTCGAACCTTCCCGCTGCCCCGTCTTGCGACGGGAGGCGCAGGGGCATGACACGGCGTGCATTTTTGAAGCACACGGTCCCGATGTACATTGGGATTGCCGCAGCAGCACCGTACTACATTCCAGCCTCGGCATTGGGTCGTAATGGTGCCGTTCCGCCCAGCGAGCGCATTGTGCTGGGTGGCATCGGCGTCGGCCGTCGCGGCTCGCATGACCTGAACTGGATGCTGCCAGAGCCGGATGTGCAGTTTGTCGCGACCTGCGATCCGAACAAGCAGCGTCGCGAGGCCGTCAAGCAAATAGTGGACACGCGGTACGGCAACAATGATTGTGCTCTCTACAGCGACATAAGACAGTTCTTGGCCGAGCGCACAGACATCGACGCAGTGCTAATCACTACCGGCGACCGCTGGCATGCGCTGGCCTCCATCATGGCAATGCGGGCAGGCAAGGACGTTTATTCTGAAAAGCCGTCGTCCATGACCATCGCCGAAGGCCGGGCGGTAGTGGAAACTGCAAAACGCTACAGACGCATTTATCAAACCGGCGCGCAACGGCTCAGTGAGGGTAATTTCACCTTTTGCAACGAACTGATCCGCCTCGGTCGGCTCGGCAAGGTGCACACCGTCCTCGCCCATATTGCGCCGTGGGAATCGGCTGAATTGAGCCACGAGTGGCTGCCCGAGGAACCCCAACCACCCCAAGACGAGATGGATTGGGACGAATGGCTGGGCCCGTGCCCCTGGAGGCCGTACAACGTTGCCTATACGCAGGGACGCTGGCGGGGCTACTATGATTTCCACACCAGTTGCATCGGCGAATGGGGCGCGCATACTTTTGCCCAGTGCCAGGTGGCAATCGGCGCCGCGAATACATCAGCCGTCCAGTATCAGTATGCCCAGAACGAAAGCGGCGACGGCATGGTCACGCGCTTTGCTAACGGCATCAAAATGATCCTGGAACGCGACCTTGATAAGAAAATCTGGCGGGGTACGTGCGGCGTACGCTACGAGGGCACCGAGGGCTGGGTCGCGGCGGCAGACGGGTATTCCAAACCGGATGTTTCCTCGCCCGCCCTGATGGATGACTTCAGGAAGATAGTTTATGACTACACGGCCTGCACCGGCCGACAGATGAGCCATGTGCGTGATTTCTTCGACTGCGTTAAATCCCGTCGCCAGACCGTGGCCAATCCGGAAGTGATGCACCGGTCAATGTCCACGGTGCACGCGGCTAATATCTGCATGTGGCTAAAACGTGATATGCGATACGACCCCGTCAAAGAGGAATTCATCAACGATGCAGAAGCTAATCGGCTACGATCTCGCGCGATGCGTGAGCCGTGGGCTTTTGTGTGAGCCTTAGATTACCTAAACACGGCCCTCCGCCTAAAAAAATTGAATTGCAATTGCAATGTGTTATGGTGTAGATCAAGATTAAGGATTTGGTAATTAATGTCAGGTGTGTTACCTGATACTGTCAAAATAGCTGTGACGGGTTGCAAAAATTGTAATTTTTCAAAAGGAGGTAACCTATGATAAAAGCAAAAAGAAAACATTTAAACCGGCGCCAGTTCCTGCGGGGCGCCGCAGGAACAATGGGCGCGCTTGTGGCTTTCCCTACGATTATCACCTCTAATGCCCTGGGAGGTAGAGGTGGTGTGCCGGCCAGCGAGCGAATTGTGTTTGGGACAATTGGCATTGGTGGTCGCGGCTCAGGCGACCTGAGATGGCTGATGCAAAATGATGATGCGATAGTTATCGCACATTGCAACTGCTACAGGCCGGGTCGTGAGGCCATCAAGCAATCAATCGACGCTTTCTACAACAGTGATATCGACACGTACATTGATTTTCGCGAGCTTTTAGCGCGTAACGACATTGATGCGGTACTGTCCACCACCGGCGACCGCAATCATGCGATGCTTTCCGTCCATGCGATGCGGGCAGGTAAGGACAATTATTCCGAGAAGCCCGGAACAATGACAATACAGGAAGGCCAGGTGCTTGCGGATACCCAGAAACGCTACGGCCGCGTCTATCAAGGCGGTATGCAGCGGCTCAGCGAGTCGAATTTTATCTTTGCCAACGAATGTGTTCGTCTCGGCCGGCTCGGTAAGGTAAGCACTATCGTTGCTCAAATTGCTGGTGGTACGGCGTATATGAGTAATGATTGGGCTGAGGCCGACGTGCCCGAGCCTCCGAAAGAGGAGTTTTGGTGGGACGCATGGCTGGGTGCAAATCCCTGGAGACCTTATAGTTCCGCGTACGCTGGTTCAAGAAATCTTAGAGAATTAGATTTTTACAACGGTGGTATCGGCGAATGGGGCTCGCACACGTTTGCCCAGTGTCACGATGCAATCGACTGCCAGGACACCTCACCTGTAGAGTATCAATACGTGGAAAACAATACAGGCGACGGAATGAGAACGCGTTTCGCCAACGGTGTAGAAATGATCCTGCAACGAAGCATGGAGCCCACACAATGTGCCGTACAATACGAAGGCACTGAAGGCTGGATCGGAGTCGGCGACAGGGGGTTTGAAGTTAAACCCCGATCTTTGTTGGCTGACTACGACAAGATTGTCAACGATTACCGAGAACGCACCCAGCGTCGCGGGGACCATATGCGAGATCTCTTAGATTGCATAAAGTCGCGTCGCCTGACTGTAGCCGATGCGAAACTGGTGGGCCGGTCTATGGCCACAGTGCAAATAGCCAACATCTGTATGTGGCTCAAGCGGGACCTGCGCTGGGACCCTGACAAAGAAGAATTCATCAATGATGAGGCAGCAAACAGGCTGCGTTCGCGTGCGCAGCGTGAGCCTTGGGCTTTTGTGTGATCCTGGGATTATCTAAACAACAACTTTAATTTGGAAAGGAAACAAGCTATGTCAACACAAAAAATTCGAAATTCCAGGAGTATTCTGGTTATCACGTTACTGTTCGCCGGCGCTGTCCAGGTGCTCGCGCAAACCATCCCACCGGCTACAAAGGAGCTGGAGAATAAACTGATTGCGGTGCTGAATTCGGACGCAACGCGACAAGAAAAGTCGGATGCCCTCCGTCAACTGGGCGTTGTCGGCACCAAAGACGTTATTCCGGTAGTGGCTGCACTTCTCGGCGATGAAGAACTCTCACACATGGCCCGCTATGCACTGCAGCCGAACCCTGACCCGGCCGTGGACCGGGCTTTTCGAGATGCCCTTGGTAAACTCAAAGGCTTGCAATTAGCCGGTGTTATCCACAGCATTGGCGTACGAGGTGATACAGAGGCGGTACGGCAATTGTCGAGATTGCTGCAGAACTCTGACGCCCAGGTTGCTCAGGCCGCGGCAAAGGCGCTGGGCAGCATCGGCAATACTGCTGCGGCCAAGGCGCTGCGAGCAGCCCTACCAAAAGCTCATCCCGCCAATCAGCTCGCACTGTGTGAAGGTTTGTTCCGCTGTGCCGAGGCGCTGGCCGCCGAAGGCCAACGTGACGAGGCCATCGAGATTTACGACGAGCTGCGCGACTTGGATGGGCCGCACCAGGTTCGGGCCGGGGCTTTGCGAGGAGCGATACTAATCCGTCGTCAGAAGGACGGCGTGGCTTTGCTGCAAAAGAACTTACGCAGTGATGACTATATCATGTTCTCGGCTGCTGCTCAGACTGCCTTGGAAATGGAAGGTTCTAAAGTGACTCAGGTTTTGACAACTGAGTTGAGCCGTTTGCCTGCAGATAACCAGATCCTGGTGATCCAGACCATCGGTAAGCGCGGCGATAAGGCGGCATTGCCGGTGCTATTCGCTGCGGCCCAAAGCGGTGAGAAATCTGTTCGTCTCGCAGCCATCCGGGCCCTGCCGGAGATTGGCCATGCGTTGGCAGTACCCGTGTTGGTGGAATTGCTGGCAGATGACGATCTCCAGATTAGCGAAACCGCGCAAGAAGCCCTCGCTGCCCTGCCAGGCAAGGAGGCCGATGCCGCTGTGATGGCGATGCTCAATAGCAGCGAGGCTGGCCGGCGGCTCACCGCGATTGAACTAATCGGGCGTCGGCGCATGATTACAAGCATTCCCATGTTGCTGGAAACCGCCCACGATGTTGATGCGGAGGTTCGTCCCGCAGCGATCAAAATGGTAGGCGAACTGGGCGAACCCAGTCAATTGTCAGTTCTTCTTGACCTGCTCATGGATTTGAAGCGGTCGCAGGAGCTGGCTGCGGCCGAACAGGCCCTGACCGCTGTTTGCAGGAAAGCCGACGACCCACAGTCTCACGCCGATGAGCTTATCGATAGACTTGACGATGCGGCGCCCGCTCAAAAGAGCGCTCTACTGCGCATTCTCGGCGTCATTGGGGGAACGAATGCTCTGGAAGCTGTACGCACGGAGATCGGAGATCGCAATGCCCAAGTCCGTGCCGAAGCTATCCGCGCACTTTGCGCATGGAAAACAGTAGATGCCGCACCCGACTTGCTCGTGTTGGCGAGACAATCGCCGAATCTGTCTCACAAGACTGCGGCTCTGCGCGGCTATATTAGTCTGGTTCGAGATGAAAGCCTCTCGACAGAGAAGAAACTTGCGATGTGCAAGGAAGCCGCCGCGCTGATTCAACGAAACCAAGAAAAGAAGCTTCTGCTCGGCGTGCTGGCTACAGTGCCGGCGGCAAAGGCGCTATCGATGGCAATGGCGCACCTGGACAACCCGGCGACTAAGGACGAGGCGTGTTTCGCGGCTGTGGCAATAAGTGAAAAGATCGTCCAGCAAAAGCCTGGCGATGTGGTCCCCGATCAAGTCGCCGATGCCTTGCAAAAGGTGATGCGAGCCACGGACAACAAAGACGTGATCCGCCGCGCAAGAAAGATTCTGAATAAGGCGAGGGTTCCCACAAAGCGGGATCCAAGGAAAAAGGCAGGATAATAAAAGGATATGAATAAAGTATTGATTATCATCGGCGAAGCGACCGAAACGGTGGACACATTGTACCCGTATTACCGCTTACAGGAAGATGGTTTTGAACCTGTGGTTGCGGGCCCAGAGAAGCGGCGTTACCATATGGTCCTGCACGAGCTCCACCCGGACTGGGATGGCAAAGTCACTCGTGAGTTCGAGGGTTACACCATTCAGGCCGACATTGCCTTTAAGGACATCAACCCAGATGAGTATCTTGGCATCTTTTTCTCAGGTGGGCGTGCCCCGGAGTATATCCGCTACGATGAGGACCTTATTCGCATCACCCGCCATTTCTTCGAAGCAAATAAGCCCATAGCCTGTGTCTGCCATGGGGTGGAGATTCCCGCTAAGGCTGGTTGTGTAAAAGGACGGCGCATGGCCACTGTGCCTAAGTGTAAATTCGACCTGGAAGTTTGTGGCGGCACTTTTATAAACGAATCCTGCGTCGTGGATGGCAACCTGGTCAGCGGCCGTACCTACCATGACCACGGACATTACGTCGGCGTATGGATCAAAATGTTGATTGAAGCCCGTTCATCGGCTGAAAAGTCAAAACAAACGAATAAATCATGAAGCAGAAACGCCAGATAATCTCACGACGCACTTTTGTCAAAAGCGCTGCAACAACCATCGCTGCACCATTTATCTTTCCTTCTTCTGTTTCCGGCAAGGAAAACCGACCAGCCCCCAGCAACCGGCTGACGATGGGCCTTATCGGCCTGGGCAGCATGGGGATGCGTCACGTCAATGGATTTTTGCAGGAGGACGATTGCCAGATAATCGCTGTTTGTGACGTCGATGCCAGCCGGCGACAAGCTGCAGCTAAACAAATCAACAAGCATTACGGCAACAAGAACTGTGCCCAATACAATGATTTTCGTGGCCTCATCGCCCGCGACGATATTGACACCCTGTGCATTTCAGTGCCTGACCATTGGCATTCGATTCCCGCTATAATGGGCCTTCGTGCCGGCAAAGACATCTATGGCGAAAAGCCGCTGGCGTTGACCGTCGCCGAAGGTCAGGCAATGGTCGAAGCGGTGCATCGCTACAACCGCGTATGGCAAACCGGCAGTTGGCAGCGCTCAACGGACCACTTTCGCTTTGCGTGCGAACTGGTCCGCAATCAACGCATCGGCACATTACAAAAAGTAGAAGTTGGCATCGGCTCCGGATACAAATCTGGCCCTGGCCAGCCTATAGTCTATCGAATCGATCCACAACCGATTATGTCCGTGCCTGAGGGCTTCGACTACCAGATGTGGCTCGGCCCAGCTCCGTGGGCGCCCTATACTGAAAAACGCTGCCATTGGAACTTCCGCTGGAACCTGGATTACTCTGGCGGCCAGGTCACTGACTGGGGTACACACAACATCGACATTGCGCACTGGGGCATGGGCTGTGATGAAACCGGGCCAATCGAAGTTGCCGGCAGAGGTGAATTTCCTGATGATGGACTATGGAATGCTGCTGTTGATTATGATTTCAAATGTACATATGAAAACAGCGTGCAGATGTACGTAGGAAGCAATAATCACTATGCTCAAGGGATCAAATTTATCGGCGATAGTGGCTGGGTTCATGTGAGGCGAGCAGGAATTGATGCAAATCCGAAAAGCTTGCTAAAAGAAAGAATTGGACCTGAGGAGGTAAATCTTCCCAGACCGGCCGGCAACCATCGTCAGGGTCATCGTCGTGACTTTCTTGACTGTGTCAAAACGCGTGCACAAACAATTACGCCCATCGAGATTGCCCATCGCTCTGCTACGGTTGCACATCTGGGCAATATTGCGATGCTAATTGCCCGAAAGATTCGGTGGGACCCAAAACAGGAACAGATCATCGATGATCCTACAGCCAGCCGTATGCTGAGCCGGGCAATGCGCTCACCTTGGCGTTTATGAGCTTTTAAAGGATAAATCATGCAAACTCGAAAAATACCGGTCTTGATGTTTGCTTCAGTAATAGTACCTGCTTTTGCAATAGTATCGCGTGGTGATATTATCGAAGCCGGCTGGCCCGATCCTGTTGCCAATGACGTGATACCCTATCAGTCCAGCGGCCTGTCGCATGGCCCAATGTTAGGCAGGCCGACTGACACAAACATGAGGGTGTGGGTCAGGACCGACGAGCCAATGGAATTCAAGGTGGTTTATGACACGCAATTGCCGCTTACCGTTAAGAGTCAAGGTGTCATCGGGCAAACGAAAGATGAAGATGACAATACAGGCTTTGTGGATTTGACCGGTTTGTGTCCGAACACGCGATATTATTACGGGATAGTTATTAAAGATAATTTGATAGATACGCGAATGGATTTCAAACCTGGATTCCCGTCATTTGTGACTTTACCTGACAGTAATAGTTTCCACGATCCTGAGTATAATCCTAAAGGGCTTTTCAACTTCAGTTTTGCCACAAGCTTCGGTAACCGCCAGACCTCTCAGGTAGCGGGCAAATATGGCAATTCACCATCGTATTCCACTATGTTCGAACGACACGGCCAAAAACTGCGTTTCTTCATTATGAATGGTGATTACATCTACGAGGAATTCCGTACCAAAGAGAATATGCCTCATACTATTGATACGTTCCGAACTGACTACAAAAGCTACCTACAACGTGGCAGAGATATGGCCAATTTCTTCCGGCACGTACCGACGATATTCACCTACGATGACCATGAGACATACAGCGACCTGGAAGGTACGGGTGAAGTTGGTTTGAAAAAGGGCAAATGGCTCTATCGTGACCCGGCATTGGGGCCATGGTATGAATACTGCGGCTGGGCAAATTTTACCACCGGGCCGCAATATCAGCCAACAAGATGGGGCAAGGCAAGAGTTGAGAAAGGTAGCAATGTACTGTATGACCCAAAGGCGAATTTTAGCACCTTGCGCCCCCAGGCCGTCAGCAATATCCACATACAGATGAGCAGCAAGAACGCCGGAGTGTATGAGTTTGTTGAAGTGGTGGATAACAATCGGCTGCGAGTAAGGCCTGAATTTAGCAACGATGAAGAGTGCACCTATAGTGTCGGCACACACCACTATTACGACTGGAAGATTGGCAACTGTCACTTTTTCGCCCTCGACACACGAGGGGAACGAACACGCTATATTCCGGAAAAGGCCCACGAACCGGACCGATTTATCTTGGGACAGGCTCAAACAAAATGGCTGATGGATGGAATTCACAACAGTAACGCCGACTTTATATTTGTCATATCAAGTGTCTCGTGGATGATTTATCATACCGACTTCCACGGCAAAAGAACGCCATTAGTCGCTGGACGCTCAACCAAGGAGGATGGCTTTACCGCAGCGGTCTTAGAGAGGGACAAGCTGCTTGATTTTTTCGATGGTCTGGACAAACAGGTGATTATTTTAACAGGCGATTTGCACAGTGCTTTTGCTGTGCAGATAAGCGACAACGTCTGGGAATTTATGCTTGGGCCAATCAATTCATCGAACCATCCAATCGGTACCGCCGGCAATCCACCCTACGGAGGGTGGTTCGATTCGGAGGGCAGAAAGGTCAAAATCAAATGGGTTGCGGGTTTTCCCAACGAGGTACACTTTACGCGATTGAGGAGCAAATATTATGGTGTGATACAGGTCAATAATGTGCTGAAATCGGCCCGACAGAACGAAGCGGGGCTGCATTGGGTAGCTTACGATGAACCACAGGTGGTAGTGCAGATATACGATGGTTACACCGGCGAGCTCATATACGCGGAGGGGATCTCCACAATTAACGCGAAAGATCCATAAGTAAATTCCTGTTAAGTAAAAAGAGATTTGTAACTTACATTAAGCAGGTGAAAACAAAAAAAACGCGCCACAGACAAGCCCAGCAACCACACTCAAATTGTTTTTGAGTTTGATTGGTAAAAAACCACTGGGGAACCAGGATTCGGACCTGGACTAACTGATCCAGAGTCAGTCGTGCTACCGTTACACTATTCCCCAAAAAAACTCGTTCTAACAAACTCCCCCTTACTTTACATCCAACGGGACAGTATTGCAAGAAAATTAGGGCTAAGCTGTACTCTGGTTCGCCTTTCCTCGCATTTTTCCCTTGCATCGGTAGGAAAAATTAGTACACTTCTTTTTTTCGCGTCGTCGTAGAAAGTGGAACAACCTTTTTTTGAGGAGCGAAGAATGAAGAATGTTATCCTGCTTACAATAGATACGTTAAGAAAAGATGTTTTGGGCTGCTATGGCAGCAAAGAGGGCTTGACGCCATTTATTGACTCTTTGCAGGACAAATGCATCGTTTTTAATCGCTGCCGGGCCATCGGGCCTTACACACAGGCGTCTTTTCCGGGAATACTGGCGTCGTCCTATTATCTCGAATTTGGCAGAGACAAGCACCTTTCGCCACAGAGAACGTTGATTTCCGAAGTGGTGAAAAATGGCGGATTTACAACGGCTGGCTTCCATTCAAATCCGTATCTTTCCGACTATTTCGGCTGGAATCGCGGCTGGGATGAATTCTATGATTCGATGGCCGATGAGGTCAGCGACATAGCTCCTTATATACTCGGCGATAAAATCAACAGTAAAGTAGCCGACTGGTTAGCGTCATATACTCAGCAGGCCAGCGTAAAGCCGTTCTTCCTCTGGGCGCATTATATGGATGTCCATGAGCCATACGTGCCTGAGCGAAAATATATTGATATGGTCGATGCCTCTATCAATGTTAGCAAGGATGAGATGTTGGCTCTGTTTAAGGACGTGGTATTAAAAAGGGATGCCTCAAACGCCGAGACGGTAAGCCTCTTAAGGAAGCTTTATCAGGCCCATGTTCTGGAAGTTGACGACTATACCAAGGAATTCTTCGGCATCCTGGAGAAATTTGATGTGTTGAAGAATTCAATAGTTATTATTACTTCCGACCATGGTGACGAATTCGGCGAGCACGGGGGGCTGTCTCACGATGGGAAGATGTATTCGGAGCTTATAAATGTGCCGTTTCTTATTGTAGATTCTGTACTGGAAAAAGGCCATCTCTGCGATACGCTGGTCAGCAATGTGGATATTCCGCCGACAATCGCAAGCATGTTTGGCCTGGAATCGCCGAAGAGTTATCATGGTCAGCCGCTGCTTCCTCTGGACGGCTATAACCCAAAGGGCTGTTTCGGCGAAGCCATCGGAAAGCTCAGCCACAAGGTAAAGGAAACGGACAAGCCGGTCTATTTTTATGAGGAGGGTAACCTGCGAATTAGCTGGCG
>CAYNKI010000011.1:0-13831 GCA_964397675.1 uncultured Pirellulales bacterium
CCTTGTGGATGATTTCTGCAAGCGCAATTGCCAGGCCAAGGTTTATCGAGCTGACACCGAGCTTGAAGAGCTCAAGCGAGTGGCTGATGAATTTGGCCCTGACTTACTTGTGATTTCGCCGGGCCCAGGTACGCCGGATACAGCGGGTGTCTCATTGGCAGCGGTAGATTATTTCAAAGACAAACTGCCTATATTGGGTGTGTGCCTGGGGCACCAGGTAATCGTACAGCATTTTGGCGGGAAAATCGGCCATGCTCCGGTGCCGATGCACGGCAAGCCCTCAAGAGTGACACACGATGAAAAGGGTGTATTTGCCGGCGTTGAAAATCCTCTGCAGTCAGGGCGGTATCACAGTCTCGTTGCGACAGAAATCCCGGATTGTTTAGAGAAAACCGCTGAGTTTGAGGGTATTATTATGGGCGTTCAGCACAAAGAGCTTCCGATATATGGCGTACAATTTCACCCGGAAAGCATCCTTACCCCCGCCGGCGGAAAGATAATCGAAAACATCCTGTCAATTGCAGTTGCGAACATCAGAAAGTGATAAGGAGCTAAGAATGGCAACAATAATTGAATATATCAAGCCGTTACTGGAAGCTGAGGATTTGAGCTTTGAGCAGGCGACGAGCTTGTTGGATATAGTTTTTGAAGGCCAAGTGCCCGAGGCCCAGATCGCAGCGTTTCTTACTGCAATGCGAATTAAAGGGCCGACGGCGCCGGAACTGGCGGGATTGGCCAAGTCGCTGCGGAGTCACGCTGTCAGGGTAAAGGTTGATGTCGACAATCTGGTTGACACCTGTGGCACGGGCGGCGGAGCGATTAAGACCTCTAATATTTCAACTGCGGCGGCGATAGTGGCAGCCGGCGCAGGAGTGCGTGTCGCTAAGCACGGCAATCGCGGGATAACCAGCGGCTGCGGCTCGGCTGATGTCCTTGAGCAGTTGGGTGTTAAGATAGACGCTTCTGCCGAGATTGTAGCAGAGTGTATAAAGCAGGCTCATATCGGATTTATGTTCGCACCGATGTTTCATCCTGCGATGAAATATGTTCAGCCGATACGAAAAAGTCTCGGCTTTAGAACAGTCTTCAATATCCTTGGGCCTTTGGCAAATCCAGCCGGCGCAACGGCACAAGTGATGGGTGTGGCTGACGAAAAATTGGTGCAGCTTGTATCCGAGTCACTTAAACTATTGGGCATACGATACGCAATGGTGGTTCATAGTAATGGATTAGATGAGATAAGCACGGCAGCAGTTACTAAAATAGCGGAGCTAAAGCAAGGTCAAATCACAAACAAAGAACTGAACCCGGAAGATTTGGGCATTCCGTTGGCCAATATAGAAGAGCTAAGAGTAAACGATGCTAAAACCAGCGCCAATGTTCTAAGGGACATATTAAGTGGAAAAGAAACTGGGCCACGCAAAGATATTGTTGTTCTAAATGCTGCGGCTGCAATAATGGCCGGCAATTTAGCTGATGATTTCAAATCGGCACTAACTAAAGCAGAAGCCTCGGTCAGCAGCGGCGAGGCAATGAAGTGTCTGGAGAAGTTAATTGAAACCTCAAATAAAATGTAAAGCTTAAAATGAAAAATGTAAAACCATAGCGTAAAATTTAAAAGTTTTAAATTTTTAGCTTTGGTTTTTCAGCTTTTAGCTTTAGGTTTTTAGTTTTTTATGTTGATAGTAAAAGTTAAAATTTGTGGCATTACAAATTATGAAGACGCTGCGGCAGCGCTGGATATGGGTGCGGATTTGTTAGGCTTTAATTTTTATCCGAAAAGTCCCAGATATATAACGCCAGAAAATGCAACGAAGGTAATAAACAAGCTGCCTGCTTTTATTGATCTTGCGGGCGTTTTTGTGAATGAATCAGTGGAGCAAATCCACGAAACACAAAGCTTGTGCCGATTGGATTGGGTTCAATTGCATGGCGATGAAAGTCCAGAGTTCTGTAAGCAGCTCCTGTCTCATAATGTCAAAGTAATGAAAGCTCTGCGAGTAAAAGAACAAGCAGACATCAAAAAAGTGGATGATTATTATACCGATGCTATTTTGCTGGATGCTTTTGACCCGAAAAAATACGGAGGCACAGGGCTAACTTTCGACTGGAACATCATAGGTCATATCGGAAAGCGTGTTTTCTTGGCTGGCGGGATAAATCCGGATAACGCAGCCGATGCAGTCAAGCTCGGCGTCTACGGAATCGATGTTTGCAGTGGTATTGAAGCTGAGCCAGGCAAAAAAGACCATCAGAAAATGAGAAAACTGTTCGATAATATACGACATTTAAGAGGATAAAATCCGAAACTCGAAATACGAAACCCGAAACAAATTCAAATGACCAAAATTCAAAATTCAAAACAATATGACCTGGAAGAAAGGACACTTAAGTTTGCAAAGCGGGCCAGGGCTTTTGTTAAGAAACTGAAGAAAACCATAGCTAATATCGAAGATGGGAAACAACTGGTAAAAGCATCAGGTTCTGTTGGAGCAAATTACATTGAAGCCAACGAAGCTCTTAGTAAAAAAGACTTTGTTATGCGTATTAAGATATGCCGGAAGGAGGCCAAAGAAAGTGCATACTGGCTGAAGCTTGTCGACTCTGGGGACGGCCCGGAACTGGAATGTGAAAGACACGAACTGATACAAGAAGCTACTGAGCTTATGAGTATATTTGGGTCTATTGTTCGAAAGAGCGAATGAGGTTTTCAACATTTGGTATTTGAATTTTGATATTGTTTCGGATTTCGATATTCGAATTTCGGATTTATATTAGATATGAGGAGCGAGATTATGAAATATAAAGGTAGATTCGGAGATTATGGCGGCTTTTATGTGCCCGAAGTTTTGATACCAGTTTTGGAGGAGTTAGAGGAGGCTTTTTATCGCTTTTATCAGGATGAGCGGTTTGCGGCTGAGCTGGCGCAGCTCTCCGAAGACTACAATGGCAGACCCACTCCGCTTTATTATGCCAGAAGATTCAGCGAATATGTCGGCTTTAAGGTATATCTAAAACGCGAGGATCTTCTGCACGGCGGTGCACATAAGGGCAACAATACGCTCGGACAAGGACTCTTAGCTAAATACATGGGCAAAACCAAACTGATTGCCGAAACCGGCGCGGGCCAGCACGGCTTAGCTACGGCGATGATTGGGGCCTTTTTCGGTATGGAGACGAAAATCTTCATGGGAGTAACCGATATCGAGCGGCAAAGCGTCAATGTGCACAAGATGAAACTCTGCGGTGCAGAGGTCATCCCCGTCGAAGGAGGGACAGGAACTTTGAAAGATGCTATCAACGACGCCCTTCGCTATTGGACCGCTCACGTTATGGATACATTTTATCTTTTCGGTTCAGCCTGTGGGCCGCATCCGTATCCTACAATCGTGAAGCACTTTCAAAGCTGCATCGGCAAAGAAGCAAGACAGCAGTGTCTCCAGCAGTTAGGCAGATTGCCGGATATAGTTATTGCTTGTGTTGGCGGTGGCAGTAATGCGATAGGTATCTTTTCTGCCTTTTTGGATGACAAGGACGTTAAGCTAATCGGAGTCGAAGCTGGCGGAAGGAGTTTGGCCAGTGGCAAGCACGCTGCGACGCTGGTAGCTGGACGTATGGGGATCCTACACGGAGCAAAGGCCTATCTTCTGCAGGATAAGCAAGGCCAAGTCTATGAGACCGAATCGGTAAGTGCAGGGCTGGACTACCCGGCTGTTGGGCCGGAACATTGTCTGTTAAAAGATACCGGCAGGGCCCAGTACCTGGCTGCGGAAGATGAGCAGGTGCTTGACGCTTTCGAGCTGCTGAGCAAGACAGAAGGAATACTTCCGGCTCTGGAACCATCACATGCTCTGGCATATCTTATTAGCCAAAAAGGAAAGTTGGATTCAGAAACAATTGTGGTGTTGAATCTTTCCGGCAGAGGTGACAAAGACGTTTCGATAGTAGAAAAACGCCGGCCTCTCGAGAGCTGATTATTAATTATCAGCAGGAGATCGAATATGGGCAAGATCACAGACTTGACCGAAGCGTTTAAGATGTGGCTTACAATTATTATGATTATCAGCATAACCGGTTGCTCTTATGAACAAAGAGCGCAATTAGAATTTGGTGCTGGCAAAACAGTATGGCCTATGCACCACATTGATAGTTCTCTATACAATCATAACTCCTTGAGTCCAGGGGATGTCGATAAAGATGGTTTTACGGACTACGCGGTTATTCATGAGGGACCGGATAAATATACGGTTGTATTTAATCCCGGAAAAGACGGTGACGTGCGAAAGCCCTGGCCAAAGGTAGTAATCGGAGAGGGCGGCAATCCGGAGTATTCATACTTTGGCGACTTTGACGGTGACGGCAATCTTGATGTGGTGGGCTGCGGTGGTTATAGCAGGCAACTCCCGACAGGGGTTAAGATATTCTGGGGGCCTGATTCCAGCCGGGTATTTGATGGTAGCGCCTGGATCGATGGAGGTTATATTCCAGATACTAAGGACCGGGGTCATTTTCTTTATATCGAAAGCCGCGATGTGAGCGGCGACGGCGCAACAGACATCGTGGCGGGAGGCAGAGTCCACAAGGTCAATCACATAAAAGCCGGCCTGATATGGATTGAAGCGCCAAGTAATAAGAGTGACCGCCGGAATCTTTCAAAGTGGAAAGTACATGATATTGATTCGAATTTGTTGAGTGGTCACGGTTTTGTTTTCGTTGATATCGACCAGGATGGAGATGACGATATTGCTGTTGCGAATGCGGACTGGGATACTTCGGACTCTGAAGAACGAGTGCTGTGGTATGAGAATCCCGGGACCGGTTCAGCAAAGCAGAAGCAGCCCTGGCCTGTGCACGTGGTTTATGATGGTCACGAATTTTTTCCTAAACCCCAGGTTGCAGTCGGTGATCTGGACGGCGATGGTCTGACCGACCTGTGCGTACAAACCGATAATCACATTTTCTATTTTAAGAAGATGAGTTTAAAACCGGTTTCTTGGAAACGAATAGTAATTAATAAGCCGGAGGTTGCACGATGGGTAAGCAGGCCTACAAAAATGGCTGACATCAACAACGATGGGAAAATGGATCTCATAGGAATGCTTATTCATAATTACGGATACATGCCTTCGGGAAAAACCTCTGTTTTTTGGATGGAGTACAGTGGTAACGAGCCGGGGACGGATAATTGGACCACCCATGTCATAAAATGGTCAGACCCCGTATTTTCTGGTAGACGATTTCAAGGTGAGAAATGGGACCATTGCCGGTTTGAGGATGTGGATAGGGATGGCGACTTGGATATCGTCGGCAATTGTGAAGAGCATTATGAGTTCGTATCAGGGAAACAGAATAAGACTCTCGTAGGCGTAGTTTGGTTTGAGAATAAGCTTGTTCCGTAGCCAAGAGTACAGTATCAGCAAGGCCGCTTGGGATTGTCCTTTTGGAGGTAAATAGCTTCTGCAAAATAAAGAGTTCTTGTGACTAAAGATAGAGTTTTCTGGTTTCTGGGGCTTTGAGCTCCTAACTTCTGAATTCTGGGCCATAGTCAGAAAAGGATATGATTGATGAAGACATATCAGCAAGTTTTTTCAGAACTGAATAGAGTAGCATTAATACCATTTTTCGTAATCGGCGACCCTGATTTCGATACAAGCCTGGCCATTATAAAAGCAGCTATCGATGCAGGCGCGGATATTCTGGAGTTAGGCATTCCGTTCTCCGATCCGATAGCAGATGGTCCGACCATCCAAAAGGCGGATATTCGTGCAATGAGAAACGGGATGACTGTGGCAAAGGCTCTGGAATTTATCCGAAAGGTTAAAGATTACAAAGATGTCCCAATCGGATTACTTATGTACTACAATCTGGTGTACCAATATGGGACGGAAAAATTCTTCAGAGACTTTCACCAAGCTGGTGTCAATAGTGTCCTGGTTGCCGATCTGAGTATTGATGATGCAGATGAAATTATCCCATCTGCCGGCTCGGCGGGGCTGGATACTGTCTTTATCGTTACTCCGAACACCGCCCCGGAGAGAATGAAAGTGATTGCCTCTAAGACGACCGGCTTTATTTATGCCGTTTCGCTATTAGGTGTTACCGGCAGCAGGGAGAAGCTGTCCGCTGAGGCCTCCGGATTGGTTAGCAAATTGAAGGGGCTCACCAATGTGCCGGTTTGTGTAGGTTTTGGTATCAGCAAACCTGAGCATGCGGCAGCCGTCGCTGGCGCAGGTGCTGACGGCGTGATAATCGGCTCAAAAATAGTCGAATTGATTGAGAAAAATTTAGATAGCCGTGAAAAAATTCTTGTCGAAATTTCAATGCTCTTAAGTGATGTTAAAAACGCAATTTCATCCAATACTAATTGAGTGTCGGCATATATCTTTAGATTGAATTTTCGGCATTTTTATTGTAATAAACGGACTTTTTTTGATTGCCGCAATAAAAGATTGTATGTTTGCGTCCTTATTATGTAGATGTGAGCAGGTGTGTATTTATGCGCTAATTCTCATAGTGAGATTTAGGCCAACTGTAACTTCTTAACTTGTTTTGGAGGTCAGTATCATGAAGCGTTATCTAATTACAACTGCCGTCGTTCTAATGATTTTGGCGATAGCTTGGCCCGTATTAGCCCAGCGCGAAGGCAGAGAGGGCCGTGAAGGCCAGAGGCGGTTTCAAGACATGTCTGAAGAGGAAAGAGCCAAACTGAAAGAAAGATTTCAGAATATGTCTGAGGAGGAAAGGCAGAAATATTTAGCCGAAAGGCGTGGAGGATTTGCCGGCAGAGGGCCAATGTTAGGACGTGAAGCACAACTGAAAGCTATTGAAGAGATTGAAAAGCAGCTCGCGAATTTGAAAGAGATTGTACGAAAAGGTCCAGAGCGCGAAAGCTTGAGGAAGCTTCGAGAGGCTTCTCCTGAAGAACAGGCTAAGTTAAGAGAAAGTTTGCTGAAAGGACGTCAGGAACAACAGAAGCTGGTTCAAGGGATTCAAGAGCAGCTCGCAAGGCTTGGAGGTCAAAGGCCACCAACGACAAGGCCGGGCTTACCCATTAAAGAGCTTCAAGGAATTCATAAGCTGGCGGTGAAAGAAAACGCCAAAGGGACATCCGAGCGTCTCGAAAAGCTAATTACCAGCTTACAGAAAGGACCTCAAGATCAGCGGCAAGAACGGGGCCAAAGGCCTCAGAGACAAAGGCCTCCAAGAGAGCGGCCCGAGAAATGAAATGAGAGAACATTAATGAGGTAGGGAAGCGCCACAGTTTAAGTAACCACAGCTTTGACGGCAAGGTGGATTATAGTAGAGACAGTGAAGCTATGGTGGGCGAATTGCCCAGCATTGGCAATTGGTTTAACTTGATAATTCCCTGTGGCTTGCCACAGGGTGAAGGCAGGATTCTTCATTGTAAACGTTTAGTCTTTTGGAGTACAGTATTATGAAGAGGTACATAATACCAGCTGTCGTCGTTCTAATGATTTTGGTGGTGGCTTGGCCCACGTTGGGACAGCGTGAGGGCACAGAGCGTAAGCAATCCCGCGAAGGCCAGAGACGGTTCCAAGGTCTCTCGGAAGAGGAAAGAGCCAAATTGAAAGAAAGATTCCAGAACATGTCTGAGGAGGAAAGAGAAAAGTTTAGAGCCCAAATAGCCCAAATGCGTGAACGATTTGCCGGCATAGGTCCAATGTTTGGACGTGAAGATCAACTGAAAGCGATTGAAGCCATCGAAAAGCAGCTTGTGAAACTCAAAGCCATGGTACAAGAAAGCCCGGATCGCGAAAGCTTCATGAAATTGCGAGAGGCTTCTCCTGAGGAACAGGCTAAATTAAGAGAAACTTGGCAGAAAGCACGTCTGGAACAACAAAAGCTGGTTCAGGGGATTCAAGAGCAGCTGGCGAGGATGGCGGGGCCGAGGCCACCGACGGCAAGGCCGGGTGTAGCCATCAAAGAGCTAAAAGAGATTCACAAGCTGGCGGAACAAGAGAATGCAAATAAGACAGTTGAACGTCTCGAAAAGCTGATTGCCGGACAACAGAGAGTACCTCAAGACCGGCCGGAGAGACCCACAAGACGCGAGGGGGACAAGGGTCGGCAAGCCAGACCAAAAAAAGGCGCTCAAGACGCAGTTTCCGGCAAAAAAGCACCTGCGTTTAAACTCAATAGCTTTGATGACAAAACAGTAAGCCTTTCCGACTACAGGGGCAAAGTCGTGGTGCTGGAGTGGTTCAATTTCGAGTGTCCGTATGTCAAGTACCATTATGACACGGTGTCTACAATGGTTGACCTTGCTAAGAGGTACAAGAACAAGAATGTCATCTGGCTGGCGGTAAACAGCACCAACCATACAACTCCTGAGGCAAACATAGCCTTTGCCAAGAAACATAAACTGCCGTATTCTATACTTGATGACAGGCCGGGTAGAGTGGGCCATGCTTATGGCGCAAAGACAACGCCACACATGTTTGTCATAGATACCAGCGGCAATATCGTCTACGAAGGTGCGATTGATAATTCGCCCCGTGGCAAGACGCAAGGACCACAGCTTGTTAACTACGTTGATAAGGCCTTGGAAGAACTGGCTGCTGGCAAAGAGATAAGTAATCCAGAGACCAAGCCTTATGGCTGCTCTGTAAAGTACCCTAAATAAGGCTGGTCAAACACACGACACAAGAGCAAAAGATTAACTAATGGGCATAGAGATGGTAAGTGGATTCTTTTGTTTCAAGCATGCGTTTTTGTGTCCTTACCTTATAACATCGGTAGGTGTGTAATGATACGCTAATTCCCACAGTGGGAATTAGGTCAAATGTAAGTTTTTAACATGTTTTGGAGGTCAGTATTATGAAGCGGTACTTAATTTCAACCGTCGTTGTTCTGGTGGTTCTGGCGTTGGCCTGGATTGCATTCGGCCAGCAGCAAAGTGAAAGGACGCAGCGTTTTGCCCAGTACCGTCAAGCGCGACAGAAAGCGCTGGAGGTGCTTGAAAAGCAAATTGCCAAGCTGAAGGAAGGCATGGAGCTTCCCGCTTTTGACCGAAGCCGATTTCAGGAAATGTCCGAGGAAGAAAGGGCCAAGTTTGGGCAAGAGCGTATGAAAGCTCGCGAAGCGCAGCAGACAGTGATCAACACGATTATAGCACAAGTTGCGATTCTACAAGGTCAAATGCAGCCACCGGCAGAAGGTGAACGATTTATCTTGGTAAACACTGCCGACCTCAAGGCCATTCAGAAACTGGCGGTGAAAGAAAAAGCCAGGGAAACGTCCGACCGTATCACACGTCTGCTTGAACCACCCCGGAGAGGATCTCGTGGTAGGGGCCGACAGCAGGGCGAAGCAGAAGCCAAGAAAAGACAAGGTCAACAGCCTTAAAGATTCCGGAGAACGCACAGAAAAGCAGCAGAGAGATTATGTGATGCTGAAGAGACAGAACCGACAAATGTCCGCGTAAGACTACTCAATATCTGGAAAAATCGGTATGGTTCAATCTTGGGTGGCAGCCTCAAGCGTAGCTTGGGGATGGCAAAGCTCCAAAAGAGGCGCAACCATCCCCAAATCCTTCGGATTTGAGGCTGCCACACACTATGGAGCCACAGATCAATGTTGCCCAGAATCTGATTTATTTGAACCATGCCGAAAAATCGGTTCACTGAGGCAGGCTCTTCTTTGCCAATATGTGTTGTTTTTTCCAAACACATTGGCAAGGATGAGCCTTTTTTTTATTCAAATACATAGTCTTAAAGAATACAATTAACAAAACCATCACGCTATGAGATATTGCTTGTGCTGGCCCATGGCAAACCCGAGGGAAAAGTAGTAATCGAGACGGTTGGACCCACCGGAGACATCAAATATTGGCGTGACAATGAAGATGTCCACCATGTGCCAAAGCGGCTCTTGGATGAAATCATTATCGGTTAAGCATTTGACAGCAGGCAGAAGAATAGGTATATTGCAATATGCGTGATTGCAGGTTGGCCTATGAGAAAGATTTCGAGAAGGCAATTTCTAAAGAGCGGCACAGCCGCCCCGATGTACATCGGGGTGACGCTTGCTGTACCGTATATCATCCCATCGTCGGCACTGGGTAAGGCTGGCACTGTGGTTCCCAGTGAGCGAATCACGATGGGAGGCATCGGCCTTGGTAGCCAGGGCACACGCAATATGCAAAATTTTATGACGCATGATGATGTGCGGTTCATTGCTGTCTGTGATGCTGATACCGAACGGCGCAACAAGTCAAAAGCACTGGTGGATGCAAACTACGGCAACAATGACTGTGCTGCTTACACCGATTTTCGAGAGCTGCTGGCCTGCGATGACATTGATGCAGTGCTCATCGCGACAGCAGCATTATATTAATTTAAGGATGAAAGGCGAGGCATGAGCATATATAGTTACAGTGGTCGTTATTGTTTTGTGCTTCTCACTCTGTTCACGATAGGGCTGGCATTATCGCTATGTTCCGCGGCTGAAAAGAAGCAACAGAAACCGAAATTTGTTGCCCACCGCATTGGCCGATTCCGCAGCGAGGCCTGTGGGGTAGGCGATTTTAACAATGACAGTAAGCTGGATATTATAGCTGGTCAATACTGGTACGAGGCGCCGGATTTCAAGCCATACAAATTTCGGTCGCTCGAGGACAAGGTCGACGAAAAGGGCAAGCGGCATACGGTCAATGAAAAGGGCATAGGCTACTATGACGATTTTGCAAATTTGCCGGTTGATGTCGATGGGGACGGGTTCCTGGACCTTGTGACGTGCTGCTGGTTCAGCAAACAGATTGAGTGGTACCGCAATCCTGGACCGAAAGCGGGGCAATGGCCTATGACGGTCTTTGAAAAGAATGGCAACTACGAATCTGCAGACTTGTGGGATATCGATGGCGATGGCAATGAGCTGGAAATCTTGCCCCATACCAAGGATACCAAGTGGTACGAGATTGTTACTAAGAGCAATGGCAAGCGAGGCCTAATCAAGCATGAAGTTTCTCAGAATCAAAGACCTTTCGGTGGAGGTGTTGGAGATATTAATGGTGATGGACGTCCGGATATTCTGCGGCCGGATGCGTGGTATGAGACACCAGCGGATCTACGCAACGGGCAATGCAAGGAACACCCTCTGGCGATTGGCAGCCTAACTGAAGGTCAAGCAGAACATACACCCCAGATATGGGTTTATGATGTTGACCAGGATGGTCTGAATGACATTGTGACCAGTTCGGCTCATAGCTATGGAATTTTCTGGTATCAGCAGATAAAAAAGCGCTCCAAAGTATCTTGGAAGCAACATGTGATTGACAAATCGTGGTCTCAGGCTCACAGTATGACATTGGCCGATTTGGACAGCGATGGTGACCTGGACATTGTCGCCGGAAAACGGTTTTATGCTCACGATGGCCGTGATCCTGGCGCTAATGCTCCCCTTGGTGTGTACTGGTATGAACTGAAAAGCCGGAAACCTCCGAAGTGGATCAAACACGTAATTTCGTACGACGAAGGTATTGGCTCCGGCTTAAATATTCCAGTGATCGATCTTGATGGCGACGGGGATCTCGATATTGTGGTAACGGGCAAATGGGGTGGCCCCGTCTATTTCGAGAACAGGACTAAATAGGCCAGGAATGAAGAAATTAACTTAATTTAAGAGGTGGATTATGAAAAAAATATCAATTGGATCGTGGGCATACTCGATTGGCCCATACGCAGAAAAACCGGTACCTTGGGAAGAAGTAATAAAGAAGCTTAAAGAATTAGGTTTCGATGGTGTAGAATTAGGTGGTTTTCCGCCGCATCCAAATCCGGACAATATGCCCGAAAAAGAGCAGCGCGAAGCCTGTAAAGAGCAATTGGCAGAAATGGGACTTGGGTGGTCGGGATTGGCGGCGGATCTTTGGAGCCAGCACCTTATCGATACGGATGATAATTCTGCGTATCTGGAGTGTTTTCACAAAAATCTGCAATTCTGTGTCGACCTGGGTATTCCTGCCATTCGGGTGGATACCGTTCAGCCGCCGACTATTTTTGACCAAGTTGGTGCTGATACGGCGCTGAAGCGCGTGGTCGATACATGGAAAGTCTGCGTAGCTGAAGCTGCGGACAATGGTGTGCGTATGACGTGGGAATTTGAGCCAGGTTTTGCATTCAACAAACCATCAGATATTTTGCGAATTGTTGATGAGGTCGGCCATGATAATTTCGGCATAATGTTCGATACGTGCCACGGCTATATGGTTTCTACCGTAGGTGCTCGTCAGCCGGGTGAAAAAGAGACTCTGCCGGGTGGTGTGGTTGAATTAGCTAAAAAACTTCGTGGGAAAATCAACCATATCCACCTGATTGACTCCGACGGTACACTGCACGATAATGAAACATCGACCCATGCACCTTTTGGTGAAGGCAAGATAGATTTCGATGGGCTGCTTGCTGAGCTGGCGAAAAACGATATGGGGCACGACTGGTGGACGATTGATCTGTGCTTCTGGCCGGATGCCTGGACCGTCACGGAGAAATGCAAAAAAGCGGTGGACGAGCTAAATAAAAAATATGGATAATTAAACATTTTTTTGTGCGTTACGCACCTCCTTTTGCAAAATATTTTATAAGCAGTACTCGATACGTAATACGTAAAAAGGAGATTAAGATAATGAGAAAAGAAACGAACCCTAAAGGACCAAGAAACACTAAAAATTTTAACTCACTTTGGGGAAAGAAGACTGTGACTATATTCTTCCGAAATGCGTTCTGTATGGCGTTGTTATGTGGACAGATCGTTGCGTGGTTATGTATCTCGTGTGCCGCCGAAGCGCCGGGAGAGAAAAGAATACCTGCCTTCCCAGGGGCAGAAGGTTTCGGCAGGTTCTCGAAGGGTGGCCGCGGAGGCGACGTCTATCATGTCACCAATCTCAATGACGACGGCCCGGGCTCACTGCGAGAAGGCCTCGAAGAGCGTGACGGGCCACGTACGATTGTTTTCGATATCAGCGGAACGATAAAACTCGAAAACCGCATTGAGGTGGAGGACGTTTCGAGGCTGACAATCGCCGGTCAGACTGCTCCCGGCGACGGTATCACGCTGAGGGACCAGACGTTCCTTATCAGGGATTGCTCCGATATCGTCGTCCGCTTTCTACGAGTCCGGTTAGGCGACGCAAGCAAGACCTCCGCTGACGCTATTGGGATCACGAATGTAAAAGATGTGATCCTGGACCATGTCACCGCGACCTGGGGTGTGGACGGCACCATGGACACCGAATACATTTCGAATTTCACATTGCAGTGGTCGATCTTTGGGGAGGCCTTGCATGAGGCCACTCACCACAAGGGAGGTCATGCGATGCTGATGTCTCTGCGAAAGACCAGTGGCAACGTGTCCCTGCATCACAACCTCTTTTTCAGCAGCCGCAACCGGCACCCGACGCTTGGAGGCGGCTCGCCCGAACAATGCAATCCGAAGGCTATCTTCGATTTCCGCAATAACGTCCTCTACAACTGGGAAGGGTCCACCAACCTCGGTATAGGCCAGTTCAATCTCATCAACAACTACTACCGTCCGGGGCCGAACACAGGCACCGATGACGACCACTATCCTGTCAGGCCCAAGGTGGAAATAGATAACGTAACCGTGGGTTATATGAACGGCACGGTATTCGAGTGGAAAAAGGAGTGGACGGAAGACAACCACTTAGCTATGCAGTGGGGCGTGAGGGACGAAGGCTACCCTGGTAATGTTCCGAAGAAGAAGTTCTGCCTGCCTGCGGAGCCAGTCCCGGTCGCAGATCGACCGTTCACCCACTCGGCCGAGGATGCCTACCGGTTGGTCCTGGATCGTGCTGGCG
>CAYNKI010000011.1:13841-28989 GCA_964397675.1 uncultured Pirellulales bacterium
CGTCGAAGTCACGTGACGCCGCCGACGAGCGTGTCGTGAAGGGAATCCGCGCCCGAACGCACCGCCGCATCGACAGCCAGGAAGAAGTAGGCGGCTGGCCCGAGCTGAAAAGCAAGCCCGCGCCCGAAGACACCGACCGCGACGGAATGCCCGACGAATGGGAGACAGAAATGGGACTGGATCCCAATAACCCGGATGACAGGAATGGTGACCATGACAAGAATGGATACACTAATCTGGAGGAATACTTAAACGGACTGGTGGCCCCGTGATGGGTTTTGTGCCAACCTGATAGTATTTGTAGAAGTTGCTTATGGAACCGTCCAGAGACGGGCCTGAAAGGTTATACTGTATGTGGCAGCCCTAAGCGCAGGGTTCCCGCGAAGCGGGGTCCCAGCTTGGGGATGGAAACCTTATAAACGGGTCCAAGCTCTGCTTGAACCCGTCACCCATGCGAATTGAGGCTGCCACCCGAGTCAATACACAATACGATATTAAGGAGTTATATTATGAAGGAGAAACTGAATGTTGGGCTAATTGGATACGGCTTCATGGGCCGGACGCACTCCAACGCCTACCGAAAGGTCACCAACTTTTTTGACGTGCCGTACGAGCCGGTCCTTCAGGTGGTCTGCGGGCTGGTGGAGAAGGAGGCCAAGGCGTTCGCAGAGCAGTGGGGCTACCAGTCATACACCACCGACTGGCGGAAGGTGATTGAGGACAAGAACATCGACGTGGTAGACATCTGCGTGCCAAATAATGTGCACGCCGAGATAGCTATCGCTGCCGCCCAAGCCGGCAAGGCCATCTGCTGCGAGAAACCCCTCGCGCTGAACGTCGCACAGGGTGAGAAGATGGTCAAGTCCATCGAGAAGGCCGGCGTGGCCAACCTTGTCTCTTTCAACTATCGCCGGGTGCCCGCCGTGACATTGGCCAAGCAGCTCATCGACGAAGGTCGGCTGGGGCGAATCTTTCACTATCGCGCCAATTTCCTGCAGGACTGGACGATCTCGCCGAATGTACCACAAGGCGGCATGGCTACGTGGCGGCTGGACGTCAAGGCCGCCGGCTCCGGCGTAATCGGCGACCTGCTGGCCCACTGTATCGACACGGCCATGTGGCACAACGGGCCCATCATTGATGTGTGCGCCATGACGGAGACCTTTGTTACGCAGCGCATGCACGCTGAGACGGGCAAGGTAGAGCCGGTGGGTATCGACGATGCATGCACTTTCTTCTGTCACTTCGAGAATGGCTCGTTAGGCAACTTCGAGTCCACGCGCTATGCCCGCGGCCATAAGGCCCTTTATACCTTCGAGATTAACGGCGAGCACGCCTCCATCGCTTGGGACCTCCATGACTTGCATCGGCTTAGTTACTTCGACCATCGCGACGAATCGATCGTGCGCGGCTGGCGGTCGGTTCATGTCACTGATAGTGACATGCCGTATATGGACAAGTGGTGGGTGCCGGGGCTGCAGATCGGCTATGCGGAGACGTTCGTCCATCAGGTGGCAGAGTTCCTGGAGAACTTAAACAAGGGCAAGCCGACGTCGCCTACCTTCCGCGAAGCCCTTGCAACACAGTATGTCTGTGAAGCAGTGCTGAACTCTGCCAAAACCAATAAATGGGAAAAAGTAAAGAAACCGTGAAATCGCTTATCGCTCATCGCAAATTGCTTGTCGATTGTTCGATTTGCTATTAGCGATTTGCCAATTACGAGGGAACAATTATGTCTGCTAATTCTATTGCGACCAAAGCACTTGAGCAGGGCAAAGGAATCGTCCGGCTGGCGCCGGATTGGGTGCCGCGTTCTTTTTGTGTGCCGGGACGACGCATCAAACTTCATCCGGATGATTATTATGTGCTGGGCGGCGAGCGCGGAGGCATTGATGAACGCTGGTTTTCATCAACCACGCCGGCCGACAATGGACCTTTGACCGCGCCGAATGAAGGCTTGAGTTTTATCGTGTTTGAGGATGACGGAAAAATAGAAAAGGTTCTGCTCAAAGAGGCAATCGATGAGCTCAAAGCTGAATTTGTTGGCGAAAGAATTTGGAACCAGTACAAGTGCTGGCCAATGTATTCGAAGTTCTTTGATAACCAAGGTGCTTTGCCCCACCACATCCATCATCGTGATAAACATGCAAAGCTGACTGGTCAGTTTGGAAAGCCCGAGGCCTATTATTTCCCGCCTCAGGCAAACAACCACGGAGGCGATTTCCCTTACACCTTTTTCGGCTTCAAACCAGGCACGACCAAAGAACAAGTACGGCAGTGTTTAGCTGATTTTGAGAAAGGTGACAATAAAATCACGGCCCTGTCTGTTGCCTATCGGCTGGATGTCGGCACGGGCTGGGATGTCCCGCCGGGTGTCCTGCACGCCCCAGGCAGCCTATGCACCTATGAACCGCAGAAGGCATCAGATGTTTTTGCTATGTATGAGTCACTTACGCACAACCAGGTTGTTCCTAAGGAGCTTTTCTGGAAAGATACGCCTGAGAATAAAATGGGTGACGTTGATCATTTACTTGCAGTGATTGATTGGGACCTGAATGTAGACCCGGACTTTGCGGAGCATCGGTTTATGCGTCCCAAACCGGTTCAGCCGGTAGAGCAGATGAAAGCTGAGGGGTATATCGAAAACTGGATTTGCTATAAATCAAGGGCTTTTAGTGCCAAGGAGCTAACGGTTCTGCCGGGCCGAACAGCGACCATTAAGGATAGCGCTGCTTACGGGCTTATTATGATGCAGGGTCGTGGGACAATGGGCGTGTGGGACATCGAGACTCCTGCGCTTATACGATATGGCCAGATGACCTATGATGAATTTTTCGTCAGTGAAAAAGCTGCCAAAGATGGAGTCACCATCACTAATCCTTCTAAGGCCGACCCAATCGTTATGCTCAAACATTTTGGCCCTGATAACCCGGATTTAGATGTATAACTATGCACAAACGAAGAGGATTTACCCCGTTAGAAATAAGAGTTTTTAATCGAAGGATTTCTAATTGCACAAGTGAAAGATTTCTAACGGGATTCACGCTGATTGAGCTTCTGGTAGTAATCGCCATTATCGCGTTGCTGATGGCGATATTGATGCCGGTTCTAAGGAAAGCGCGAGAACAGGGCAAAGACGTTGTCTGCAGAAGTAACCTGCGTCAAATCGGCTTGGCCGCCAATTTTTATGCCGAAGACTATGATCTATACATCCCGCGTGGAGCGGCAGGCAGCACGAAAGAGGCTTGGTACCAGCTTTTTATGCCTTTTCTGTCCCAGAAAGCCATTGATAATGATTACCGTACCGTCAAGATTTATCGCTGTCCCAGTTATCCCGATAAAGAACAGACCGTCTGCTATGTTGTCAACGGCTGGGTATTCAAAGACAGAGATGATATGCAAGGCAAAGAAATATTAAAGCCGACCAGGCTAACAACTTGCACTCATCGAGCATATACTATTTACCTGGCTGATAACGAATATGATAAATGGCGCCACATAATCAGAAAAGCGACCGACCCAGGAATCAAACGGTGTGATGTTTGGTGTCGGACGCATTTGCCCGACTCTGACAATCAAGACGTAACCAGAGGCCGACGAGTAGCACGCGCACGGCATAGATTCGGCTGCAATTGCCTGTATCTTGACTGGCACGTTGAGTATGTAGCTACTGAAGATATGACCATCGACATGTGGAGGTATGAAAGGTAGCATATCGGCGACTTTGTGCTTACAAGAATATTTCACATAATAATCTCAAAAAGAAAAGAGTAAAAAAATGGGACTTTTTAAAGGTATGATTTGCCTGACAACTTTTAGTTTGTTTGCACATTTGTTCTGTACAAATCTATACGCCCGAAAGCCGGTTGTTGCTATTGTTGCCTGGGACGAAAAGGCCAAAGAATCGAGCGATCCTGCTGAAATATGGATAATTCAAGTAGGAGAACCTACTCCTAATTTAACAGTCAAGATTAAAATAGAAGGAACTGCAAGTGAAGGTTTAGATTACAGGTGTTTTGAGAATACGTGGAAGATGAATAAAATGGTAAAGTTTAAAATCTACCCGATTGATGATGGTAAAGTGGAAGGAGATGAAACCGTTACCGTAAGCCTTTTGGAAAGTTCTGATTATACAATTGAAGACGATCATAAAAGTGCAACGATTACCATTCAGGATAACTCCCTTCCTGATATAGAATTCGCGAAACCTTCTTCCGCAGGTGAAGAAGCCAATGAAAACGTAGAAATTAAAATAACTCTATCAAAGGTTTACAAAGAAGAAGTTAAATTAGATTATACGGTTCAAGGTGTAATAGCAGAACAGGGTAAGGATTTTAAGTTGAACTCTGGTACGCTATTCATTCCAGCCGGAACAACTGAGGCTTATATTAATATGAAAATTATAGATGATAATGAGGCAGAAGGCGATGAAACCGTTGTGATTCGCTTACAAAAAGCCAGAAATGCCAATATTGAAACAAACCATGCTCATTATTATACGATTGAAAACGATGATGGTGAGTTATTTAAAAGTGTTGTATATGACCGGATTTTGGGTGCTCTATTGGGTTTCAGGGCCGGTTGTGCTATGGGAGCGGTAACAGAGTACAATTGGCCACAGGAGCGTATTGAATCCATTTTTGGACTGATGGATGGATTTAAACCTTATGTACATTACGGCGATTCCTGGACACATCCGGCAGGTGCAACGGAAGATGGAGGGGAACGTCATAAACTAATGTGTACTGCAATTATGGAAAAACAAGATCGAATAAATTATCAGGATTTGATGAAGGTTTGGTTACGGGATTGTGAAATAGAAAATATGTATCACATGACCCAAAATTATGATCGAGTATTACTTTCTTATGTGAAGTGGGGAGTGCCACCTGCAGATTTACCGATAACAAAATATGGTGCACCTAAAGACCTTGGAGAACATATTCATTTAACAGCCCGCACTTTTCAGGCATTGCCATGCATAAATGCCGGCGACCCTGAAAATGCAATTCTTGATATGAGTGAAATGGGCAAATTCTACTATGAAGATCCGAATGATGATGCATTTGCCTGGGGTGCTGTTTACAATGCAGCGATGGCTTTGGCACTGCTTCCTGATGCCACAGTAGAATCTGTAATAGAAGGAGCACTGAAATATGCCACACCGGAGATAGAAAAGGAGATTCGTTATGTGCTGTCTGTAACCGATAAATATGAAGATCCTATGGACAAGGCCATGTGGAATGAATTAAATGACATCTATTACAATCCTGAAAGTAAATATTATGTACGTAAAAGGATAAAAAAGTATATAAACTCAAGCGTTTATGAGAATGTGGGTTATGCATTTGCTCTTTTTAAAGCTACTAATGCTAATGTGAAACAGAGTGTTATAATTGCTGTCAACAGAGGGTACGATACCGACTGTACTGCGGCCAGCACCGGGGCTTTATGCGGGGCTTTATCCGGTACTTCCACAATCCCAAAAGACTGGATAGGAACACTGGATGCGGGACTCGCAAATAATCCTTATGCCAATGCTCACTTTACAAACAAAGCAACAGCAGACGGACTTTTCAAAGCCTTGCAAAATAAAGTTTACAGAATGGAAAAAGAAGTAGAAGTATTAAGAAATAATTCGGATGAAGCAAAAAAATTAAAGGCGTATGTTAGACTTATGAGAGAGGCAGGTGTCATTAAATAACTGGTAAGCAATGATTAATTGTTAATGTTTAATGAGCTACAACCTGAAGTTTGCAAGTCCTACTTTTAAGCCGTCATGGGAAGTAGGGCGCGAAATGCAAGTGGACATGATTCGTAAATATATTCCCGACATCATTGCTCAAGCAGGTATGTTTGAAATTGTAGATAGTTTATATGTCTCTAAGATTAAGATTCCCCTTGCCAAAGAGATAAAGGTGTGCACATTGTACGCCGCGAGAATTTTAACAATTTTTGAAAGGAGAGAAAAATGGGAAAGACAAACATGTTAGCATTAGTATTATTTATTGCACCGGCCTTGGTGCTGGGCCAGAGTGGCGTGAGTGAGGCAGCACCAGTGGGTACGGCATTTACCTACCAGGGACGGCTTATGGACGGAGAAGGGCCTGCAAATGGCATTTATGACCTTGTTTTTGCTCTTTGTGAGACACCTGAAGGACCCAGTGTCTTAGATGTCATAGTCATTGAGGACTTGGAGATATTTGACGGATTCTTCACGATGGAGTTGGATTTTGGCCCCGATGTGTTTGACGGCAGCGAACGCTGGTTGGAGATCGAGACACGACCCGGAGAGTCTATCGATCCCGATGCGTGGATTGTACTTCATCCCCGCCAGCCGATAAGGCCTGTGCCGTATGCGATTTACTCTCTGAAAGGAAGCGGCAGTGCAAGCGGGGATAATGACTGGATGGTCTCGGGCAACAATATGTATGCGATCCCGTCGGGCAATGTCGGAATCGGCACGACCAGCCCGGCTGCGCCGCTGGACGTCAGAAGGTCGGCACCGGGGACAAATGTGGTGGCCGGTTTGTTTACAAATCCCAGTGACGCTGCCGATTCAGCAGTTTCGCTTGATTTGGCTGTTGGAACCGCCTTGCCAACAGGGTGGAGAATTATGGCGTCCGGCAATTCCATGGTGATCACTAATGCCACGGTAGCGTACCCGGCGATAGGCATAAGCAGTTCCAATCATGTCGGCATGAGTAATGGGCTGACCGTGTCCAGTTCGAGTGAGCCGGCCATATATAGCTCGGCAGGGATAATACCCTTGATTCTGATTACAGGAAAACACGGATTGGTCTCCTACGGCGAGGACTGCGGTGTCTACGCATGGGGTGGAAAACAGGCAGGATACTTTCAAGGTAATGTGGAAGTTACAGACAAGCTTGGAATCGGTACTTCGAATCCACAGCACGAACTCCATATCGTAGGTCTGGCGAAGTTTGAGTTGCCCACAGGAAGCATTTCAGTGTCAACACCTGGTGGCTGGCCAGGCATCATCAGCTACAGTACCAACGGACACCGCCGTGACATTATTGTTAGTGATCGGAGCCTCCGTCTACTGACCAGCCCTTCATCTTCCCCCGCCCCGGCGGATAATGGAATTACAATCGTGGAGAGTGGAGCTGTCGGCATCGGGACGAATTTCCCGGGAAATTATAAGCTGGCGGTAAATGGGTCAGCGGCAAAGCCTGGCGGGGGTAGCTGGTCTAACTTTTCAGATATTAGGCTTAAAGAAATTAATGGTGATTATGAAGCTGGTTTATCTGAAGTTAGCAAGCTCAATCCAGTTCGCTATAGGTACAAAGAAAATGGCGAGTTAAGATTGCCTACGGATAAGGAATTTGTTGGAGTTATTGCTCAGAAGGTGCAGTCTACTATTCCTGAAGCGGTTGAGGAAAATGACAAAGGCTATCTGATGGTCAACAATGACCCTATTATTTGGGCGATGGTTAACGCAATCAAAGAGTTAAGAACGCAAAACCAAGAATTGAAACAAAGAGTCGAGGCTTTGGAAAAAATAGTTCAGCAGCATCGGTTTGCTATAGCGAAGGAGGTGAAATGATGAAACGGATCAGCATTTCTCCCATAAGAATGAAAGACGGACGCATAATGCTTTGGCTGTTGTGCTTGCTAATGTTTGGAGCAACGGCTCTGGCTCCGACCAAAGGACAGTATGAGATTAGTTGGTATACGATTGACAGTGGTGGTGGGACCAGTAGCGGCGGGCCATATATGGTTACCGGCACAATAGGTCAGCCGGATGCCGGCTGGAGTATCGGCGCCAAATATGAACTGTTCGGCGGCTTCTGGCCGGCCGGGCCGATTGCCAAGGTCTTCGAGAGCTATAGGACATTCAACGGCGATTTAAACATTCTTATTACCGACTGGAATGAGACGGAGGCGGAGCTTTTTGGTGATTGCCCAAAACCGGAATAACTGCTTAGTGGTCAGGGGGCCAGGGTTCCAATCCCGCTTCGGCGAAGCACTTCGCGGAGACGAGTTAAAAGTGTTGGCCCTCTTAGATTTGGCCCTCTTACTTTTAACCATTAAATATATATAAGTTATTATGTTATATATATTTATAGATATATACTTATTTTTAACAGGGGAAACTTGGGACAGCCACCTATTTTATAATGTTAGAATAAATCCCTAACACAGACTGGAGATGGCATACCGCACTGGACAACAAAGGCATCAATTCCCATTGTCATTTCGACCGAAGCGGAGAAATCTGCATGCAAAGTAGAATGAAAAATACCGTGTTTACTACAGACCAATATCAAAGCCCATCACTAAGGTCATGCCATTCCGGATTGCTTTGAGCAATCAGTTGCAGTTTCTTATCGCGTCTCCAGCGTTTTATCTGCTTTTCTCGTTCTATTGCAGTGAGGGCATCGCCAAATGCTTCGACATAAACCAAGGTGTCGATTTTGTAGCGATGTGTGAATCCTTCAACCAATCTTTCCCTGTGTTGACAGACCCTTCGGCGGATATTGTTGGTAACACCAACATATAAGGTACGTGATTGATTTGCCATGATATAGACATAATAGGTTCTGTTGCCTGGCATACGTCTATTATAGAGCAAACTATGCTGCGAAGCCAGATTTCTCGACTCGCCTACGGCTCGCTCGAAATGACAGTGGGGACATCGGGGCGGCTCGCTCGAAATGACAGTGAGAATAAAATCCGATTTGGCTTGACCCGCCATACGCAGGACGGGTAATCAACATATCTAAGAGTGCCAAGTTGTCAGGGGGCCAGGGTTCCAATCCCGCTTCGGCGAAGCACTTCGCGGAGACGAGTTAAAAGTGTTGGCACTCTGAGTTTGGCACTCTGACTTTTAATAAGAAAATATATATAAGTCACCGACGAAACATCTGGCCTTAACAACAATTGTCATGCTGAGCAGAGCGAAGCATCTGGCCTGCATAAGAAAATTATCATTCGATAGCCAGATTCTTCGGCTTCGCCTCAGAATGACAAAATAGTCTTTTCATACACGTAGGAGGGATGAATTGGTAAGGGTATCAGGGTATCAACTAAGATTGCTGGCCATCTGACTTTGGCAACCTGACTTTTACTTAGCTTTCAAGAAGGCCAAGAGTGCCAATACTTTTTGTTGGCATCCTTGGCATTGTTGGCTGGATATGGCTAATCAGCAAAAGGTAATTTTGGTACCTTAATATTTGACAAAAGACTATGTAACTTCTTGGAATATGCCTCGTCTTTTTTACTTCTTCGCTTCCAAAACCATGCAGTATTACCATCTTCATCACTATCTTTATATGATGTGATTTTTAGCTCTTTTTTGGCACGCTTTATTGTCCTTTCACTGTAGCCTTCTATTTTTGCCAATTCGAAGACTTCCTTTGCAGCGATGCAAGAAACGCTCTCGAAGATTTCCTCAAGAAATTCAATCGCAAGCTGTAATTCACCTTCCTGCCGTTCAGATTTTTTTGCAAAGACATCATCGGCGGTGATGTTGACCGGCTGCTCATCAAAAACAACCACATTATCTCTGACCTCAAAAGCCAACGTCGACGGCTGCTTTAAGATATTATGCTTTGCTGCAATAAACAGCCTTCTGTTACTAGATGGCATTGTCGGATCGCCGCTGACAAGCCACACCGTTCGAGCAGCGGCGGGAAATGCTAATGAACCCATCATCCTGTAGCAGGCCTTCTGGCTCGTGCCTTTATTAAGGTGCAGAATACAAACCAGAGCGAGGTTGAACCTTTCAGCCATCTCGACAAGCGGAGCCAGCACCGAGCGAACATTGGAGTCTTTGTGATGCGATCAGCATCCTTTTCACCTTCCGTAATAAAAATCCATTCATCGAGTTCTGCTCTGACAAGCTGTGGCAATCTGTAAAGCACTTTTTCAACTCCGGAAACGTTGCAAATCCAGCCTCCGTTCCCATCGGGCCTGCGCTGCGAGAAGCCTTTCGGCTCGTATCTGACGACCTGATACAGCAATTTTCCTGTTTCATCTTCATAATTGAACTCCTTTGTGATTTGTGGTTCGACTTTGCTCGCCACAGGTTGCTGGTTATTCATTTGATTTACTCCTTTAAAATTTTCTCCCTCCATAAAAGGATGAACCGGCACGTTTGATGCGAAAAAAACGGAATTTTGTTAGGCGTGTTTTGCGCTAAGTCGTTGCAGCTAAAGCAATAAAAATTTTTTTATTTTTTTCGATTTTTATTGCTAACTACCGGCGATTTTGATTGAAAATTAAATACTTGCATTAGATTGAAACATGACGAAAAATTTGGTAAAAATTGGTAAAATTTTGTATGAAATTTCCTTTTGACGTATCTATTAATATAAAGAGGCAATATGACAGCAGAAATAAGGCACAATGAATCTGCTCTGGTTTGTGCTGCAAGAGAGGGTGATAAAGAGGCGTTAGGCTTATTGCTGACGCGAAACTGGGCATGGCTAAAAGGAATAGTTTATAGCGTCATAACTAACACACACGATGTTGATGATGTTTTGCAGGATATTTGTGTACGGGTCATTAGCAAAATTAATACATTACGTGAGCCGGAAAGGTTCCGACCATGGCTGGCGGTTTTAGCCCGGCGTCAAGCCATACGGTACAGCCAGCGAAAAAATCCACGGACGGTTTCGCTGAGTGAAGAAGTAGCTGGCCAGTTCTATGACCACAATGCTGGCCAGCTACTTGAGAATTTAGAGCGAAAGGAAAAGCACCAGCAGATAATACAAGCGCTAAGGTCGCTGCCTGATAAATACCGCCGAGTGTTTATGTTGCAGTACAGTGAAGATTTAACGTATGGGCAAATTGCCGAGATACTTGATGTTCCTCTAACGACTGTCCAGATTCGACTCGTGCGAGCCCGCAGGATGATCTATAACCAAGTTAGTGACAAAAGGAAAAATAAGGTGCAATAAATATGAAAAATGTAGATGACATGTTAGATATTTTGATTGGAAAATATCTCGACGGTGAAATTAGTCCCACTGAACAGTATATGTTGGACGAGAGATTACAGAGGGATTCTCAGGCTAAAGAACTTTTTGAGCAGTTTCAGGATTTGCACCGGCGTAGTCAAGAGGCCGTTGGTTCTGAAATTATGGATCGTGGCAAAGCCCCTGAAGAGATTTTCGAGAAAGCCTGGCAGCAGCAAACAAAACAACCTTTACGTCGAGTGATCCCGAAGTACTTCGGGATGAGTGGCCGTTTGCGGTTTGCAGTTGGACTGGCGGCTGGGCTTATAATAGGACTGACTTTGCATTTTGTTTTGTCTAACCAATTAATAAGCACAAGCTATGAACCGCCGGTAAAGACGGTCGCGCAAAATTATGAGTTGTCGGCAAAGCCGGTCGAGCAAAGTGGTGGTGAAAACGTGGTTCGCAATGTTGACTGGTATAATTTCACAGATGATGATGGTCAACAATGGCTCATTGAAAGAGTCAGACAGGATGTAGTTAGACCTGCTGTCTATAGCCAAGGCCTGTAGTAGATATAGTGAGAGAAAAAGCTTTTAGAGAAAGTAAAAGTGTTCCGATGGAATCAGTAAATAAAATAATTAAATGCACAGTAGAAGGGAAGTAACATGAAATTAAGAAACATTAGCTTGATGTTCCTGGTGGTTCTGTTAACCGTTAGTGCGTTACTGTATGCCGAATCCGAATCATCGAATACACGTACTATTTTTGGTGTCCGTTTGGACAAGAGGCCTATTCCTGATTTTTTAGTTAAACATCTGGGTCTTTCTTCTGGCCGGGGCTTTCGGATAGTTAATTTACACCGCGATGGTCCTGCGCACAAAGCAGGTCTGGAAAAGGATGACATCCTTATTAGCTTTCAGGGCAAAGACGTTACAGATGCCGACGAGTTCGTCGATGCGATTCGACAGTCCAGTCCAGACGCTGAAGTCGAACTGGACATACTACACTTAGGCGAACGTAAAACCGTTAAGGTAAAACTCGACTTGTTCGAAGGCCAAGGCGAATATGATTGGGTGTATCCAATGGAACCTGAGTTTCAGGGAAGCCGAATAATTCGTCCCGGGCGGGCGTTTCGCAAGAGTAAAGAAGGCTGGGTACAAGTACCACTGGATCAAGTACCAGCGAAATTAGATCTAAAAGTGGCTGGAGACTCAAAGGACGGCACGGTAGGTTTACTCAATGAAATGTACTCGTCTTCATATTCTGATGGTGTTAAAGACTATACTATTACCATTGTAGGCAATCCTAACAATGAGGATACGGAAGTTTTCGTTCGTATTGGTGATACTGAGTACGAAACAGCAGTAAATAAAATAGGTAAATTGCCTGAGGAGTATCGTGCCATCGCCGAGGAGGCTATACAAGACGCTCGAAAATCTTCCAATGAAGATTTGGAGCATCAGCCGCATTTTGGAGAATCCTATACCCCTTATTCGCCCAGTTATACTCCAGCAACGTTTGGGCCTGGTGAGCAGATTTTGAATAAAATGGAAAGGCAGATGCGCGAATTGCAGCAGCGTTTAGAGAAGCTGGAAGAACTACAAGAGAAAGTGCTGGAGCGGATTTCGGATGAGTTGAAAACGTAAAATCCATAGATTAGGAAAAAAATAAAGAGCAAAGCAGAAAGTGTAATTTCCCCTCCCTCCACTGTGTGCTTTCTGTAAAGCAAATGGGACAAATCGGTCTTGCTAATAGTGGGCCGATTTGTCCCTGAGTTTATTGTGCTGTAGCCTTGCATAGTCATATCAACTTCAAGGACAATATTCCGCTGATGGGCTAAGCTAATGTTTGTTGACAGTTGCATTGAAGAAGTTACAATTATCCCAAAGAAGATTTAAACTAAAATCGGGCATGAGGCTTATGGTTATGAACATGAAAAAAAGTATTTTTTTAATAGCAATAATATTGCTTATTTTTTCGTTTAGCTGGTGTATGAGTAAAGACAAGAATCAAAAAAGGCTGGTTACAGCCCGATGTACATCGGGCCAAAAGCATAAAATTACGAGTAGGCCCTGTGATACAAGCATCTACAAACAATTGGCAAAGACTGTTGACCTCTCTGCTCTTTCACTTTATACTCCTTTTAACCAAGCAATCGAGATTTTACGTAATTCAACGGAGCCTCCATTGAATATAATGGTGCTGTGGAGAGATTTGAGAGAAAATGCTTTAATCGAGCAGGATACGCCCATATCCATGCAGGGAGTCTCGGGAATTCGGCTTCAAACAGGTTTGAAGCTTTTACTAAGGGCGGTTTCAAGCAGCCCAGGCGAATTGGGCTATGTGGTTGATGGTGGAGTAATTATCATTGCTACAAAAGATTCACTACCTGTTAAAATGGTGACGCGAATTTATGACATTAGAGATTTAACCGTTCCGCCGGCCAACTATCGTTTTGCCCCGCCGGTGGGTCCATTTGGGGCAGGGGCATTTGGATTAGGCCAAGGCTTGCTGGTCCAAAGGCCTATAGGTGCTTTAGGTAGAGCTTTCGGCATTTATGGTCGAGCTGCAAGACCCAACAGGCCGTCCACTTTACGATATGGGCCAGGACGAATGAGCAGAAGAGTTGATGAGGTAGCTGGCCTTATAAGGAAAAGGAGATAAAAAGATGGAGATTAAAATTACCAGTTCAGCTTTTGAAGAAAGTGGCATGATTCCAGCTAAGTACACCTGTGACGGAGCGGATGTTTCTCCGCCATTGAAGTGGGATGCAGTTCCAGAAGGGACTAAAAGTATTGCTCTTATATCCGATGATCCGGATGCACCAGTTGGTACCTGGGTACACTGGGTCATATTCGGCCTGCCTGCTGATACGAGAGAGCTTGCGGAGAATATTACACCTGATAAGACGTTGCCCAACGGAGCTAAACAAGGGACCAGTGACTTTGGCAGGATTGGCTATGGCGGCCCTTGTCCGCCGAGTGGTACGCACCGATACTTTTTCAAAATTTATGCGCTCGATGCGGAACTTGCCTTGGAAGCCGGTGCAAGAAAACGTGATTTGCTTCGAGCTATGGAAGGTCATATCCTCGCCGAGGGACAATTGATGGGCAAATATAAAAGGCAATAGGGCGATTGTGTCCGGCACACCGGGACTCAGTTCAGAACCTGCGGGAAAACCGCAGGCTAAATATTTTTTTATTTAGCCCCACGTTTTACGTGGGGTTCTTACTATGTGTGTAAGATTCGTAAAAGGAAATTTGTTGGTACTGTTTTAAGGAGATATGACAATGATTAACTCGAAGTGTTTCAGAAGCGCGATTGTGGTAGGTTCGCTGGTTCTTTTTGTCCTTGCCGCAGCAGTGAAGGCAAAAAGTTCAGAGAAGCCGAACAACGATGAGCTACTTCGGATGGTCCCTGCTGAGAGTCTGTTTTGTGTCCGGATGAACAATATCGATCATACTCTTGGTCAGATGGATCAATTTTTAATCGGCGCATCTCCTATGCCTATGTGGCTGTCGATGATGGTACGGGGGCAATTAGCGAAGATGTTCGGAAGTGGCGAATTAAACGGTTTGAATATGAACGGCAGTTTTGCGATATTTGGGGTAACAGCGGCTGGCAAACCGGCGGGGCCTAAGCCGTCAGACATGTTTATCGCAGTACTTGCGTCCGTAACCGATTACAAGAAGTTCATTGACGGCAATCTTAATTTAAGCCCGCCGGATGCGAACGGGGTTTCCAAAATCACAAGCGAAGGCCTTCCCACACTGCTTGTTAAGCAGGTCGCTAATTATGCGCTTGTAAGTTCGACGAACAATTACGGCAGGCTGGTGGGCTATAACAAGATGATGGGTATTGGAACAAGTACGTCGGCGTGGGCAGCCCCGCTGGCAAGTGCTCTCGATGCTGGCCAGGCCGAACGGGCTATGAAAGAACCGATTTGGGCGTATGGAAATGTCCAATTGGCCTCCAAGACCTTCGGCCCTATGCTGCTTGGCAAGATCGAAGAGATGAAAAAAATGATGGAAAGTATGGAGGCAGATGGAAAAGGGCCAATGGGAAACCCTGCAGCGATAATGGATATGTATGCCGATGTTCTTGAAGTGTTGATGAAGGAAACAAAGTCTTTAAGTGTGACAGTCTCACCTAAGCCCAATGTTTTCAATATCACCAGCACCATTTCGGCACTACCAGGCACAGAGATGACTGATATGTTTACC
>CAYNKI010000012.1:0-28463 GCA_964397675.1 uncultured Pirellulales bacterium
AAGTTAAGGCCACGGGTATCGCCGCCCTGCTCCCAGATTACCTGACGGCTGATAACGTCGCTGCCGGTCTTAAAAACAACCACCAGAATTTTACTGAAATAGGGGCCGCCTGTATTAATGTCACTGCTATTGGCCACATTCAAATGTTCGCCAGTACCGTCAAACTCGATGGCTGGTTCACCATTGATAGCCGATAATATTAGTTCCGGCCAGTACATTGATATCTGCTGCATGGCGTCATTATTTTTGGCTTGATCTTCCCATCTACTAACGTCGGAACCCACGGTCTCTACTCCAGCACTTGCCAGTAGTTTCATTACCGGCTGGATGCCCGAACTGGCAGAGATTTCATTAGAATAAGCGGATTCATATCCGAAGGCATCTTCCGCGGTGACAACGTAGAAGTAGGTTACATAGTTACTTACACTGCTGTCGACATATTCCGAATAGGTCAACAAAGACAGGTTGATCCTTGTATAGCTTGAACCAGACCTAAGCGAGCGATATACATTGTAGCCGACTATGTCACCTTCGGCGCTGTCGTCCCAATCCAATAATATCTTGTTATCACCAGGTGTAGCGATCAGATTTGTCGGAGCTGTAGAAACTGCCGAAGGCGGTGCAGTATCTGCGAACCAGCTTTGGCCCATAATGGCAACGTCGCCGAAGTCGACGAATCCGTTGCGATCGAGATCTGCGTTTAAGAGTACCTGCTCTACAAGCCACCGGTCCGTAAGCAGTACGAAGTCTCGGTAGTCAACCACATCGTCATGGTTCAGGTCGGCGACATTGCCGACGTCTGACAGAGACATGCTGGCTTCGGAAGTACCGCCGAAGGCACCGATGTTGACACATCGGCTATGGGGCCAGAGTTCCTGGATCCATATAGAATTGGGATCACCGGCATCTACAGCCGGACTGGTTACATCGTCAAAGACCCACTCTTGGACGCTTGGGTCCCAGCGCCCTCCCTGAGATTGGAGATGGTAGTCTCCCGCAATCCAGACAGCGTCTGGGGCATTCGGGTCAACAAGGAGGTTTGGATCGTTGGCGTCGGCCCAGTAGCCCGGCCTCGCGAAGCATGGGTCCAGCTCGTAGTTGCTGGCGCCGGGCCAGCCGCCGAGCACCGTAGAGTAGGCCACTTCAGGAGCAGAGCCAGATTCGACATTGATTTCGTCCGCCCAGCTCTCCCATACAATGGTATTGCGAACTGCTACGCTGCTATTCGAGCAGTAAATCACACCACCGTGTGTGTCGGCAAAGTTGCCACTAATAGTACAGTTGTGCAATACGCATTTACTGTTCCGGCACGTCACCACACCGCCGGAGTCACCGAGTACCCGGTTGCCGACGATCAGACAGTTGCTGATCGTTGGGCTGCTGCTGCGGCAGTAAATCGCGCCTGCCTCCGTGGCTCTGCCATGGGTCAGTACAAAGCCACTCAGGACACAATTAGGTCCTTCACCACTCTCGAAGGTTACAACCGGGCCAAGGTTGTTCCCGTCAATAACGGTGTCAGAAACCACACGCGGCTTTGACGGCTCCCAACTTGTCACCGTGATGTTCTTGCCGCGCAAGTTAATGTTCTCGAAATATCTGCCGGCACGCACAATGACGGTGGCTCCGCCACAAGATGCGTCAATCGCCTCCTGAATCACGTCAAACGGATGTTCGGCACTTCCGTTTTCGTCGGGATCGCTGATTGCCGCCGTGTCAGGTCCAGGGTCGTTCGGAGCATCGTCATCTACGTAAGACACGATGGGTGCAGAGAAAATACCAAAATGGTTGCTCACGATGCGTTCCCCTACCGCATCCGAAGGGTAGTTGATGATAGTCGGACCAGATTCGTCACCAAAAACCATCGTGGTGGAACCACCACCATCATGGTTTACGCCGGTATATGCACCGAATTCGATGAGGTATTCAGCCATCTCAGGTAAAGTCACGCCTTCGCTGAATCCTGGCTGTCTGCCATCGATGACAATAATAATCAGCTTTTTCCCGTCGGCAGATACTCCCGAACTTGTGCGTGGATTCAGATCGAGCGAACCTCCGATAGGGTCCCATGTCGAAGGGTCGACGGATTGACCATTTTCAACAAGCATTTTATTTCCACCTATGGCATTGTAGACATCGGCGGGGAACGGAGCCCATCCGACGTAAGCCGTCCCCGACTGGGCGTCTCTGGGAAGTGTCAGAGCAGGACGCCCATCATCCGTCGAGTATTGCACACCATTTGACACCGCCAAGCCCAATACGACACGCGGTTGGTACTCATAGCGTGGTTGTGGGGCTGACGCTGCAAAGTCACCATTTATCCCAACTTGCAATCCATACTCTGCCACAAAGGTTGTTGTCCTCCGGGCGAGCACCTCCTCCTGGATGGCAGTGTTTGGGGCATCGTATTCCGGTCCACCCGGTGTGACAAAGAAGCTGATAGCCGGATTATTCAAATCAATCTCAAGGACGTTAATGTTCAGGGGACGTGGAATGGTAGTTGTGCGGTGCGTCCGTTTGATTCCTTGAAACGGACAAGTAATCTCATCATGGGGAGTAGGTACCGGTTCACCTGCGCCGGCAAGGGAGCCGATTAAGACCGAAATGGCAACCAATATTAGAGTTAAAACATCTTTTTTGTGGTTAGTTGGCTTCATTGCGAATTTTCCATTTGGCAACATTTTGAGGTCCTCCAATATGACTACACTATGATACCAAGCCTTCGCTGAAAATGCAAGCTTGGACACAATTTTTGCACTTTGTCTTACTACCGATAGGCCTTATAATATATTGAGCAGCGAAAAGCTGCTTTTATAATTGAGAGACAAAACGTATGGATTTATCAATTATTATACCAACATTTAACGAAAGTAAAAAGATTGCTCAGGACATTGAAATGGCAGCTATGTTTTTAGAGGGCAATAATTTTAAGGGAGAAATTATTGTTGCTGATGACGGAAGCACAGATGGAACCTCTAAAACGGCGAAAAATGTTACAGTACCGCCAGGTGTAACACTGAAGGTTATTCGTTATGAGCAGCATCGGGGCAAAGGCTATGCTGTTAGAGCAGGCATGAAAGAGACAAGCGGTAAATATGCGATGTTTGCAGACAGTGGTTATTGTGTGCCCTATGGAAACGCTTTGCTGGGCTTAGAGATGCTAAAAGACGGTACCTGCGATATAGCACATGGCTCGAGAAAATTAATAGAAAGTGATATTCAACAAGCTCAATCCTGGCGTCGGCGAATTTCTTCAAGGCTTTTTAAGTGGCTAATAAACAAGCTGCTGCAAATCCCTCGCGGCCTTACCGATACGCAATGCGGCTTCAAGATATACAAAGGCGATGTCGCCAGGCAGCTTTATAGTCACTGTATTAGTGAAGGTTTCATGTTCGATGTGGAAATCATTCTGCGCGCACAAAAACAAGGCTATCAAATAAAAGAATTTCCTGTTGAGTGGGTTTGCGATCCTGATAGTCGATTATCACTAACGCGCACTCCATGGCCTGTGGTTTCCGAACTGCGTGCTATTAAGCGAGCTCTATCTGATAAATGAAATCTTTCGCTGAGGCCTGTATAAAATAAGCGTGACATTATTTGAGTAAATCGCCTTCATTCCAGGGACCGAAGTGCAAAATTTCATCTTTCTCGGTGGCCTGGCCCTTAATAATAACCATAGCTTGAACTTCGGGATGATGCAAACAATATTGCTCGATTTCTTCCGGGGACATAACCATAAAAGCAGTTGAAAGTGCATCAGCAGTTGCAGCGTCAGACGCACTGGCCCAAGCAGCGTGTTTCCCATGAGCTGGTTTAGATGTACGGGGGTCGATGATATGTTGGCCCTTCTGCAGACCTGAGCCGCTCATGGCCCGGCCCTGCAAACAGGGACGGGCTAAAATCTGTTTGCGATTATCCGGATTGCTTAACGTCAAGGGCCAGCCCTTTGTATCGACAGGGGCATCGAGGGCCAACACCGAGCTGTAGCCGCCGGAAATCAGGGTGGTTTCAATACTCCACTCACGCAATAACTCAGCCACCCTGTCAACGGCGAAGCCCTTGCCGATGCCACCGAGGTCAATTTGAATCGGAGCGGCAAGCAGCCTGACCGTATGCTCATCTTCATTTAATTTTATAAGGTGTGTGCCGGTACTAAGCAGGGACCCAATAGTAATGTCAAAAGCTCCGTTAGTTTCAGCATAAATCTGGGCGGCCAATTGCAGACATTCAAATGTAGACAGTCCAATCTGCAAAGGCTGATTGGCAACGAGGTTGTTAATCCGGGAGATGTCACTGTTTTCAATGAATCTGCTGAGCTCGGCTTCGAGCCGGTCAAGCTCCTCGAAAGCCTGCCTGGCAGCCTGTTGGGCATAATGTGCATCATCATGCTGAACGATAATCTCAAAAGTAGTCGCCATGGCCTGATGCGAAAAACGGCGGATTCCTGAGATTGAATCCCAATCGCCCTTGACAAATTGAGTTTCTTGCTGCGGCTGAGTCATTTTTTACCAAAAAAGAAGAAAGACCCCACGTAAAACCCTTCTACTTCGCTCAGGGCAGGCATGGGGTTAAATATTCAGCCCCGTCTTTAAGGCGGGGTTTTGTCGTTGCTGCAAGCGGTCCCATAAGTCCTTAGGCACATATCCACGTAATTCAATTTGGGGACGTACATCCATGTAAGTATCAAAAAGGGGCACATATAACCTCTTTTGTCCCGGCAGCGGTAATTCATATAACTTTTTTATGAGCTCCTGCTCCAGGCCTGGAGAAGCGATAATCACAGATGCAGAAACAACGCTATCAGTCACGGTATTCCAGTAACCTATATTTGAAAAAGATCGTAAATACCAGGGAAAAGGCCAATAGTCATGCTCATCAGGGCAAATGAAGTGAATTTCCATTGCATTGCCATCTTCATGAACCTGGGCTATTTCTTCTACTCTCTGAACCATAGGAAATACATCCGTAGTTGTATGAGCATAAACATACGGATTGCGAGGGTCGGCATAATACTTATAATTAGCTTGGTAGGCCTGCCAGGTGAGGTGAATAGAAGCCGCAAACAATAGCAACACAATAATCAGACGAGGTAAAAATTTCGGCACCAATTTAACCAACGCCACCGCACCTACAGCAGCCAATAAAATCATGCCATGTTGGAAACCCAACATACACCAGGGAGTCTTGTGCCGGATAGCAGAATATATTACGGTCATTATTAGCGTGTAAAAGGCAATAAATCTGAGCAGATTATAATTAACATTAGTCAATATTTTTTCTCTGACAGCAACTACGAAACCAACCACGGCCAAAATGACAATAAGGGCTTCGCTCCAGAGCGGGCCTGCAGCGTATCTGGAATAAATCAGCATTTTGAGGTAGTAATACCACCGATGGAAATGCAGGCTATTAGCTGTTGCTCGGTCGAAATAAGTGGAATAGGTTCGAAAGGAATCCAAAATTCCATTAGGGTTGGTCAAGAACGATGAATAAAATAATGCAGAAATCATTGCACCGGTGGCAAGACCTACAAGCAGATGCCAAAAACCCCGATGACGGATGACGGATGACAGACGACAGAACTTCTGTCTTCTGACTTCTGTCTCCTGTCTTCTGTCTTCTGTCTTCTGTCTTCTGACACAGCGCGTTAGTAAAACAGCCAAGAACATTGAACCGAATGCTATGATTGATGTTTCCTTCGTGGCGTGCATCAGGCCGAGAGACATCCCAGTCAATAGAGCCCAAATGACGCTCTTACTCTGAGTGTAGCGATAGCCACAGGTTATTGCACCAAAAGTGAAACATACCAGCAGCATCTCCTGGATGTAATATCGGCTGTAAAAAACCATAGCTGGTGAGATAGCAGTCAATATGGCGGCATAAACTGCACCACTTGGTCCCAAACCATCAACCATTAGTAACAGCAACAGCACCAGTAATACGCCGAAAAAAACGGGCACAATGCGTAATGTGAGCTCACTGGCATCGATCAGTTTCTTGTTGCCGCTAAGCCAGGCTGGTATCAAAGTCAGATAGTTAAGAGTTGGACCGTGGAATTCAATAGGATTATATGTATAGCTGCCCTCCTCTAACAATTTGCCGAACTTTATAGCATGAACGGCCTCATCTGTGTGCATGGGGCGCTGCTCAAGACGCGGCAAACGCAGCGTAATAGCAGCTATTGTCGCAGCCAAGATAAGGACACAACATAAAGTAAGCCGTATCGCAGACGATACGGAACCCGGCGGTTTCATTCTACAGGTTTGCCGTAAACTTCCACTTCGATATAGTGGTTTAAGTCGTTGGTATTATTGCCGTTGCTATACAGGCGGACATAGCGGGCCTGCACACCCTTGGCTTCTATAAGTTTGCCCTCATTAGTTTCGACATAGTGCATATCCTTACCGACACCAAAACCAGCAGAATTATCAATGTCATTGTTGAAGACGGTCTTGACATTAGTAATGAAATCAGGGTCACCGGCAACCTGCACTACTACATCAAAATAGACCCAGGCCTGCTTATGGTAGTGCCACACCAAAATAGCGTATATCTCATATTTGGCCTCTAAGTCGATGGTGACGTGCTGCTGAAGAGGTCCTAACTCTACATAACTACCGTCGGCTGCTTCCCTGTCACCATCGGTGATGTATTCGATCTCGCCGATGATGGGCTCTTCATCACTGGCAGTTATCGGCTTTCCCAGAGCTACATTCTTGGTCCCAACAGGAGCCAAAAAAGGCGGACGAAGTTTACCTAATGGTTTCTCCAGATTAGGTACCCTCGTAGGCTGTGGCGTGCCCACAAACATCGGCTTGGGAAGCTCGATATTAATCGGCACCAATTCAGTACTGGGTTTTTCGACCGGTGAAGTCTTTTCAACCGGTGAAGTCTTTTCAACCGTGGCAGATTTTTCCGTCTTTACGGCTTTGCCTTCAGTATCATCGGTGGTCTGCTGCTCAGGGCTCTCAGCAGGAGACTCAGGAGTGGATTTTTTGCAAGAAGGAATAAGACACAGACAGAGCACTAACAACACCAAGACCGAAATCTCCGCCATTGAACTGAAAACTTTTGCAACCATTTTCTTTTAACCTCAAAAATTTATCATTTTATGTAACTGACGAAACTATCAATTGGCAGCAACTGCCGCATGTCCGTTAAACTTCATATTATCCTATCTATATGACGCTGTCAAGCCACGCAATGGTATATTTTTTCTTTACTTCATCCAATATACCGAACAAAAACCTTTGTGTTCACACGCATAAAAACTGCAAATACAATACTTAGAACTACAGAAAGCAGTATTTGTAGCACCAAGAAAAAGGGGGGATTCGGCAAAGCCAAATCCATCCTCAACGATCTATTCAAAGAACTGTTTTTTTACACCTTTCGCTGAGGTGTTTCTCAAGTCTTCTACTCGTTTGGCGCAGCTTCAGCCGGAGCACGAGCCAGCTCAAGCACTTTCGATTCAAGCCCCGCTTTGGCAAGGACGAAATACAACACGGCGCCTACGACAAAAGCCGCTAGCGGTGCCGCTGGAATGTCTGCAATTCCGACTAATGGTGCCATTCCAACAATAAATCCAATCACCCATGAGATCCATCCGGCAAGGTTCCAACCCGCTCGAGGACCAGCCCACTTCTTACCAGCCAAGAAGTAGTCAGCCATCATCGCACCACAGACCGGACCAAACGAAGCCCCGATAACCGTGAAAACACCCATGACGTCACCCGCCCAGCCCGTCACGGCGAGCAGAATACTAACGGCAGTTCCCAGGCCTACTGAAACGAAAGGATTCACCTTCGGCAGAGTCGTCTTAAAACTGTTCGCCGCTATAAACGACGAGAAGCACGCCGGTGGCAAGGCGGCAATGGCCAGAAGCAAACCCATCGTCTTGCCGGCACTCTCCGAGCCCATAACGGCACCCATAAAACTTGGAGCTGCTGTGTCAAGACCTGCCCCGAGGCCTTTACCGAAAGCTCCGGCTGCGACAAGAATCGCCGCTCCGCCTGCAACGAAAGCGGCCAAAGCGATGCCTATTAAGCCACCCATACTCACATCTTTCTCGTCCTTGTTGTTCATCCCGAAGTCAACACCCGCTGCTCCGGCTGTAGCAAAAAACCCAACAACGTAGGTTATGCACAGGGCGATTACTCCGAGAGCGCTCAAGCCAACAGCTTCGCCGACCTCCGCAGCACCTGATGCAACTAACTTCTCCGACTCAAAGTCGCCTATTCCGCCCAGAGTTTTCCCGATCATTATCACCAATATGATCAACGGAATCAGTGGAAGAAAAGTAGCTACTTTAGCAACGTATTGAATGCCTTTCAAGCCGATAAACGCTGCCCCGGCCGCCCAGAGTATGGCGATGATTATCTGGGCCGTCGAACTACCTCCGAAAAGTGGCGCTAGGGCCAACGACGAGAAATAGGCATTGACACCAAGCCAGCCGAATTGCAACACTCCCATAAGAAACCCCGGCATTAAAAAACCACCCTGCACACCATACGTCGAGGTGCCGACAACATAAAGCGGCAGACCCGTCTTCATCCCCAAAAGACCGGGAACCAGATAGAACAGAAAGTGGCACAGCAGCGCAGCGACAATCAGCCCAAGAAGAGCCACGCCAATACCCTGGCTCAACACACCGCCCTGGGCATCCGATCCACCACTGGCCATCTTGTTCCAAAACACAAACCACAGGAAGATACCGGCGTAGGTTGGCGCGGTGCTCTTATACCAGGAAGTCCTGTTGTCCGCCGGGTTAGGCTTGGCCATACTTATGTAATCTGGCAGTACTCCATTACTCATAATCTATTCTCCTAACTAAAATGCTCTGACATATCTGGCCCCGGCGCATCGCCGGGTACTTAACTGTATAAAATTGCCACTATTTATGCACTATGTCCAGAAAAAAGCTACAAAATATTGCCTTGCGAACCAAGCAAGAATTAATCTACCTGTGGGATTTCAATTCGCTTACCATCGTTGAGCGCTGATTCATGGGCACAAATCCCTGTCATCGTCCAGTTTGCAGCGGTTTTCGCGTCAACGGCGGATTCTCGCTCTTCGGTAATCGCACGAACAAACTCATGAACCAAATGAGGATGTGACCCACCATGCCCTGCACCCTGGATGAAGGAAGTGTGCTCATGTTGCTCATCATAGACGCCGTGCCCTGTGAAGGGAGCTATCTCTTTTGGCAGCAAATGTCCATAATCCGGTGCTTCTATCCTTTTGGCATCTTCATAGCCGGAATAAATCACCGGCCCTTCACCGGCAATCTGCTCCCATTCAAATGAAAGTTTCGTGCCATATACATCGAAACTTTCTCTGTACTGCCGAATCGTATCAAAAAGTGACCTTGTTACCTCGCAGGCAAGGTTAGAATCCCTGAGTTTCATAATAGCTGTTTCAATTGCGAAAGGGGAATTGTACCGCTTGACATAATCTTCACTAATCCGACCAGAGCCATGACAGACAACTGATTCAACCGGTTTTTTGGCAAGGCAGAGCAGTGGACTGACAGCATGGGTAGCATAGTGCATAGTCGGGAAACCATACCAGTAATCCTCCTTACCCGGCTAACCCATGTCCTTCTGATGTGAGCCTCTTAAGAACTGAACCTCGTCAAATTTGGCGGGCTCCACGCGCTCTGTCTCCTTGACTTATTCGCGTCTGCTGCCTTCTGCTCACTTCAGCGTATACACTTTGCCGACCTTTTCTCTTGCCTTTACAATTTCAAGGCACTGCTCTTTTGTCGTGGCCATTGGAACCGTGGAGGCAGTATGTTTGCCGGCGTTCAAGGAGGCCAGCGACATCGGCGCATGATCAGCTATCGGAGAAACCACGTGGATAGCGTCCAATTCGTCAATACCTAAAAGGTCCTCAAATCTGGTAAATCGTCTTTCAATCCCGAATTGGTCACCTATTTCGTTGAGATTGTCTTTACTTCTCTGGCAAATAGCATAACATTCTGCATCAGGGTGTTTTTGATAGATAGGGATGAACTCAGCTCCAAACCCAAGCCCTACGACAGCTACTTTCACCGTTTTGGTAGGCATCTTTCTTTCCTTTCATAGCTCTTACTTTTTTGCCTCGGTAATGACCATCAAGTAAGTATGGATGATTACTACCAATGTCAGCAATATTGCCGTGTACCTATGCAGTTGTATAAGCAATTCCAGCCAATGAGTTCCAAAAAGCGGAAACATGCCCAAAATAATCGATAAGGTTAACGGTAAAACCAACAGGACAATTAACCAGTAGCATATCTTCTGTGTGAGCTCGTGCTTTCCGGGGACAGTCTTATCTGCAATTTCTCTCTGAAGAATTTTTTGCAGCCAGGGCCAGTACTTCTTATCGAGCCGGCAATTGTCCGCCCACATAACAGCCAAAACTGCCATACAAACCGTGAAAACAGGTGCAAAGGTAACATGTATTATTAGCCAATAGCCGGTAACGCCCTTTCCTAAAAACAATCGTGGGAAAAATCCGGTGACTAACAATACTACAAAACAAAGCAGTGCCAATAAGTAAACAAGTTTTCTTAAAACGCCAACTAATTTTAACTTCTGTGGAATGAAAAGCAGCGTTAGCAGAAAAACCAGCACCCTCAAAGGGTCCAAGATGCGCAAGCGGAGATCGGCACCAAATAACTCATCGGCTTTAGGGCGGAAAACAATAAAGTGGATAACAATGCCCAAAAAGACAATTGCAAAACTAATAATAGAAATTATACGGAACATACTTTATATATTTCTTATTAAAACCTACTCATCTTTACCAACGAGCAACTTGGTGACACAGGCTAAAGCTTTTAGGCCGTACAGCAACAAGACCACAGCTATAATCGCACAAGAGCCAAGCGTTACAACCTTTAGCCAGGGACGAAATACAAATGAAAAGGCAAATGCCCAGGTATAAAAAGCGTTAATGCCCTGGAATTCAACCATCTTTTTAACAGAATCTCGTTCGGATTCAAGAGGCGAATCTACAGCAACCTTGCCGAAAAAGAATGGCGCATCGGTGGCATGGCAATCTTCACACTGCCGAACGCCCAGCGACTGCGCAGCCGGGCGGATATTATGAGCGAAAGGCCACATATAAGGCTTAGCCGCGAAATGGTCTTTTTCTTCGGAGAGCTCGCCCGAGTCACCAAGCTGATAGAGCTTGCTGCCACTGACGTAAACGGGCTTGCCTTCGACCACTTTGCCCAGCAAAGTCAGGGCATAAGTTATGTGCTCTTCAGTTAAAGAGGGCCAATCGCCAGAAGGTGAAAGTTTTTCCTTCGTCATGATCTTGCCGACGGTTCGCCTGACTGTCTCAAGGGCAATCGGTGTGACGATTTGGTCTTTTAAGGCACCCCAGTAGACAGGCCAAATCAGTTTATGTGGGGCAATTTTGGGACCATCCCCAAGCTTCGCTTGAGGCTGCCACCCCGACTGCTGTTCGGCAAAAACAGGATAGAAAATATGTGGTAGCACATCCGGCGATTTATTGACGTTGTGTGTGCCCAAGGCATGGGCCCGTGAGGTTTTGCCGCGGTAGGTTTTTGACCCTGGCCAGGGCCCTGAGTGACACGCGGTACAGGTAAGTTTTTCAAAATGTATAGGCGGAATGCCAAGGTGTTCCGGCACCGGCGCACCCAACCGCCCTTTTGTATGACAGCCTTCGCAAGTCGAGGTAGCCGCTAAGGCGTTTTTAGATATTACATCTTCACCTTCATAGCAACGGGTAATATTATGGTCAAGGCCATTGCGGTGGCAATCAACACAGGTCATTCCAGCAGTTAGATGGACATCTTCATCCTCTGTCCATTTTTCTGCACCGTCCCAATGTACATCGGGATCGGCGTTCACATTGGAATGGCAGAAATAGCACCGTTCATCGGGGACCTCTCTGACAATGTCAAAGAACACCTGATTTTTATGATCAAATGCGTTGTTGCGATATGTGACGGTTGGCTGAAGCAGCATCAACTCTGGGTCATCCAGCATCTCAGGCATGGAATATTCGTAAGAATCAGGCATTTTCACGGCGGAGCCGCTGACGGAAGCGAATCCACAGGCTCCGGTAGCGGCCCAACGAAAATTCTGACGAGCTATCTGGCTGGCATACTCAGCCGAGTCATAGACAGGATCAGCATCATGACAGGTTAGGCAATTAATTTCTAACTTGCCAGAGACCATTTGTCGGCCAATCTCATCAATTGTATCGCTTTCAAGCTCTCCCACACCACCGCCCGGCATGTGCCTTCCGAAAAGGCCAGTAAACTGAAAAGGTGTTATGCCGAGCTGCTCAGGCTTGAAAGTCCCCGGCCACTGACGGTAAGAAAGGGGTATCTGCGTGCCAGTACCAGCACCAACAAGTATCCACGGTTGTCCTGGCCTGCCAGGTAGGACATTTGGATCAGCCGCGTTGAAATGCCAGCCTTTCATGATTATCTCATAATTGTGCTCGTAGATATGACACTCGCTGCAGGTCCGGCGTGTCGAAAACGGCAAAAGCAATTCATCATCAGGCGTAATCTCTAAAGTTTTTTCCTCATCAATCGGGTCGTTGGTGAACAGAGGGATAACGTGGACTGGAATGGCCCGGCTACCGTCGCTTTTATCATGCAGCGGTTTCTGAGCCCCGATGCACATCGTGGTAGGCCCAGATTGGGCCAATAACACTAACAGCAAATACGAAGTTACTACCAATCCCTTTTTCAACGCCTTATTAGCCCTTTTCTCAATAAAGTTAAAAGTGCCTAAAGTGACACAGAGTGTCATTGCGAGGAGCACAGCGACGTGGCAATCTACTTGTTCAGGTTTGAGATTGCTTCGCTTTGCTCGCAATGACGCTGCACGTCACTTTAGCTCACTTTAGACACTTTATATCTTGAATTCCTCCGGCTTAAATTCGAGTTTCCGACCAGCTTCGACAGCTTCGTTGACCTTCAACACGGTGACAGCCGTCTCGTATCCAACCTCGGCAGGACAGTTAAGCTTGGCCTTGCCGCGAATCGCATCGAAGAAGTTCTCCAGGTGCGGCTGATGATACTTTTTCTCCATCTCCACCGGCAGCTCATAGGCTGGCGGGGCTTCCGTTTCGCGCACATCCAGCATCCCTTCGGTCTCGAGCTTTTCCTCCTCGACAGGTTCGTTCAAGTAACCAAGCTTGACCCATTTGTCCCAATCAGGCGCTGTTGGTTCACGGTAGATGGCGCCTCTGCCGACAGATTCGGAAATCATTAACGTGCCCTCATCACCCATAAAGGTCTCAAAGTATCCCTGACTACTGTTAGTAGTTATTGTTTGGTAATACGCCCTGATGTTTCCATCTTTGGTTTCATATTCATAGATAGCCATGACGGTATCGTACCACTGGCGCTCGTCTTGCCAGTAGTCTTTCCCGCCGCTGGCTATAACGGATTTTGGATTGTTGTTTAAGAACCAACTGTATATATCAATTTGGTGGGAACCTAAATCGACTATTGGACCGCCGCCAAAGCCTTTATACCAGCGCCAATTCAGAAACTGCTCTTTCGAATCGAAACCGTACTTTTTTAGTATTGAAGGTTCAATCTCTCCGTTTCTTGGCCAGTCAGTTTTAAATTCATTTCCTGCTTTACTGCGGTTCCATTGACCATTGATGGTAGTAATACGACCTAAAATCTCCGCATTCATTAGAAGATTCTCATAGCAGTGAATATATCGTGGATTGCTCCGGCGCTGATGGCCAATCTGCAAAAGCTTGCCCGTTTCTCTGGCCGCCTGGACTATCTTGCGGGCGCCTTCAAGAGTATTGGACATCTCTTTTTCACAATATACATGCAGCTCAGCCTTGAGGCACGCAACGGTGTGCTCAGCGTGCCAGAAGTCCGGACTGGCAATAAGCACCGCATCGAGGTCCTTTTCTTTGGCCAGCATCTCTCTATAGTCAACGTACGCCTTGTTGTCGTGCTTATATCTTGTTAATAGGCGTGATATTCTCTTTTGATTCCAATTTTCCCAGATGTCACAGACTGCCTTGAATCGAACACCAGGTATTCTTAGGCAGGCCTCCATTAGCGTTCTTCCCTGCTGTCCGGCTCCAAGCAAAGCTACATTTATGTCATCCGGCTTTTTGCTGCTGTCCGTCTGTGCCGCCCCGATGTACATTGGGGACGCAAAGGTCAAACCTGCACCGACCGCTGCGGTAGAACGCAAAAAACCACGTCTGTCTATACCTTTTTCAGTTTTTCTTTTAGTCATTGTAACTTCATCAACTCCACAAAATTAACAAACTTGTTTTAGTTACGCCATTATACGCAATTATCGTGACCTTACAAGTAAAAACTACTTAAGCAGTGGTTTTAATATAATATTTCGGAACGCAACTGGGCCGTGGTTGCCTTGGAACATAAGTGGTCCGATAGGTACTTCCTTGCCTGTTACCCCGCCTCGCGTTGGGCCGGTCATTTCGAGATTTTCATGCAAAATCTGGCCATTGAGCTCCACCTTCAGAAATTTGGCATTTTCCGACTTGTTGCCGTTAGCATCGAACTGGGGGGCTTGAAACTCAATGATGTATTTTTGCCACTCGCCGGGTTTCTTGCAAGCATTGACAGGTGGTGGAGAGGCCCCGTAAACCGCACCCATATCGCCCTGACCCATTTTTATTCTGCCATAGCTGTCCAGCACCTGTATTTCATACTCACCCATGACATAAATACCCGAATTAGAACCTTCAGGTACCATCAATTGCAATTCGATACGACAATCGCCGAATTTTTCTTTGGTATATATATCGACGCTATCGCCATGCTTGGAGGCAAGATTAATCATTTCACCGTGACTGCCTTTGTCCACGAGCAATTTGGGATTCTCAGACGACATTTCAGCAGTACCGACGACCCATTTGCTGAATTCCCGCAAAGCGGGGTCCCTCTCTTCTTTGTTGCCCTTCACTTGCCAATCGTTGAGGTCTTTGCCGTTGAAAATCAGAACGGCATCGCCGAGTTTCGGCTTGAGATGTTTAATACGAATATCGGAGAACTCAACGAGCATGGGTGGCCCCACATGTATTTGAAGCGCGAGAATCCCCTGCCTTGCGGCACCCTTGCGGTCCTTTGGATCGTCCGGATTGGTCACGCGGTCATTGTCTATCAGCTCCATCGTCTGGTAGCCGTTGAGGTAGTGCACGATGTGATTGCCTTGGGCGATGATGGTGTACTCGTTCCAGTCCTTTTCCTTGTAATAGCCAGCCTCTTTAAGGGCCTCCACGTCGGCGACCTTGCTGACGACATCTTTCTTGCCGTCTTTGTCGATGACCATGAAATCGCCGACGTTAGTCAGCCAACCGCGTCCCTTTTCGTGGTAGAGAAAGCCCACTTTGCCTGGATTGTTCTCGACCTCAGCTTGATAGCCCGAGACGACCCACTTGGAAACTTCCTTACTTCGGTACTGGATGCCGGAGTTGCCGTTTCGGATGCGAAACTTGACCTTAAGAATGAAGTCCTTCAGCTTTCCGCCGCGCCAGATGAGAAATGTGTTATGAAGAGGCAGTTTTGTAAGGGTGGTCTGGCCGCGAATCGCACCATCCACAACCTTCCAGAAACGTGGGTCACCATCCCAGTTGGTCAGGTCTTTGCCGTTGAACAGCGAGACCCATTCTTGAGACGAATTTGTGCCTGCGAGTGCGGTCTGTTGCCAGCCGTTCATAAGCGCCAGAAACAAAATTAAACCCAATATTTTGATGAGCAAAACCGTCCAACCGAAGACGGTGAGTTTGCTGTTCTTATTTTTCATTTGTGCGTACTCCATTGTAAGCAGCCTCAGTCGAGTGATTTGATTTTAATGTTTTTGAACCAGATGGGATTGCCGTGGTATTGCAAGCCGAGGTGTCCTTCACGGGGCATATCCTTGTAGGCGGTGGAGAACTTATTCTTGGTTCCCTGGGGGTTTTTGTGGGGCTCGGTCCAGAGATCCAGGTCCATATCGATGACATCTTCACCGTTGAGATTTACATAAATCTTATTGTCCAGACAGGTGATGATATAGTGGTTCCACTGGCCGGGTTTTTTGACAGTCATCTTTGAGGGCGAGAGGCAGTCATAAATGGCACCGCACTGGCCGTGCTTTGTTCCATCGGTGGTGGCGTGAATTTGAATTTCAATTGCGGTGTTGATCCATTTCTCTATACTGCCGGTGCGGACAAAGACACCGCTGTTGCCCCCTTCGAGGACTTTGAAGTCCAGCTCGAGTATGAAGTTGCCGTAGCGTTCTTTGGTCCAGATGTCGAGGTTCCGGCCACGAACATCAGATGCGGGTGAAAGAACGCCATCTGCGTCAAAAGCCCAGGAGCTGGGCTTCATTACGGCATTCGAAAGGGCCTTTTTGAAGACGTCTTTGTACTCGGCGTCGCACAGCTCGGCTGCGGTCTTCTTAAAGAAATCCGCAGACTTCTTTATCTCCGGCATAGAGTTTAGCCAGTTGTGCTCATACTCGATAGAGAACACACCCTTGAACTTCTGCCGGCTAAGCTCAGCTAACATCGCTTTAGCATCACCTGCTCCTGTGCCCCATATAACATCGTGGGCCTTGCGATTGCCAAACTCGTTTAGGTCTTTGAAGTGCAGGCTAATGATCCGTCCCTCAAGTTTTTTCAGCGCCTCAACCGGGTTTATGCCCGAACGCATCCAGTGCCCTGTGTCGGCGCAGGCTCCGATTCGTTTACTACGACCTTCGCATACTTTCAACACCGTATCCGGATTCCAGTAGTGCGAGGGCTTGGGATGATTGTGAATCGCTACGTTAATCTTGTACTCTTCGCACAATTTCTCTATAAGGTCGAACGCATCCTCCGGCGGTTCTGAGACAATCGTTTCAATCCCCATTTCTCCGGCAAAGTTGAATACCTTTCGACACTCCTGCTCATCATTTGGTAGCTTTACGACGCCATAGTTAACAAGCTTAATACCGGCCTCCTGCAATTTGAGCTTGGCCTTGGTTTTGTCTTGAGATGACATATTGTGGTTGAAAATAATATCCGGCTCATCCTTGCTCAGCTTTTGACGAGAATATGCCTCGATATAACGTAGGCCAAGGGCTTTTGTCTTGTCCACCGCCTCAAAGAATGTAAAACGATTGAAGCTATACGCCTGCATCGCCAATTTCCAATTCTCCTGCCCCCGACTCGATCGGGGGTCGGCATAAGCCTCAGCCAGACTGCACAAACAAAAAACAGACACTAAAAAAGCAACAGTAAATTTTACAGCTTTGTTCATTTTTCTTCTCCTGTAACCCCGATGTACATCGGGGATTTTCATTTACAAAGTCCAGCCGTTGCGGTACTGACGGTGGAGGAATTCATTGGCCTCAGGCACATTAGTAATCTTCATATTCGGGCCATCCCAGAGCAACTTCGTCCGCGTCAGTTTCTCCCTCAGCTCTGGACGCAAAGCGACATTGCCTAATAAAACGACTTCGGCTAAGGTTCCAGCATGGTCGAAATTGGAACCGGCCGGTTTACCGCCCTTGCAAGCCTCAATCCACTCAACGAAATGCCCCGGTGAGCGCGGGAGCATCTGTGGCGGCCTGCCGTATTCTTTTCTGCGTGATTCGGGTATGAGTCTGTACTCAAGCATTTTACCTTTGTCGCCTATAAACAATATGCCATTCGTGCCCATTTGCTGTCCCTGGTCCAATTCATCTGGCCGAGGTGGCCGCAATCCGCCATCGTACCAGGTCAGCTTAACTGGCGGCATGTCTTGGCGTGCCGGGAACTGGTAATGCACCATAGACGCCACAGGATAGGTTTCTTTATTGACCAAAGTCGAGGAGGCTTGCACGCTCGTAGGATGGCCCAGCTTGAGCGCGCGGAAAACCGGGTCAATACGGTGACAGCCAATATCCCCTAATGCGCCTGTTCCAAAATCCCACCAGCCACGCCACTTAAACGGCACGTATGCTGGATGATAAGGTCGATAGGGCGCGGGACCGAGCCAGAGGTCCCAGTCCAGTCCCTCCGGCACTGGTGGCTTATCTTCAGGCCGGTCGACGCCTTGCGGCCAATAAACTTTATTCAGCCCTCTTAATGGCCTGTCAGTCCAGACATGGACTTCACGTACTGGCCCAATCGCTCCATCCCAGATATACTCACACATCAATCGTGTTTCTTCAGATGCCTGGCCCAGGTTTCCCATTTGGGTAGCTACTCTGTGCTCGTGGGCAGCCTCGGCAACCTTGCGGGCTTCATATACTGAGTGCGTCAGGGGCTTTTCGCAATAGACGTGCTTGCCTCTCTTGATAGCCGCCATGGAAGCGACAGCATGAATGTGATCGGGTGTAGCCACGGTTACTGCGTCAATGTTCTTTTCTTCTTTGTCCAGCATCTTGCGAAAGTCACGGTATTTTCTGGCGTTGGGGTAGCGTTTGAATGCGCCTGCTGCACGCCTCCAGTCCACATCGCATAAAGCGACAATATTTTGGCTTTCCACACCCTTCAAGACGTCGCCTCCGCGTCCACCCACGCCAATGCCAGCTATATTTAGCTTCTTACTCGGCGGATTGTGACGAGGACCTCCCAGCACATAGCGCGGAACAACCGTGAACGCTGCTACCGCAGCAGTGGTGCCCATAAACTCACGCCTGGACAACTCTTTTTTTCCCACAGTCTATCTCCTAAATAATGCAAAAATCAAAAAGTAAATATCAAAATTGTGGAGTTGCCGCTCCGCGGCAACGACTTCCTTAATTTTGCACTTTGCATTTTGATTTTTAGATTGCGAGGGTCCATCCCACACGGTAGAACTTAGTGATGTAATTATCAGCTTCGGGGGCATTCGGAGACCTCATTTTTTTAGCATCCCACTCAACTGGCCTGCCCAGCCGCACCGCCAGGTTGCCCACCAATAGAGCTTCTGTGAATGGGCCGGAGTACCAAAAGCCCGCTAAGGCGCCTTTGGGGTTGTTGTCCTTGCAGGCCTGCACCCACTCTGCGTGATGCCCGATAGAACGTTCCAGCATTTTCGGCGGCTTTCCGTATTCCTTCCTTTTAGATTCAGGGATTAACCTGGGTGGACCAGCATGGCTGGGGCCAAGAAGCTTTCCTTTGTCTCCAACGAACAAAATGCCGTTGCTACTCAGCTTAAGTCCTTCTTCGAGCTCCGGCGGACGTGGAGGTAATTTGCCACCATCGTACCAAATAAGTTTTACCGGCGGTCGGCTGCCCTTAGCCGGGAAATAATATGTGATGATAGACCACTTCGGGAACGTCTCATCGTTGATCGGGCTATTCTCAGCCTCGACTGCGACAGGGGCATCCAAATCCAGAGCGAAGAACGCCGGGTCCGCATTATGCACGGCCATATCCCCCATTGCACCACAGCCAAAATCCCACCAGCCGCGCCATGTGAAGGGCACATACGCAGAGTGATACGGTCTCCACTTAGCTGGTCCCAACCACAAATTCCAGTCTAAAGTTTCCGGCACCGGCTCACCTTCCTTGGGCCGCTGGACACCTTGAGGCCACCAGATGGCCCCACTGGGCCGAAGGCCGGCTCGGTCGCTCCAGACATGTACCTCGCGGACCTTACCGATTGCCCCATCATTAATGTACTCATAAGTCAGTCGAAGACCTTCTCCGCCGTGGCCATTGTTACCCATCTGGGTGACCACGCCGGTCTCACAGGCCACCCTGGTCATCTCGCGGGCCTCGTAGATCGTGTGCGCCATGGGTTTCTCGCAATAGACGTGCTTACCCATCCTCATCGCCATTATCGCAGCTACAGCATGAACATGGTCCGGCGTGGCTACTACCACTGCATCGATATTTTTGTCCTCGATTTGGAGCATCTTGCGGAAATCTTTGTACTTCTTAGCCCGCGGATATTTTTTGAACGTGGCCTTTGCTCTGTCCCAATCCACATCACATAGAGCAACAATGTTTTCGCTGCTGAGAGCTTGCAAATCGTTGCTGCCTCGGCCTCCAACACCAATACCAGCTATGTTGAGCCTTTCGCTGGGCGGATTCTGTCCTGGGCCTCCCAATACATGCCGGGGCACAGTGGTAAACGCTGCAATTGCCGCAGCACCGCCTATAAAGTCACGTCGAGAGACCTGAGTGTTCCGTTGTTTGTTCGTTTCTTTCTTGTCTTTCATAATAATGTTTCCTTATAACAAAATAACACTTTCTATTTTTATTTTTTGAAGCCTCCTATTGTTAAGCTTAGCGCAGCTATAACGTCCATCCGGCACGATATGAACGGTGTAGATAAGCATTAGCTTCTGGGACATTGGTGACCATCATGTTTGGACCATCCCAATACAGCTTCTTGCCCGCACGCAGTGCCACGTTACCCAACAAAACAACCTCCGTCAAAAAAGAAGCAAACACAAAGTTAGACCCGGCTGGTTTGCCGCCCTTACAAGCTTCAATCCATTCTTTATGATGGCCCGCTGAACGGGGCAAAGTCTTAGGAGGTCTTTTATACGCTTTCATCTTCGACTCAGGTATAATCCGGGGAGCTCCGCTGTATTCATCACTGATGATTTTGCCCTTGTCACCCACAAATATAGTTCCGCTTTCCGGCATTTTCCGGCCAGCTTCTAACTCATCGGGCCGCTCCGGCAGTCTTCCGCCGTCATACCAAGTTAGCTTAACCGGCGGCATGTCAATCCGTGCTGGGAACTCATAATAAACAGTAGAGGCTGCGGGATACGAGTCGTGATTGAAGGTGGTGGATTCAGCCCTGACACTTGTCGGATGTCCCAGCTTCAAAGCTCGGAAAACTGGGTCCAGAACATGACAACCCATATCCCCGAGAGATCCCGTTCCGAAATCACACCATCCTCGCCATGTGAACGGCAAATAAATCGGGTGATATGACCGATATGGGGCCACACACAACCACTTGTCCCAATCCAGCGTTTTAGGCGCTGGGGGCGTTTCTTTGGGACGATCGACTCCCTGCGGCCAACGCCCGCCGGGTCTGTCAGTCCAGGCGTATACTTGCCTTACCGGGCCGATCGCCCCATCCCAAATCCACTCACACATCAGACGAGTGCCTTCTGAGGCTTGGCCTTGATTTCCCATTTGGGTGGCTACCTTATACTTGCGGGCTGCATCACCGAGCTTGCGGGATTCATATACCGTGTTGGTCAAGGGCTTTTCGCAATAAACATGTTTGCCCATCTTCATCGCCATCATCGAGGCAACTGCGTGGACATGATCCGGGGTAGCTACCAGAACAGCATCGATATCTTTTCGCTGTTGCAGCATCTCTCGAAAATCTATGTAGGTATCGATCCCTTTGTATTTACCGGGTAGTTTCTTCTCTGAATAGAACTTCTCTGCGATCTGGCGGGCCGGCTGGTGACCAGCCGTGCCGCCGAAATAGAACTCGCTATAATCACTGATCTTATTCACATCACAGACGGCTGTGACTTGAATATCGGGAAAATTTAGAAGTTTTTTCATATTAACAATGCCTTGGCCTCCGGTCCCAATAAAGGCCAGATTAATTTTCTCACTTGAAGGGATTTTACCCGGCCCACCCAATACGTACCTGGGGACAATCGTAAAAGCCGCCATAGCAGCAGCGGAAGCCATAAAGTCACGTCGAGACATCATTCTGGCTTTTTGTTGGATAGGTCTCTTTTGGTTTTTCACATTAATGTTCCTTCTTAGACAAATTCAATTTTTTAATCTGATTTAATATCTTCCGAGCCTGCTGACGCAGCGAATCATTCTTTGTAGTTTGGATAATCTTGCTTATAACATCCTTAGTTCGTTGAGAATAGCTTCCATAAGTGCCTTCAGCAATTTTAACCACAGCGACTTCTGCTTCCTGCTGCAGCGCCTTATCCTGCAGGTAAGAAGCGGCCATCTCCAGAGCCGCAAGTGATTTAACATTTGCCAGCCCTGATAACACCATTCTCTTTTCAGGCACACTCGGTGCTAAGTCCATTGCCTGCTCATACATCTTAATCATTTCTTTGGGTGGACTGTCACTTTCCAGCCCAAGCAGACGTACAAAACCTCGTAGAGCTAAAATCCGGTGTATTTGGTTTTCTGAGGTCTTGGCTATTTTGAGCAGGTCATTTAATGGCTTGGGATCAGGCCAGTCTGATAAGGCACGAATAGCAGTGTCCTGTTCCTTGGCATTATCACTACTTAATGCTTTGCGAAGTGTCGGTAGAGCGCTGCCATCTCCTATTTTGCCCAGCACGCTTAGCAGGGAACATCGCTTTGAAGTGTCTTGAACCGAGGTCAACGCTGCCAGTACCGCCTCAGCTTGACGATTTTCATCTTCAATCTTATGGGCTACAGCAGCTACGGTCTTCTCAGCCTCACTGCGTACGTATGTACTCTCTACTTTTAACAGAAGCTCCACTAGCACCGGCAAGTACTTCTCATCAGCAATGATTTTCAAGACCTTGAACGATTCTCGCTGAACTTTGCTATCCGAGTCCTGTGCGGTTTTTAACAAAGTTTGCACACCTGCTGTTATATTGCGCTCGCCTACGCTTTGAATTAGTTCAACTTTTACTTTGGGCTCAGCAGAACAGATTTCCGTAAGAATTGCTTTATCAATCTCCAATCCGCGTAGACGATACAGACTCTCACGGGCAGCTTGTTGCTGCTCGCCCCTGCTATTTGCTGCGGTCTGGGCCAGCAAAGTGATGCTTGAAGCATCACCCAATCGGCCCAACGCTCTTAGAGCGGCAATCCGAACGGTCTGTTCTTGTGACCCGGCGGCAGCGACAACCGATGGCAGAGCTACAGCATCGCCACGGTCTCCGAGGGCTGACAACATTTGCACCTGAATAGTCGCGGAAAGATTCGGCAATTCCTTAGCCAGGGCCTTGGTGACCTCCTCGCCCGGGATATCGCGCACGATGACGATCGCACCGGTCTGCATCTCGGGATCGGGACTCCTGAGCGCATCGATTACCATGTTGATGATCTCCTGGTTGGACTCATCCGCCCCGGCCACGACGAGCAGACCCAAGCCAAATCCCGCGATCAACAACAAATATAGTCTTTTCGATTGCAGGACCATATCCGAACTACCCTAAATCCAAGTCAAAACCACCTGCACGGAGGCGAAGACAACCGGCACTCCAGTCCTCGACCGGATGACTACGCCCGCGCCCGTCGTCCGCGAGTAGCCTCAACGGGCCGCGGCGCCGGTCATTCCCTTCATCGCTGCCGTGCGAACCAATGACGGTACACCCTGCTTGTTCAGGGTGACGTATATCTTCATGCCGCCGTTTTTGTCGCCCTCAGCCACCATCTTGTCCGCGATCTTCAGGTAGGCGTCGTAGACGAGCATCTTCTGATTCTCAGGCGCGCTCTGGAGAGCCTTGTCCAGCGGCTTGACGGCGTCGGGGCCGCCGATCTTGCCCAGCGCGCTGATCGCGGCGCCGGCCAGCACTCGATCGGAGATGTCCACGAGCTTGCCGATCTCCCCGGCGGCGGGTCTGTAGCCCCGCTCGCCCAGGCTATTAACGATCCCGATCTTGGCCATGCCCTCGGCCCTCAGCATCGCTGCGAGCAGCACATTGTCCGCCGCCTTGTCCGGAATCCGCTCGAGGGCGTAGCGGGCCATGTCCGAGTACTCCTGGTTCGTCAGCATTGAGGCCAGCACGGGCACGGATTGCTCGGTGCCAATGATGCTCAATTCCCTGCAAACGTACTGCTTGCCTGCGTATGTTGCATCTGACTTCAGGACGCCTATCAAGCTCTTTTCGATGTCCCTTAGTTTCGCAGGTGAACCGTAAGAGGCTTTTATAATGTCGCTTACTTCGGTCAGTGCCAAACGACTTTGGCCCCAGTCATACGTTTTAACCTTTTCTAACAACTCTTGTAATTTCGCCATTTCTGAGCCCTTTCCTGAATTTACAACAGGTTTTTCTTTGGGACCCCGCTTTGCGGGAACCCTCATAAGGTTTTTCCGCACACGCAATTCGGTTGCGGTTGGAAAATCATCAGGTACTTTCTGCGTCACCTTGCCGGTCGCCGCCCATTCGGCGCCCCGCTGAAACGTTACAATAAAACCGACACATTCCATACAAGGCACTGGGAGGCGTTTTGCATGACCTAAGACTGTATGAAACATTCTTCCTTTGCCGTAATTAACAGTAAACAATACCGGCTCATGTTCGCCGCTTCCCCGTTTTTTTGGATCCGCATAGGCGGTAGCCAGAACGGTCAAATTCTTAGCTGGGCCACGAAGCTGACTATAAAGCTCGTCCTTGGTGTGCATCCATTTCTCAGGTAATCCCTTTGTAATTGGGTGCTCCTTCTGTCGTATTATAACTTGATAGTCGTGTTGCGGTGGATGGGACCCACCTCTGCCAGGACTCATGTCGCGGACAATTTTACCATCACGCCAGCGAATATATGGACCGGACTTCTCATTTCGGCCACCCCATCCGCCTAAGCCGATTATTTCATTGTATTCCTTCCATTTCGGAAAGGCATTGTCTGCCGAGTGATAAACGACAACGCCACCGCCGGATTTAACGTATTTAACAAACGCTTTTTTTGTCTGCTCTGACCAGTAATCTCCGTCATAGTCAAGCACCATTACATCATAGGCAGCAAAATCAGGCTTAAAATTTTCCATATTACCGCCTTTAGGAGGACTTGTAGCAAAATCAACTTTGAATAGACCCGTTTGTTCCAATATCCGCTTTAAAATGGGACTGCTTACCTTCCAGTCGTGGGCTTTATTCATTTGGCCATTTACAATAAGAGCTTTCAGAGGCGCTGCATCAGCCGACGCGGAGAGTACCTGCGCCACCAAACCAAGACACAAAACAACAGGCATTGCAACTTTAATAACTTTTAATCTTAGCCTCATTTTAATTCCTTTCCTTTCTGTTTAACTCGTATCTGATAATGATATTCAATTTCATAAGTGCCACGGACTTCGCATAGGCCTTGATAACAAACGATTTGCTTCATCATCTCCAACAAATAGCTCCTTTTCTGGGTCCCATCTAAGTTTTCGTTCGAGCAGCATAGCAATCTCTCCGAGCAGGCCAACACTAATGGAGCGATGGCCAACTTCTATAGGCGCAATGGTTTTTTCCCGGCTTTTGATACAGTCCAGGAAATTGCCATGGTGATCTCGGCTTTCGTACAGCTTAATCTCGGTAGGCCTGATGACCTCCTTGAGCACTTCCGGAGGGTCAGCTTCGAGCTTGCCACGATTGACATAAATCCAGCCCTTTTCACCGTACCATTTTGTTCCCTGAGTGATTTGTTTATTATTGGCAACGGTCATTATCAAGCCATTGGCATATTTGCAAGTGAACTTGTACTCTATAGGAACATTGTATATGCCTTCTCTGGGATAGACGCCTCTACCTTCAATCTCGACCGGCCCGGTGTACTGAAGTCCCAGGCCCCAGTGTGCGATGTCAATATGGTGGCCTGCCCAGTCGGTAAGCTGTCCGCCGGAGTAGTCCATAATCCAGCGCCAATTCCAGTGTGGTCCATTTTCATTCCGGCCGAATCCCTGATAAGGCCGCCAGGGAGCCGGCCCCAACCAAAAGTCCCAGTCCAGGCCTTCGGGTACGGGGGCTACCGGTAAGACACTACCGGGTTTACCAGTCGGCAGGCCGACCTCAACTTTGTGTACTTTGCCAATCCGTCCATTGCGGACTAACTCGCAGGCATGGTGAAAATTCGCACTTGAGCGCTGCTGGCTGCCGGTCTGCAAGACTACGCCGTAATGATTGACCGCATTGACCATCTCCCTGCCTTCGTGAATAGTGCGGGTCAAGGGCTTCTCAGCATACATATCTTTTCCTGCCTTAGCTCCTGTTATGACCGGAATGGAGTGCCAATGGTCCGGCAGTGCTAACGACAGCGCATCGATGTCCTTACGTGCGATTAGCTCACGGAAATCCAAATAAGTTTTGCAATCACTGTTCTGATATTTATCGTCCACAGTCTTCTTGGCTTTATCGCGCTGCTTCTTATCGACGTCACAGATAGCAACGACTTGAACATCCTTTTTGCTGAGAAAGGCCCTCATATTACCAGTGCCTTTGCTGCCCATCCCGATACAACCCATCACGATACGATTGCTGGCAGCAATGTTGCCAGCCTTACCCAGCGCTGAAGAACAAACGAAATATGGCAAACCGACTGCACTCGCACTGGCAAACGCAGCAGATTTTATAAACTGACGTCGATTAATGCTTCTATATTGTGACATTATCTATCTCCTATGTTATGTTACTTATAAATGCCATGGGCTTCGCATAGGCCCTGATAACAAACGATTTGCTTCATCATCTCCAACAAATACTTCTTTTTCAGGGTCCCATTTCAATGGCCGCATAAGCTCATATGCTATATTGCCTAAGTGACAAGCTGTCACCGACCGGCACCCGATCTCTACGTCGCAAATCGGTTTGCTGCGGGTACGAATAGCATTTAGCCAGTCGGTGTAATGGTTGTTGCTTTCGGCCAGATGTACCTGGTCCGGGCCGATTTGCTGATTAACCAGATGCTCAGGCCAGCTCCGCAAATATGTGCGATTAACTTCAATCTTGCCTTCGGTACCGATAAACAAAACACCTCTCTCGCCTGTATCCACGCTGGTCATGATTATCCCGTTGGCATATTTGTACGTAAGGTACTTATGGTCACTGCCATTGGAAGGGATGACCTCAACCGGGCCACTGTTGTCCATACCCAGACCCCACTGAGCAATATCGAAATGATGTGCTCCCCAATCAGTCACCATGCCTCCACCAAAACCTTTATAATCTCGCCAGTGCGGAAAAACATCATTACTAATATGAGGAGCAAGTTCTGAATGGTACGGCCTCCATAATGCCGGGCCGACCCATCTGTCCCAATCCAAATAATCCGGCACTGGTTCTGCTGGCAGGTCACATGCTTTGGGAAACATCGGATGGTCTTCTGAGACAATATTTACCTCCACCCTTTGGATTTTGCCTATGTAGCCATTGCGACCAAGCTCGCAAGCAAGCCGGAAACGGCGGTCTGAACGCTGCATACTGCCGGTCTGGAAGATCCGTCCATACCGCCTGACCACATTAACCATCGCTCTGGCCTGGGCAATAGTTACCGAAAGCGGTTTTTCGCAGTAAATATCCTTACCAGCTTGAGCCGCCCGAATAACTATAATGGAATGCCAATGGTCTGGTGTAGCAATAACTACTGCATCAATGTCGTCCCTGGCCAATAGGTCACGAAAGTCACTGTAGTCTGCACAACCTTTATACGTGCCGACGGTCTTTTCTGCATAATGTTCTTCTGCCATATTTAGTGCTCGCTGCAGCTTTAGCTTATCAACATCACAAGCAGCAAGCATCTGGGTACCGGGCGAGTTTAAAAATGACTTTATCAAATGTTTACTCTGCTTGCCTGTACCAATAAAGCCCATAGTAATCCGATTACTCGGTGCTATGCTGCCGGACTTGCCGAGAGCTGACGAAGGAACAACATGCGGGAAACCGATTACCCCGATGGCAGTGCCGGCTGCTGTTTTTAGGAATTGCCGCCGGCTGAAATTATTTCTGACAGTCATAGCTTACTTCTCCTTCTCCGTAGCAAGTACTGCGAAGGACGAACTGCAATTGTTATTTTTCGAATGCTGCATCAAAGGCGGCTTGAGACGGCTTGAAGTCCGCTTTCTTAATAGCCTCGCACGCCTCTCTGGCACCGTGCTCGCGATCCATACGCATGTCTTCCCACTCAATCGAAAGAGGCCCTTGGTAGCCGATATCGTTAAGAGCAACAATAATTTCCTCGAAGTTGATATCGCCATGACCGATTGAACGGAAGTCCCAATAGCGGCGTGCGTCGCCAAAGTCAATATGACCACCAAACACACCTACCGTACCATCACCGTGTCCCCACCAGACGTCCTTCATGTGAGCATGGAAGATGCGGTCCGAGAAAGTACGGAGGAACTTCACATAGTCGACACCCTGGTAACCGAGATGACTGGGATCGTAGTTGAAGCCGAAGCTACCATGGTTTTTGACCGCTTCGAGTGCCCTTTGAGCCGAGGCGATATCAAAAGCGATCTCAGTGGGGTGGACTTCCAGGGCGAATTTCACGCCTTCAGCCTTGAAAGCTTCGAGAATCGGTATAAAGCGCTTGGCGAAGTCATCATAACCTTTCTGGATTGCATCAGGCGCGGTAGGTGGGAACGAGTAGAGCAAGTGCCAGATGGAGCTTCCCGTAAAGCCGTTGACGACTTCTACGCCGAGCTTTTTGGCGGCTTTGGCAGCTTGGATCATCTTCTCAGCAGCTCGCTTGCGGACGCCCTCGGGCTCGCCGTCGCCCCAGACATCCTCGGGCAGAATTGCCTTATGACGTTCATCGATGTTATCACAAACAGCCTGGCCAACAAGATGGTTCGAGATCGCAAATACTTTTAGGCCGTGCTTTTTCAGCAGGTCACGCTTAGCCTTGCAGTAGCCAGCGTCTTTCAAAGC
>CAYNKI010000013.1:0-28182 GCA_964397675.1 uncultured Pirellulales bacterium
GTGATGTGCGATGGAGCGCAGCATATGCGCTAGGAAGTATAGGAAGCGAGAAGGCGGTCGAGCCTCTAAAAAAGGCATTAGAGGATGAAGGTGATTATTATGGAGGCAAAGTCAAAAATGCAGCTTTTGCTGCTCTTGAGAAAATCAGCAGGAAGAGATTTGTGAGAGTAACACCGGGCAAAAGACAAGGCTAAAAATTTTGAGATTGCCGCACCCCAATAAATTTGGACTCGCAATTACTGGCATTGAGAATCCGTGTTCATTCGTACTACTATCCATAATCTTCTTGTTTTATATGCGTGTTTTTTAGAACAGTCAACTGTAACCTATTTATTTTCAATATGTTATGACGCTTTTTTCAAAGAAGAACTTTTGGTCTTTTGTTTTTCGCCGTAGTCCGCTTTTCGCCGCCTTCGTAAGAAGGCCAGGCGGCGAAAAGAAAGGCGAAGGTGAAAAACATTCGCCGGATCCGCAAGAGCCGATCTTTTAACCTTTTGGTTGTGGCCGATGGGCGAAGCCCGAGGCCGCGCCAGGTTATTTTCTGTCGCTAAATGCGTGATGCATCCGGGAGCGGAAACCATACACGAGATACGCTTCACGAATACGTCATTGCGAGCGAAGCGAAGCAATCTCAAATTCATCCCGTTAGAAGTAAGCCCTCAATTCGTTTTATACATACTTCAGGTCTTTTTTTTAATTGGCACTCCCAAATCCTTATCACTTTCCAACCTTTTGAACGTAATTTTCTTCTTACATCATTATCATGTTTTTTATTTCGCGATATCTTTTCTTGCCATTTTTGGGCGTTTGTCTTTGGTTTAAGGTTCCTTTTACACGTGTGTCCATGCCAAAAACATCCGTCTACAAATAACGCCACTCTTTTTGCAGGCCACGCAAAGTCAGGCTTTCCTGGTAAAACCAAATGACGGCGCCACCCTTTTAAACCCGCTCGCCTTAGAAGTTTTTCCATTCTTATCTCAGTTGTGAGATTACCATAACTGCTAATTCGGGACATAAGGTCAGACCTACATAAACCCCCAAAAGATGTTCGTTCTTCACGAGGCTTTCCAGGCCAGCGATTCATAATGATACTCCAGTGTCTTTCGTATTTTTTCCCCCATGATATGTGCGAAATGAGGAGGAACTGCGTTTCCTATCATGTCACATACCACATCTATATAGTTTGTAGCGAATTTGTAGATGTCTGGAAATGTCTGTATCTTTGCTGCTTCCCTCACGGAAATCGTATACCTCCTCCGGTCTGGATGTCCAAACCTTCCCATTGATGGAGTAGTGCAACCTCTTGTCATTGTGACTGCTGCATTGTCCCAAGACATTCTCCCATACACATTTGGGAATCCCTCGTAGTCTCCCCTATGACATTTTGGCCGGAGTTCTTCACTTAGACAAAGCCAGGTTTTACCGGGCATAGCTGCCTTCAACTTTGCTTTCGTTTTAGGCTCTAAGTTCCTCACAACATGCCAATTGTATTCTTGGGGTCCTTTTGACTTCATAGATTCTCTTAATGTTATAGGTGCTGGCATCCCTTTTATTGCTTCTCTTAATGTAACCCAAGGCTCAAGACCAGAACTTTCCTTTGGTTTTCTTGCATGTGTTGCTTCTGGGAAAGAAATAACAAATCCCCTACCGGCCAACATTACTAATCTTCGGCGTGATTGAGGTACCCCGTAATCAGCCATTTGAACTATTTCCCATCTCGGGAAATACCCATGTCTTCTTATTTTATTAATGAACCTCTCAAAAATTGCTTTCCCTCTTGTCACAAGCCCTGGTACGTTTTCCATCATAATTGCATTAGGTCTAAGTTCACAAATAATTCTTGCCATCTCTAACAATAGTTCATTTCTTGGATCTTCTCTCTTGTATTTCCGCGTAATGCTACAAAATCCTTGGCAAGGGGCACATCCAGCAAGGAGGTCTACTTTACCATCAGGTAAAATTCCCAACAAATCCGTTCCCTTTACCTCACGTATATCTTTCTCGATCAAATTTGTCTTCCGATTATTATATTTATACGTCTTGGCACCCAATGGATTATTCTCCACACCCGCCGCAACGTGAAACCCGGCTTTCCGCAGTCCACGAGTCAATCCCCCGCACCCCGAAAACAAGTCAATTGCAACCATTCGTTCTTCTTTCATTCTTACTTCTTCTTCGGCTTGCGATTGCGTTTTTTGCTCTTGCTACGGGTCTTTGTCCCTGGCAAGAAAGCCATATCACCTTCAATGTCATCAAGTTCCGCTATCCGAGGATCGTCCGCCGGTGCTCTATCCTTAACGACCGTTAGGAGATGTCGATGCATCTGTAAAGTGCTTCTCAGAAGGTCTTGGTACAACCAGACTTTTATTTCCATTCCCTTCATGTCCTCAGCGTACCTTCTGTCACATTTGCGTATCTCCCTACAGATAAAAAGCCCCGACACTGTTGTACGTTTTTTCTCGTTATCGACTGGTGCATCAATCAATTGCTCTCTTAGGAAATACACATAGTCCCTAAGCTGGTCAAGTTCTGTTTTACCGACAACTTCACCCGGATGCTTTAGCTCAACAACATGAGCAACATTTGATTCATCACCAATACAGAAGAAATCAATCCGTTGCCGTCCCGCCTTGGACTTCGTCTTCTTAATGTTAAAATGTTTGCAGAGCAAATTATCGAGTGATTTCTCATGAAAGAGCGTCGTCCATTTTGGATCAATCAGCCAAGGATACTTTTTCATGTACTCTTGCATATCTGGCTTCTCAGGAACCTGATCCCTAAGCATTTCATAAAATTTACGGATTATTTCTACCCGCCCCTTCACAAGATGGGCCGTGTTTATCGCTTCTATTATTCCCCATTCCGACAGCACTTCTTCAAAACGTTCACGATCCTCGGGTTTTGCTGCATTCAACTGGCGAATAATGTCAAGAAACGTGCGGTTTGTTAGCGCATTATAAACAAATTCAACAAGTTCGTCAGCCAAGTCACGACCTGCTTCGTCCTTGTCAAGCTGAGGAATTGAGCATATCCTGTCGACGGCTTTTCGGAAGACCAATCTCTCGCGTTCCGGCAGTCTATCAGCAAAGGATAGGTACCTAATCACGATGGGGCTCTGCTGCTTTTCCTCAGTTCTTTTTGCTACCCATTTCTCCAAAAGACCCCTGACTTTTCTTAGCCCCCATTTTTTCAATGGCACCGCAAGGGGGTCTTCCCAGCGCACGGTTGCCCTATCCGTCGCGATTAAATCTACTTTATCGTCTAGGAAATCTGCTCGAATCTCACCAGTCATGTATTGCATTCCGTGCTGTCCCCAAGCCCCACCACTTAGATCGAAGAACCACGGTTCCTGCGCCAACTTACCTCTAACAAAGACAACAAATCCACGTTGCATATCGTCTTTAATAGGTTCCTTACAGAAGCCTGCCCACCATTGGATCTCTTGCTCATTTTCCAAGGTTTCGGTCTGCCATTCATTTTTCTTGCTAGGAAACCTAAACTGAAATGGTATTTGGCCCCTATCAATGATTCTACCATTTACATGAACCCTGAAGTTTGCGTCCAAGACAAGGAGTCGCCGCGCTAATCCTGTGACGAACTGCTCGAACGGAATTGCACGAACGAGTTTCAGTTGTGAAAGGGTAACCCGTGTTTCGTTTCTTTTACTCGTTTTTTTACCGTCATCCTTGAGCGGTTCAGGAGTATATCCATCTTCTGAGACAAAACTGCTACTTTTAGTAATCTCCTCATAATCCATCGCGAAATGGGAAATTTCCTTGTTTCTTATCGTTCTGATCTCAATTTTATTCGCTATACCAAAACCTGACAGTTTGCCTATGCCCTTTCTCCCTTGGACTTTTCGCGGCTTCAAACCATTGTAAGGTTCCGTCCACTCACCCATCCGCGCGCGTCTTTCGTACCCAATGCACAAATAAAGCTCATTGCATTCTTCATAGCTCATCCCGTACCCATCATCTCGGACGCTTATCTCGTCCTTTGCCTGGTCTATAGACTTATCCACAGGTATATCAATCCATACATTCTTTGCCATAGCGTCGTATGCATTTGATATAAGCTCTGCAATTGCGGGGACCGCTCCTGAATACATCTGCAAACCAAGATGCTTTATAAGTTGACCGGCAAGGGTCATTTTATATTCACGTTTATTGTCTTTCTTTTTTTCTTTATTCCGCTTTGTCTTTCCCATCTTCAGACCTGACTAACTTTCCTTGCCCTAAATTACACACTACACACACCCCTATAAACAAATCAAACAATACCCAAAACCGCAATTCCCGTCAACATAAGGAAATCCGAACATTTTAGGGAGATTATACGAGATAGAGTTCGGATTTCAATAGGAAAAAGGGCGGCCAAAAAAATCGATTTTTTGGCCGTTTTTTGTTGACTTTTGTTTAAAAATGTGTTAAAATACTTGCATAATTGCTGCTAAGCAAACATAAGCCGCCCGTAGGCGCTGGTTATAGCGGAGAACCGCACGTCTTGAGCACAGTCGAAGGGCACGTTTTCGTATCAGCAGATACACGCCAAAATAAGTTCAAAGTTAAAAGGTAAAAGGCAAAAGTACGAAAAAAACGGTTTTGAATTTGGATCATTTAGATTTTGATATTGTTTCGAATTTCGTGCTTCGTATTTCGTATTTTTCGTATCGAGATACGCTTCACGAAATTGCCCTCTACAACTGTCGAGGACTCTCTACAAATCAGCTCTTTTATGCAAAACAAACCCAATTTCCAAAAAAGTCAAATGAACGTAAGTGTCTTTTCAAAGATGGCTTATGAAAATAAATCCAATTGGACACTTAGTGAAAACAAACCCAATTCAAACCCAAACAAAGCCAATTTCCGAAAAGCCCAAATGAATGTAAACTCACTTATAACAAAGGATTACAGAAAAAAAGATGATTTCGCAGTCCAAAAAAACAAACCCAATTCAAAGCCAATTTCAAAAAAGCCGAAATGAATGTAAACTACTATTTACAAAAGGATTGTGAAAATGAACAACGCCGGCGACTTTGCGAAAACAAAGCCAAACAAAGCCAATTAGACGTCCCAGATAGGGCTTTAACCAGTCTCTCGATATGGCCGGCGCTTACTTTCTCACTGTTGTTCACAGCCACGTCCTCATTTTATAGACACATTAATACCGCAAACGTTAGTGGATTTTTGAAAAATTTTCTACCCTATAGGTATGATTTTTTAATTACGCGATATGATACTATTCGATATCAGCAATGTCACTGCGCGGCTTACCAACCAAATAGATTCTGTTTTTGCCGCTGCGTTTTGCCTCTAACAGGGCTTTGTCTGCCTTTTGAAAAAGCTCCTGCACAGCCGAACCATCACGAGGAAAACTTGCCAGGCCGCCACTTATGGTTAGAACTCCCTCACCTTTCGGCCCTAACAAATGTAGGTCCGCATTTCCTAATTCTTTTATAAATCGCTTTGCTATCCCGATGTACTTCGGGACCTCTTTTGGATGTTCAACTGTCGCCGAGCGTCTCTCGTCCTCCGGGCCGATAGTTTTTGGCTGAGGATCATCCCAGAAAACAACTGCAAATTCGTCACCGCCAATCCTGCCTACCACATCGTGTGCCCGGCAGCATCGCTGCATTAAAATCGCTGCCTGCTTCAGGATGGCATCGCCGACTGAATGACCGTAAACATCGTTGTAATGCTTGAAGTTATCGATATCAAAAATAAGTAGTGTCACCCGCCCATTTTCTTTTTGGGCATGTTTTAGAATCTGCCGGCAGAATTCCAAGATGTATCTTCTATTCTTCAGGCCTGTTAAATCGTCTGTGGTAGCCAATCTTTCAAGCTGTTTCATTCTCTTTTCCAGCTTTGCATTGACAGCAGTCCCGAAGTACTTCGGGACAACCTGGCCCTGTTCAGAATCTTTTGCGGGCATAATGGATGAATAAAAACTATTTGCCTGGAGCGGACAAATCAAATAATCATCAGCTACGCTGGTACCGTTATAAGCCGAATTAACAATTTGCCTGGCTATCGGCTCTTCGTACATTTGCGCCAGAAGAATAATCTTAGCGTCCGAGCTAACTTCCCTTAAGGCTTTTAGAAGCGAACTTAATTTTACTGACATCCCCATCATTACCACACCAATTGCCGAATAGTTGTTTTTCTCAGCTGCGTCGATTGCATCAGATATGTTGGTGTGAACCTCACAGTTACTTTTTATATCAGCACCATCATCATAAAAGGCTTTGCCAATGTCACCAACTAATAAAACCTTCGGCGTGGCTCGGCCCGAGGAAATCGGTATATTAGGAGTTTTCATCTATCTAAGCCCTTAGTAAAAGCATCTATACAACTTCTATGATAGCAAATTGATGTGAAAAAATCAACTAAGAATCCTATATTGAAAGAGACCAAGAATTACGTAGAACTCCAAATTGTATTTTATAAAATTGTTTGTTGTAAGTCTTATAAACGTTATAATACTATCTTTATAAGAAACCTCATATTAGCTGAAAAAGACTATTTTGAGGGAGAATAAAAATGACCACGCAATACAAATCAAGCAAGTTGACGCTTGTAGAGGTTCTGGTTGTCGTGTTAGCGTGTCTGTTTCTTCTGGCCTGCGTGGGGGCGGCGCTTTGTAACTCCAGATCCAAATCTTTTCGCATTGAATGTGCCCGGAATCTGTCTAAAATCGCTAAAGCGATGCTGATCTATGCCAACGATTATGAAGATGAGCTTCCTCGTGCAGGCGGGCGGAACAGCATGTGGGGTAGATATGTTAACTGGGATGCCTCCAACCGATTTGCAGCTTACGGCCTTTCGGCGGATGGCAGCGGTGGCCAAGCAACAATAAGCTCGAGCTTGTATTTTTTAGTTAAATACGCTGAAGTAGCGCCAAAATACTTTGTCTGCCCAGGCGACTCCGGAACCACAGTTTTTAAACTATCAGATTATCCCAATAGGAATCCTGCTATCGATGAGTATATCCACGCTTGGGATTTCGGGCCGGAGGCCTGGAAACATTGCAGCTATTCGTATCACATGCCGTATTGCTTGTATCCTCTGACTACCTCAAGTGAACCTGGTATGGCAGTCGCAGCAGACCGCAATCCATGGATTAGTTCTCCTAATGCAGATGCTGAAGTATTTTCGGCATTCATACCAGACATACCTCCCAATTTCACAGGCACAACGGATCAAGCAAAACATGGAAACGCCATTACCCATCAGAAGGATGGGCAGAATGTATTGTTTTTAGATGGCCATGTAAGTTTTGAAAAACGTCCGTATTGTGGTATTCAGGATGACAATATTTATACATCTCTTCCCCAGGGTTTTGGATATCCTCAAGTAGGTGAAATGCCTATGCCTTTTGCCAGTATGCCCGGCCATAGAAACGACTCACTTCTGGTAAACGACCCTGCACTGCACAAGACAACAACGACGAAACAGGCTAAAACTATAGATTCTAACGATCTGAAACAGACCTCAATCGTTGCAACCCTTGATTGCCCAATGCCGGAACATCAAAACGTCATCTGGTGCTCAACTTTCCAGATAGCCTGGAACAGACTCAAGGAGGATATTATTGGTGAGCCAATTAAGGTCCTGGGGGCTGAGGACCTCGCGGCCCGTCTAAACCAGGCGAAGCCCTCCGAGACGGACCTTGAAGAGGAATCATTTTATGCTACAGCCGGAGTTGTGGGAGATGGGATCGTTGAAGAAATCCAGGAGGAGATGGCAAAGCGCTTCCCTTCCGAATCCACACCCGTTTTTGATGAGCTTGACAGGTTACCGCCGCAAGATAAAATGGCATCGGTTGTGGCCTATTCCTATCTGAACGTTGATGTTGGATTTAAGCATCCGTTCTATGTCTACAAGAGCGCATTTACCTTTGTGGACTCAAATGGAACTCATACCAGTGTCACGGCGTTTTGTGGCCAGACCAAGCCACGTGACTCCAATTATCAGCAGGTCCGTGAGCAGGTTGAGATACTCTATTACAAATATGGCGATAGTCCGGAAAAAACCGAGTTTGCAGTTGATTTATGCAAACATACGCAGCCATATCAAGTTGTCCTGGTTTGTATGCCACACTGCAATACTCTCGGTGAGGCCGTGGCAGAAGTTGAGAAGAATATCTCCAAATTCAAATATGATCCGGACTACAAGGTGCTGCGCAAGCTCCGGCCCATAGACACCTTGATCGTACCTGATGTCCTTTACAAATTGACGCATCACTTCAAGGAACTGCTTGACAAGTTCCTTGGAAACAAGCAATGGCGAAAATATTTCTTCTTTGAGGCCATGCAGATGATAGATTTCTCGCTCAGCCGAACTGGGGTGATCTTAAAATCAGAGGCCCGTATTGCTATCGCAACAGGAAGACAGCACCAGATAGAAGAGCCACGCAGGCTGCACTTCGACAGGCGTTTCTTGATTTACGTCAAGAAACGCGATGGGAGTACTTCGCCTTTCTTTGTGATGTGGGTTGATAATGCTGAGCTTATGGAGGAATTCAAGTAGCATGCTTGTGATAATCATCGATGGGTGATTACCACTGTTTGATGAATCTTATGATTCGTATTACTTATCATTCGACTGTCGGCAGACCATCCAGATTTTTCTTAGCCTGCTCGGCGCAAAAACTATTTGGATGCAAACTGATAAAGCTTGTCAAAAGTGCTCTTGTCTCAGCTAAATATTTTTTCTTTTTCTCTGTATCCGATTCATTTTGATACAGGCCGATCTTCAAACGAGCCAGCTCATATAATGCCTGTATTCCCCCGTCGGTATCCTGAAATTCTTTGTGTAGCTGTGCCAGTTTTTCAGTCCGCAATTGCTCGTCTGCAACGAGCTTCGTCTTGGCCAATACGACGTTGTCACGAAGCGGGTCATTGTCATCCATTTGTTCTAACAATTCGTCGAGGTGCCAGGGATAATCCTGGCTATGTGGATTAAGCATAACAAAATCCGCCAAACGCTTCCTTGTTTCAGCTTCGTCGGTTCGATCTTGCCTATCGGCAGATATGTTTTTCGAGCTTATCAGACTATGCAATTCACTAAGTCTTCTTTGCAATTCGGTTAGCTTAACAGCCGTCATCGCTGAACAGGGCTGTGGTCGAAATGGGCTAAAGAATCTGCTTTCTTCTATTTGTTCTTGTTCGAGCAGATTCAAGCGCTCAGCAAGCTTGCTTTGCGCCTCAGAGAGAAGCTCATTAGCCTCTTCGAACATTCTTAGGCCGGAATAATGCTTCGCAATACGCCATCGTGCCTCCAGCGATTCACTACTTTCAGGAAAATCATCATAAAGACGAGACCATCTTAGCAAAGATCCCCGATGCGGGTAATCATGGTAGAAATGTAATATTTCTTTTTGTCCCAGCAGTTTAATATCCGGACTGTACTCGCTCAGAAGTGCTTTGTAGTGAAGCGCTGTGGGCATTCGACTGCTCGCGTTGCGCCTTGCTTTTAACTCAGCGTAAAACACCGTTGGCATCCACCAAGGTTGGGGCGGATTGATAAATAGCTCGTATTGCTGATTGAGCCATTGTTTTTTTTCCTGATACTTTAACTCATCAGGCACTATAAACCAGCTTGGCCAACGGTCGTAACTTAATTGAATCTGGATTTCCTTTTTAAGTTCTTTCCGTAGCGGTATCGGCTCAGAAGGATAAAAGAAACCAGCTAAATACCTTCTGACGACAGGATCTTTAATTGTTTTGTCCAGTGCCTCAGTTATACTGTTGTCATGAAACTCGCTCACGTACTCCGGATTATTTTTGGCCACATAAAGCTGGTAGTCTAACTCATCAAGGCCTATTCTTGTTTCAAAAGTTAAGATAGCCAAAAAAAAGAAAACAGAGGTAAGCGTCCAAACCAGGCCAGGCCGATAACGCGTAAAATGGCCTATACCCAGAACCAATCCTGCTATTGCCAGGCCGATAAGCCACGCACAAACCCACGGCGCAAAAGAAAATCCCCATTGAATAGGTTCAACTCCTCTTGCATCTCCGTAACAGCCCCAATAAAGAAGCTGAGGAGCTGTGCATAGCGCTATCGCAGTAAAACGAGAGCGAAAACGAAGAGGACGACACGCTGCAGCAATACAACTTATTAAAAGGCAAATCGCAAAACCAGGTAAATTTGCTAAGAAAAACACCTCCAATATAAAGATAAAACTGTAACGGAAGCTTAGAAGCTGCGATATCAACACCGGCACAATGGCAAAAATACCCATGAGCAATCCTAATACTAGAATCTGCCATGGATATTCAAATATGCTCACCCCGCTCACAATATACTGATCCAGACCCCAAATTTCCGGAGAATTTAAAGCTTGAAAATCAAACGACCAAAATGAACCGCTGACTATTTTCGACCAGAAAAGACAGCTTAATCCAAACGCCACTACAGCAAACAGCCAGCATCTCTGTACATTTCTATGGCTGTAATGCAGCATAGGGCCAACAGCCATAAAAGACTTTGAGGCCACTTTGGGCCTCTTTTCCGTCTGCTTATTATTCATCACAGTACGCAATACGAGTTCGGTTATGTTCCTTCGCCACTACTGGCCAGATAATTAATCTGTTCAGCAGTAAGCTCGTCTATCGCTATAGACATCGATTTCAGCTTAAGCTTACTTACTCGCTGCTCTATCTCAACAGGGACATCGTGAACGGTGACTGAGAGTCCCGAAGTACTTCGGGATTTTTTGGTCACGTATTCCGCCTCCAGTGCTTGCGTCGCGAAGCTCATGTCCATGACACTGGCAGGATGGCCCTCAGCAGCAGCAAGATTAATTAATCGTCCTTCGCCAAGAAGATAAATCCGTTTGTTGTTTTTCAGCACGTACTCATCAACATGCTTGCGCACCTGGCGATTTACCTTTTTGCTGAGCTTTTTGAGAGCTGGTATATCTATTTCAACATTGAAATGTCCGCTGTTTGCGACAGCCGCTCTATCTTTCATCAAGCGGAAATGTTCAGCCCGTATGACACTTTTATTGCCGGTAAGTGTGACGAACAGCTCGCCAGCTTTTACTGCCTCTTTCATCGGCATAACTGCAAAGCCATCCATAGCTGCCTCGAGAGCCTTGATGGGCTCAACTTCCGTAACGATTACAATAGCTCCCATACCCCTTGCCCTCGTGGCAAAGCCTCGACCACACCAGCCGTATCCTGCTACCACAACTTTTTTGCCGGCCATCAGAAAGTCGGTCGCTCGAATAATACCGTCAACCGTGGATTGACCGGTCCCATAGCGATTGTCGAAGAAGTGCTTGGTCGCAGCGTCGTTTACCGCGATAACGGGAAACTTTAACAAGCCGGCTTTTGCCATCGCCCTCAGACGAATAACGCCGGTAGTAGTCTCTTCCATACTTGTAATGATACGGTGGGCATCCTTCTTTCTGCGAGTATGCAGCTCGTTGACCAAATCAGCACCATCGTCAAATGTAATAACCGGCTTATAATCGATTGCAGCATTAATGTGCTTGTAATAGGTGCTGCGATTTTCTCCACAGACAGCGAACACCGGTATCTTAAAATCTTTAACCAGGGACGCAGCCACATCGTCCTGAGTGCTTAACGGATTAGATGCGCACAGAACGACATTCGCTCCAGAATCCTTCAGTGTCCTGGCTAAGTTGGCTGTCTCGGCGGTTATGTGCAGGCAAGCAGAAACATTCATCCCCTTCAATGGCTTGCTTTTTGCAAATCTCTTACGTATCTCTGCCAGAACCGGCATATCATTGTCAGCCCATAAAATGCGTTTCTTGCCTTCCGGCGCCAAAGACAAATCAGCTACATCGTATTTCATTCATAAATCCTTTCAAATATGTTCATAGTCCATAGTTGATAGTTCATCGATGAACAATGAACTATGAACAATGAACTATAAAGCCAAGAGTTGAGATGTGCAACCCTTAATTTTTCACAAATTCTTGGCCTGGAAGGTCATCACCTTGTGAGTATCAACATGACTGCCGAACAGCTAAAGTTTGAACTAAAACCAAATAAAATTGTAGAAAATGTATAAATCAGCGTTACTGTGCTCGCATAGACCAGTGACAATTTCATAGACTTGATATATCGGATGACTTTCTGACAACAACCAACTATGAGCTGCAAATTCGCTTGACTAACTCAGCGCTTTAGCTGCGTTTAGTTAAATTTGAGCCCCCGCAGACAGATATCAGCATCCCAAATTCATCCTTCGCGGAACTTCAGAGAACGGACTAATAACGCCTCCTCCCCCCCATCATCTCCTCCATCAACATCATTTCTTCATCATAATACTCTTCCTCTTCCTCATATTCCTCCGCACCGGGCGCACGCAGTCTACGACGTCCGCTTACCTTACTGTCCCAAGCTCGCAAAGGTTCCTTCGTCTCTCTTTGCGAACTTCTAATTTCACTAAATATTTCCAGTAATTCTGCAGACCAGTTTCCTGGTTTAATAGACATGTGCTCTATGTTTGCCCCGTCAAAACTGTAGAGCATATCAAAATAATGTCTGGGATGCAGTAGCCCTGTACCTGACCAGTCATTAACCACTACTGCATCCACTAAGACCGCAGCAGTACTGTAATCAATTGCTTCCGGTTCCATAGTCTGCTGTTCGGGCGGGACATAACCATATAGTCGGCTTGTCAAACGGTCTCTCGGCTCTTCAGGCTCGGACTCTACAAGCTTACCTATAACTTCTCCATATCTTACCGGAAAGTCCTCACTGTACCAATAACCCAACAAATATTTGGAGACCTGGACTGTAATCTTCTTAGCAGCCTCTTGTATATCCTTTGCAAAAAAGTACAACATCCTCGGAATCTCTACTGACTCGGTGGTATCAGAAAATTTGCTCCATAAAATAACCTGATTCTTTAGAGACTCTTCCTGTTGGCTAAACTGATTTGTCCCAGCTATCGGATTAAAAATCCCCAACCGAATCCTGTATCGATAGCTTTCGCCCTGCTCAACGGTATCATCGTGCGCCCAAAACACCAGAGGCTCACGTATCTTGGCAAGATCTGTTCTCAGTTCAAGGGAAATCTCTTGAAATTCATAATAAACATCATCCACAGTGGGCACTGTCCTAATTTCTCTGCCTTCTATCCCCATTAAATAGTCCGTCTCAATATCACGATCGCTTCGACTTCTCGACCTTGGCCGGCGCTGCCTACCACCGGTGAGCCCACTATCATCGTAAAGTCCCATATCTGTTCGACCAGTTCTACCGCTTTCGCGGCTCCCTCTCGACCTAATTCCTCTTGTACCATAAAGACCTTCTGTCCCTCCATATCCCTCAGAATATGTTCCCCCACCACCATACCTTCCTGTGCCAAGTGTCCCGCCACGTCGATCATCACGCATCTGCCCACGTTCACGCTCCTTTTCCTCTTTTTGTGCTTCTATCTCATCACGCCTTTGTTGCAGCTTTTCCTTCTTCTGCAGGTCTACAAACTTTTTATGTAGGGAGGGAGTAAACCACTCCTGGTTTGCAGATGCAATCTGATAAGCCTGCGGTTGTAACAAATCCATTCTCACTTCCGGGTCATTAAAGCTAAGCAAACGCACTTTTATTTTCCCCGGTGGTAAATTTTCGACATGTTCTATAATTTCAAACATCTTTTTGCGATGGTCAATTTTGCTTCGAAGCACATCCTGCCAATCGCTCCAACTACCATCGTCAAGCAGCTCCTGCCTCTGCAATTGCACCGCCGCAAAAACTGGGACCGCCAGACACGGATCACGCCATTGCTCCGGAACATCGATACCAGCAAAACTTTCATGAAAGCTCTTATATAATTGTTCAACATCAAACTTCGCTTCCACAGTTATCAAATCGATATCATTCGGCTCAGGTGCTGCGCTTTCATAAGGAACCTCTGGCGTAACCAGCAATGTAGGTATATAAGCTGCTGCCCTGATGTGCTCAACTGCTACATCCTGAACCTCGCCAATAACTCCATCAGTCAAAGAAAGAGCATATTCCTTGCCCCCACCTATTTCTGTCGAAATATTATCAGGTATTGGTATAGACCAGCGTGTGTTAACACCGTTTATAGCCGATGCTAATAGGCCCTCAAAACCGCTTTGTAAGTCACCATGTATCCCCTGCCTTACTGGGTCATTCGGATCTAATAGGCCATTCAATTTCGATATGTAGGGCGGCTTAGACTCAGGTGGCTGATTAAGTATAAACTTTAACTCCTTAGCATCCTCTCTTATTTGTTGATCGATTTCACGGGGGCTATACTTCTCATTATTATAGGTGACAACATTAGGACTAATAAGAACACGCGTAATCACTAACCAAATACACACCAGTCCTACAATAGCCAATACTACCTTCTCAATATGCTCCTCTAAAAAGCTGCTGATTTTTGTAATCATCTTTCGCACCTCTGCTTATATATCGTATCTCGTTTCACGCTTTTTGGGCTATCTCAGAGCGTGCTTGTTTCATCCACACCCTGTAGCTCGTCTTTTATCAATTGAGGCATTACCTTGTCGTAGCCGGCTTTATTAAAGATATATTCGCAAATCAAATCCAGCTCCACTACAGCATCTTCGCCATAACGATAATCAGCGTGTTCAAGACCTTCCGGTTCAATCGGCTGAATATTACTTTCCAAAATCGTCATCTGGTTATGTTTGAACGTTTGCTCCGGGCCATCGCCGAAAGGATAACCTCTAAATTTATGCTCCTTGGCGCTGCAGAGTTGCTGCATAAATGGTAAAACCGCATCTGCACTAACCAGAACAGTAACATTAAAATGTATAACATCAATATCATCATTACTAAACCGTGCAGTGCAGGGTTTGGCAAGCACATCCTGAACCGAAAGAACGTAGCTGGGCTTATCTTCTAACGATCTTCTGGTTCTGAGGCCCTGTCTCATGGGCCTTCTTCTTCCATACATTTTATCCTTCAGGATGAAACTTATGTTAATCAGACGTTTAACCGGTGACGTCAAAACGCTATCTGAGCCCGCATTCATAGCAGCTATCGTATCGATAGCATCCTTGATGACCCAATAACCCAACTGCCAACACCAGCAATCCTCAACTGCCTCGTCTTGGCCAGGGTGTTGATATTCTCTCCAGAATTCGTATCCGCTCACATCTGCTGGATGGGCGTAAACAGAAGCAGATGTCGCTTTTTCTCGGCAAATCTCATCCACTATAGTAGCGTCGATATCGCTCATCATTCCTCTTGATCTTCTAAAATAACCGCTATACGAAAATGACCTTCTCAAAGTCGGCCCTCCACTGCCAAAGCGGCTGCGCATAGATGTACTCTGTAGACTTCTTTCAATCTCGGCATCGGAAGGACAATCAGTGGCATTTATTCGAGATATTAGCTCCTCCACCCCCGTGCGAAATCGCTCGCCAAACTCCTCAAAAATCAAAGCTGACGTATCTATCGGCTCAGGAAATATCTTGTAGCTTAACAGCTCTCTTTGAGTGCTTTGCTCTGCTAAGAACTTTATCTGATTGGCATCTTCCGCATAAGACTGCTGATACTTCTGCTCCTCCTTCCACTGCTCACTCGGAACAGCGTCCACACTAATAATAGACTGAACTCTTTTGCCCTGCGCAACGCTTCCATCCGCTACCTGTTTTTGGAGCCTGCTGCTGATTAATTGCGTAGGGACAAAAAGAACTATGGCCACCACCGCTATAATGAGGGCTACCAACAGCGATGAATTATGCCTAAAAACGCTTAGCTTCTGTATAATTGCTTTGAAACCTGGTATTTCCATTTTATCTCACTTTAATTAAGTACAAACCCTCATAAGCCCACTGCACTACCGGCTTGAGGCGTAATAGAGGGACGAGGTTGAGGGTAATAGGGCGACCTAATCCCAAAATCCGGTTCTGGTAAGCTGGGAGCTTCTCTCCATACAAATTTAACATTTAATACAAACCAATTGTCATTGATTTCATAAATTGCCCTACTAGTTCTGCGGTCAACCTTCTCTTGGCCATATTCGTCCAGCTCAGGAATCTTACTGATAATTTCTTTTGTCATAGGCTCAATCAAAACTTGCATACCGCTGCTGGCTCCACTGGTCCCACCGATTCCACTGGTCCCACCGATTCCACCGGCCAAAGTCTTGCCGCCTATTTCATATATAACATCTATAATCCCTATACCTGGTGGCAGCTCAGCAGACAAATCGACTGGCCCTTTATCCAGCTTGAAATGCTCAGCGCTGGTTCTCTCGTATAGCTCAAACGGACTATTGCCGTCAACCATATCATCGAGGCGCAGAAGTCGAGTGACAAATCCCCATTTATCAGGCTCATTTTCCACCCCAGCAGGATCCAACAACTCACCTATATTTTGATAGGGACTGTACCCGACTATAGTTACCACAAATCCAGATTTCTTTTCAGCCGCAGCTATCCCAGTCTCCATACCAAATTGCAGAGCATACTCGGACCCTGCTGCACCCTCTTCCATCCCCATCATCTCCTCCATCATCATGTCATACTCTTCATCATACTCATCCCCATACTCTTGCTCACCATAGCCCATTCCACCACGTCTCATCATAGCTGTAGCGCCAAACTGTGCCGTAGCAAGATCGTCTGAAAAGTAAACTGACATACCGGCGATAAATATCTGCTTTCGCTCTTTGCGGGGAGTACGTAAAACTGTTTCTATATCACCCTTTGCAAAAGCTTCATAAAGCTCCTTTTGCCGGGGATTGTTTTCCGCGTTGGGCAAAACCGAAAGCATGGTCTCATACAAAAGTGGAACTATCTCGCGATACTGAAAAGGTTCAAACTGTTTTTTTATGATGGCTTCAGAATCCGAACCTCTACGTTCCTGGGCACCAAGTTTCATGCTAGCCTGATCGGCACCGCCAATTACACCTCTGATCTCTCGCCGAATCGGGTCATTCTTTACGTAATTCATCTTGTCCAGACCGGTTCTGGCTAAACACATAAGGGAAACCAGAAGCAGCAAACAAGCCGCTGCAATAAAATATTTGCCTTTACTTACCCAGGCCATTGAGCGAGCAATACTGCGAGGCAACAGGTTACTCGTTATTCCTGCTAAGCCCAAACCCTGCAGAGCAAGACCATAAACAACGCCAAAGTCGCAAACGTTCTCATGGAATTTAGCTGCTGAAACACTTGAGCTTATCGCAAGCCTTTTGAATGAATCCGGCCGTTCAACAGGTATCTGTAGTGTTTGCTGTAAATACTTCAGCAGGCCGCGCAATTTTGTCCCGCCGCCAAAAGCAATAATCCTCGAAAATTTAGTGTTGGGATTGGAATTACTATAAAAGCCCAATGACCGCTGCACTTCTGAGACTAAATCTGTGAAAACCGGCTTCATCGCCTGTAATATCTGACGAGCATATTTACTAACTGGAGCTGTACGTTTTAATTTCTCTGCTTTCTCAAAATTCAGTTTAAATGCATCTGCTATCGCCCGGGTGAAAGCATTACCGCCTATAAGAATACATCGCTGCCAAACGGACGACTTTGTGCAAACTACCAAATCAGTGTTTTCTGCACCTATGTTAAGAACAACAACAGCTTGATTATCCGAATTGACTAAATTAGCACGGTCGTATAATACATAATTGTATAGAGCCATCGGCACCATCTGAACATAGCTAACTGTCAGATCTTCTGTGCTAAAATGTTCCAACGCTGAGTTTACCACTTCATTCTTGATCGCAAAGAGGCCCACTTTCTTCTCGGGACTATCAGTTTCTGTCATCAACTGCCAGTCCCACTGCACATCATTGATGTCAAAAGGAATCTGCTGAACTGCCTCGAACTTGACGATTTCAGGAATGCGTTTCGGCTCAACGGGCGGTAGATTAACAAACCTTGCAAAACTGTTCTGGCTCGGCACAGAAATAATTATCTCATCGTTACCCAAATCATTTCGCTGTACAAACTGACGCAAGCTCAGTGCAATCAGCTCCTCTCTTTCAGCAGCCTTGACCCCACTTCCGGAAAGGATTTTACCGTGCTGAATATTATCGAAGCCGATTACTTCAACAACATCACCAGCAGTTGTTAAGCGCAACGCTTTGAGAGAATTATTACCTAAATCTATCGCCCAAATCGCATCGGATATTGTCGCCATGACAAACCTCCCGCTTCAGAGTCCCGCCAATTCTGTAAACCTTGTAATTTTTTTTCAAAGCTTATAGATTATACCATATTATGAAAACTTTTTCCATAAATACTCTTGGCTGCAAAGTAAATCAGTATGAAAGCCAGCAGATTCGCGAGCTGCTCGAACGTCTCGGACTCGACCAGGTCGAAACGTTTCAGAAACCTGACTTGGTGGTCATAAATACTTGCTGCGTAACGCATACTGCCTCAGCTAAGAGCCGACAATACATCAGAAAAGCCCGAAAACTAAGCGCTGATGCCACTATCGTTGTCTCTGGTTGCCTGCCAAGAGTGCAAATCGGGGAGCTAAATAACGTAGGTGAAAATATTTATCTCATAAGGCACCGAAATGAGCTTGCCATTACACTAAGCCAAATAGTCAATGGCAACGCACCAATCTCAAATTACCAAAGTCATCGATCCAAACAAAACACGATAACTAAAACAGAAAATGACTCTAACATCAATATTAATAAAGACTTGGCTGCTCAAGAAGAGCTGCCGCCACTAACCGAATTTAAGGGCCAAACCAGGGCTTTTCTAAAAATCCAAGATGGTTGCGATGGATATTGCACCTACTGTATTATACCTAAAACTCGCCCTTTTGTTCATAGCAAACCTGCTGAAGTGGTGCTCCGAGAGGCACAAGCTCTTGTTAAAGCTGGCCATAAAGAAATCGTCGTAACCGGCGTATTTCTCGGTGCTTATGGCCAAGAAACCGTTCGGCGAAGAAGCTGGTCTAATCAGCAAAATGACAAGTTAGCAGACCTGATTGATAAAATGGCACAAATACCTGGCCTTGCAAGGATAAGACTAAGCTCGCTGGAGCCGGCTGACGTGACGCAGCGATTGCTCGATACTTTTTGCAAACACCGTAACATTATGCCACATCTGCACTTATCACTACAATCAGGTTCGGACGCGACCCTGAAAAAAATGTGCAGGCAATATAACGCTAACGATTTTAGAGAAAAGATAGAGTTAATTAAATCCCAGTTCGATAGGCCGGCTATAACGACCGATATTATTGTTGGTTTTCCGGGTGAAACGGATGCCGACTTTGAGCAAACTGTCGCTTTAGCCAAAGAGGTAGGCTTTGCAAAGATGCACGTTTTTACCTTTTCGCCGCGTAAAGGCACACCTGCTGCAAGTATGCAAGATACGGTGGATACTAAAGTTATAAAAAAGCGGTCGAAAATACTGCGCGATCTCGACAGACAATTTCAGAGCGATTTCCGTCAGCAATTTATAGGCGAAACCGCCGATGTTTTACTGGAAAATGGTAGCAGCCAACCTCATGGACGGGCTGAACGATATTTCATAGTTAAAATACAGAGCAGCCGTAAGGGCTTAAAAAAAAGCGATTTATTAAAGATAAAACTTACTTGTAATAGCCCAAATTGTTTAATAGGCAAGTTAATATAGATAAGAAAATAAATAAACTAACATCGTATAAATTTGCAAAAAAGCGCACTTTTTTAGCAAAAATTATCAAGTTCTGCTCACTTTTTTACACGTCTACATTAGTGTATTGACTTCGATTTATTGGGTGATTTACGTCCCATATTGTAGAGAGGAGTGGTGAGGACTTCTGCCGCGAAATTAATGTGTTTCCATTTCAATTTACGGCTCTGATTGAACTTTTTAAAAGGATGGAGGTAAGGTTAAATCCGATCTTGAGAGATCGACGCGATTTACTAATTACCAATTACCAGTTATGTTGATGCTTGTTGAGGACGATATTGCTTTGGCGAGTTGCCGAAGCACAGCAATTTTTATGTTAACTTTTTTGTAGGAGGTAAGACATGACCAGGAAACTAATTCCGATTCTCTTATTGATATTGTTGAGCGGTACCTCAGCCCTCTTGGCCGATGCGGCCCGAAAACCAAAGGGCGGCATAATCGTCATGGAGGCAGAGCTGTTTGATGACAACATTGCTCAGGGTGAGGCCGAATGGATTCTCAACACAGATGTCGATGGCTATAGCCGAGGCGGTTATATGCAAGCGCTGCCTACGACTGCAGGCAGGCAAGATGATCCCATAGGCGATAGCCCGCGTCTGGACTTCAATATCGAGGTCGGGGCAGGTACTTATTACGTTTGGGGACGCGCCCAGGCCGATAATTCGAGTCAGAATTCTTTCCATATAGGTCTCAACGGTGCAGTGACTGGCAACAGAGTCGACGTCCCTGACGGCCAGGGATGGGTCTGGGTCAGTGATAAGATAGAAATCACCGAGCCCAACGTGTATACCATCAACTGCTGGATGCGCGAGGCTGGGATTTGTGTGGACAAGCTCATTCTGACCACTGATTCCGACTATGTTCCGAGCGGGTACGGGCCGCGTGATCCACGGCTCGGTCCGGCCATGACGATAGAGCCCAGCATAGACATGGTTGCTATCAATTATGTCAAAATCCTCTCGATCCATGGAAACGACGTGGATGATCTGATGCTGGGGACGACCACGTTTGCCGAAGAAACCCATGTTATTCATCGGACACCCGATAGCGCCGACAACTTCAACCTGAGATCGGTTGCCGATGCGATATATCAACCCTACGTCGAGACCATGTTCGATCTGCCGGTTGAGACTATCTTCATAGTCGAGTCAGGCGGCTGCGACTCAGGCTACATGCAGCCTCTTGATAAAAACAGGGATGTTATGGATGACCACATTCCGTTCTCGGAGGATGATTTCGCAAATACGGGCTATGGTGTACGTAACGGTCCGGCCGGTATGCTCGCGGTCATTACGCTGGAGCCCATGACTTATGGTATCCGGATCCTCCCGCCGGATGATAGTTACATGGGCATTGACCTGTTAAGTGTTTCGGGTATCGCTGGGCCAATCATAAAGGCCAAACCGATCGAAAGCCTGGATGCTCTTACAGCAGCCGAGCTGGATCCCAATGTCGGCGACCCAAACACTCTGGTGGAAGTGCTTGCGATTAATGGGATTGATGTCAGCAAACTAATCCTGGGTACGACCACCGCTGATTTTGAGAAGTTTCCAGACCACCCAGCAACGGATGCGGATAACTTCGATCTGACCACGTACGGTAGTCTTGATAATGCGAATGTATTACAGACCGTATTTGCAGTGCCGGTGACGACTGTCTTCGTGCTGGAAAAAGACGGCAATGACGGCGGTTATGTCCTGCCATTGGATGCCGATGGTCTTCCAATCGGTGGCCGGGTAACATTTACACCTGATGACTTTTTGAAAACCGAGACAAGTCAGCGGACCATTGGCGGCATGGTTATTACGCCGGTTGCACCGATTCATGGTATTAGGCTCTGGTCCACCGACATTGACGTGCTGAGTGTTTCTGGTGTCCCTGCTAAGTAACCTGCAGAAGGTTGTTGTCGGTCAGGTGTTTTACCGACCGAACTGGCAGGTACCGGATGGAGTTGATTAAAAGGGCCTATGCCGAAACTTTGGCATAGGCCCTGCTTGTTTTAGTATTACGTGTTTTTTTATATCGCTCGATGTCGAGCCTGCGTAATACATAGCGGAGATTCTTCGCGGAGTTTACCCTTGAGCAAAGTGAAGGGCCCAACATGACAAGCAATCATCAAGGCGTCAGGCCATCAGTTTTTTGAGCAAAGCTCGCTGGAAGTGCAGGCGGTTTTCGGCCTGGTCGAACATAATCGAATCAGCCGACTCAGTCACCTCGTCAGTAATCTCAAAACCACGATAAGCAGGCAAACAGTGCATAATCTTAGCGCCCGCCGGCGCGGAGGCAAGCAGTTCAGCATTGACCTGAAAGTCGGCAAAATCGGCACGGCGTTTCTTCTTTTCCTCCTCCTGGCCCATACTAACCCACGTGTCCGTGTAGATTATATTGGCACCAGTGACAGCCTCGCAAGGGTCGCTGGTCTGCGTGACTCTATCAGAAGAAATTTTATTCGCCTTTTGGATTGTTTCAGTATCCAGTTCGTAGCCGACAGGCGAGGCAATAACAACCTTCATGCCCAGCTTTGCACCGGCAAAAGCTAATGAGCGGGCTACGTTATTGCCGTCACCGACAAAAGCAATTTTAATGTCCTGCAGCTTTCCACAATGCTCACTAATAGTAAGCACATCTGCCATCGCCTGGCATGGATGCGACCAGTCCGTCAGAGCATTTATTACCGGCACCGTGGCAAACTTAGCTAACTCGGTGACAGCGCTATGCTCGAATGTCCGTGCCATTATTCCGTCAACATATCGGCTCAGAACGCGCGCTATATCTTTTATCGGCTCGCGCTTGCCGATGCCGCCGATGTCTTCGGGCTTTACATAGATTGCATTACCGCCAAGATCCATCATAGCAACCTGGAAGCTGATTCTTGTTCGCAAGCTCGGCTTTTCAAAAAGCATAGCTAAAGTTTTGCCGGTAAGGCACAAATCCCGCTTGCCGGATTTGTACAGTTTCTTTAGCTCGCTACTTTGGTGAAGCAATTCTTTTAGCTGCTCAGCGGAACAATCATTTATACAAAGAAAATCTTTCATTTTTATCCTTTTTTGCCAAAGAGAACACAAAGAAATCCAATTTCTATTTTAAGCCACAGAGGTCACAGAGAACACAGAGAATTTATTTTTTGACTAACTTTGATTTTAACTGCTCGTATTCATTCTGCATTGCATTATATTGCCAATTGTAAAAACCCCTGATAGCTTTATTAATATCAGAGGAAATACATGCTATAGTTATTAACTCATCGCCATCGGCTTCAATATCTTCTTTATATAAAATCGACGTTGGTTTTTGATTCTCGTTTTGTATCCAGGTTAATCTCTGAGTAACATTTCTATTAAGGTGAACGGCCTGACTGTATCTCCTGTAGAATTTTGCATATCCTTCTTGCCATTGCTTTACTTCCTTTGGTTTATCTTTATCCCCTAAACCACGAAATAGTTTCTCGTAATTGGGTAACTCTTTTATACCGTCCTCTTCAAACCTCTCGATATCGCTGTTGATTTTACTAATATCTGATTGTCTCTCCGAGGTTTGAGGAAGATCGTTAAGTAATGCCCTATCTTTCTTTAGACGGGTAAGTTCCCATCTTTTTAATCTTTCGTAAACCTCATCATATTTAGCTTTTTTCTCACTTGTGGACACCTTTAAGGCCCATGCCAAAACAACAAAAGTCTCAACAAGGACTCGCAACAACGCATGCGTCGAGAGTATATGCTTATTTGCCAATGTTGTTAAAGCCCCTAACGTTTGTTTTTTTGCGGCTAATAAAATACCCATGAGTTCAACATCAAGACCCGTGAATAGTTCTATAGCTATATTCATCGTAGTATGTGTTTGCTCATACCATTTTATTACGGTATCAGCCACAATATTAAGAATGTCATGATACTCTTTGCTTTCCATTTTTTATCTGAATTTTCTGTAATGTTTTTTTCTCTGTGTCCTCTGTGCTCTCTGTGGCTTATATTATTTGAAATCTCTGTGGCTATTAAAGAGCAACACGTTTAATGCCGTCGATAAGTCGTTTTTCGCCGAAGTTTACTATCAGGCCTCTTCTGAGTTTTGTCGCCTTGAGATAGGAGAGGGTTTGAGCTAATGCGACTTCAGGCATCTTAGACAGCGATTTAATCTCTACCACTACTTCATCCTCAACAAGAAGGTCTATTTTCTGACCTTTAATAACTTTGCCTTTGTAGATAATATCAGCAGGAACTTGTCTTTTATATTTTATGCTCTGCAATTCAAATTCATAGCACAAGGCTTCTTCGTAAATCGACTCAAGAAGTCCGGGCCCCAGTTCTCGATGAACTTCTATGGCTGCACCGATTACTTTCTCTGTCAAATCATCCGGCATTTTTTGTCTCTGTGACCTCTGTGACCTCTGTGGCTAAATAATTTATGTATTTTTAGGTTTCTGTTAGAACAGCATCAAGGATTTCAATTGCCTGGTCGAGCTGCTCTTTGGTGACAATCATGGGCGGCATAAATCGCAGAACGGTATCATTGGTGCAATTTATCCGCAGGCCTTTGTCCAGACATTTATCGACAATTTCTTTGCAAGGGCTGGTTAATTGAACGCCAATCATCAGGCCGATGCCACGGACGCTATCTACAATAAAATGTTTTTGCTTTAATTCGAGCAGCTTATCTTGAGTATATTGGCCAAGCTGGATGGCGTTTTGAAGAAGGTTCTCGTCTTCTATAGTCTCTATAACTGCGATAGCTGCTGCGCAGGCCAGGGCGTTGCCGCCGAAGGTTGAGGCGTGTTTTCCGGGAACAAGTGACGCGGCTATTTCTTCTTTAGCCATCATGGCCCCGATAGCCACGCCTCCGCCCAGCGTTTTAGCCATGGTTATAATATCCGGCTCAACGTCAAAATGCTGATAACCGAACCATTTGCCGGTTCTGCCGATGCCTGTTTGGACTTCATCCAAAATCATCACGGCGTCCTTTTCATCGCAGAGCCGGCGAATAGCCTGTAAGTATTTCTCAGTGGCGACGTTTATTCCACCTTCGCCCTGAATCGGCTCGACCAACACTGCTGCCACCTCATCGCTAAAAGCTGACTCCAGTGCATCAACATCATTGAACGGTACATAAACGAAGCCCGGCAGCAATGGCAAAAAACCTTCATGATATTTCGGCTGAGCGGTCGCTGCCACCGTGGCAAAGGTTCGGCCGTGGAAGCTACCTTCAGCGGTAATGAATTTGTATTTTTCCTGCGGCGTATGCAGACGTGCTAATTTCAGTGCTGCCTCGTTAGCCTCGGCGCCGCTATTGCAGAAGAAGCACTTACCGCCGAAGGCACGTTTGCTCAAGAGCTTTGCCAATTTGCCTTGCGGCTCGGAGTAAAAAGTATTATCGATGTGCAGAAGCTCACCGGCCTGCTCACGAATAGCTTCAACGACCTTGGGGTGACAATGGCCTATGCCGCTGACGGCCCAGCCGGGAAACATATCCAGTATCTCATTGCCGTCAGCGTCATACATATAACAGCCCTGTCCCCTGACGATAACTCGCGGCAGCCGGGTGTAGTTGGCGATAACGTATTTATCAAACAATTCGATTGTCTCCTGTGTAGTCATAATTCATATCTCGTTATTTGCTATTGTCGTTTCTTCTTCAATTTATTCACTTCTTCAGTAAGCTTTTCTACTTCCATACGAAGCTTCCGTTTTTCTTTGTTGTTTTGAACAAGATATACCACAATGAAAATAACCAAAGCAACTGGAATAACCAAAACGAGAAAAAACATGATCACAAGAACTATTAACTCTATTATCATTTTTTCCCCTTTGATTTGTGGTTTTTTAACCCTTAACTATCTGTGTGCCGACACCTTTATCGGTATAGATTTCCAGCAGGAGCGAGTGCTCGATTCGGCCATCGATAATATGCGCCTTTTTAACAGCGGCGTCCAAGGCCATAAGGCACGCCTCAACTTTTGGCAGCATAGCCTCGGTGATTATGCCGGAGTTAATCATATCCTTAATCTGCTCTTCGTTCAGGCTCGAAATCCAACTATCCGGGTCTTTTATATCGGTTCTTATACCATGTGTGTCACTCACTACAACCAACTTTTCTGCTACAACTTCTGCGGCGACCTTACCGGCGGCACTATCAGCATTAACATTTAGCTTTCCGCCGGCATTATCTTTAGCTACCGATGCTATAACTGGTATGTTACCTGAGCCGCACAGCGTCTTTAACAACTCAGCATTTACACCTGTTATATGCCCGACTAAACCGAGGTCGAGTTTTCTGCCATCTTCGCCAGCTAATCTCAAAGGCTCGGCAAACAATACGCAACTGCTTAGTGAATGCAGTCCCATTGGCTTGCAGCCCAGATCAGCAAGTGTCTCACAGATGGGAGTATTAATCTTGTGTACTAACGTATGCTCTGCTATGGTCAGGGTTCGCTCATCGGTGTATCTGCGGCCCTGGACCCAAACGGGCTCCAGGCCTGCTTGATTCATCGCTCTGGTTATTGCCTTCCCGCCGCCATGGATGACAATGGGTTGTATTCCAACGGTAGCCATAAAAGCGATATCGGTCAGCAATTTTTTTTTCAAAGAAGCATCTTCGAGCACACTTCCGCCGAGCTTCACCACTACGATTCGCTCGCGAAAGCTGCGGATATATCCCATCGCTTCGATTAGCGCTCCAGCTTTTGCAATCGCTTCTTCCAACTCTACTGATTCTCCAAAAATAGTATTTAAGCAAAACATGGAGTTTATTAACGGTCAGGCTATCCGTCAAGTTATATTTAGTACCTGACCGGGACGAGCCGGAACCACATCCGAAGTGCATAGACGGCAAAGAGGAACCTGCCGGGAGAGACTCGGCGTACCGTGTTTGTCTTGTTCGGCCTACCTGCCCGCTTGGAACTTACGTTCCCACGGATTGGGCATGCGGGCTTCGTACTTAGGACGGGCGTCGCGCTGGGGAGTCTTCTCGACGACTGCCCGGAACTTCTCTAACGCAATCTTGTGCTCCGGCTTTTCACTGTCGATCAGATTCTTCCGCTCGAATGGGTCGGTCTTCAGGTCGTAAAGCCGGGCCATCTTGCGGTCGGTCTCGACCCAAACCTTGTATCGCTTGTCGCGAATGACGCGCGGAGCGTAATCGTTCTGGCCGCGAACGCCTTTCTCGTCGAGCCTTGCGGCACCGTGGCCAAGGGCCATGATCCACTCTCGCGGCGAGTCCTTGACCTGACCGAGCAGAAGCGGAGCGATCGAGATGCCGTCCACCGGCCAATCGTCCGGGACCTTGGCACCGGCAAGGTCGGCGAAGGTCGGCAGGAGGTCAGTGAAGTCGGTTAGAGCATCGGTGGCCACACCGGCCGGTACAAGGCTCGGACCGTTGACAATGAATGGTGCGCAGACACCATTCTCAGTCTTGCTGGCCTTGCCGCCCTGTACCTTGTGACCATCGAGCGTGCCGGCGAACCCGTGGCCCGTGCCGTTGTCGGTTGTAAAGATGACGATCGTCCGCCGGCGAATGTCGAGATCATCAAGGGCCTTTACCAGCCGACCGACAAGTTTGTCGGTATATCGTACCATGGCCTTGTGGCAGGCAAGTTTGTCTTTAGCGTCGGGCCGGTCGGGAGTAGGTACCTGGGGGCCGTGCGTCAAGCACATCGGGAAGTATAGAAACATTGGCTCGTCATGGTGCTGCTTCATGAAATCTATGAGGAAGTCGGTGTACAGGGCCGGACCAAACTTGCCCTTATGGGTCTTGCTGCCTTGGGGGGTGTTGATGTAGGGATCCCAATACCGTTTTTGGCTTGGCGGATTGTTGCCCTCGGCACCGGTCCACATGCACCACGTATCAAAGCCGTGTTTCTTCATCGCATCGGGGACAACGCGGAAATCGTTAATCTGCCACTTGCCCGCGGCGACAGTGGCGTAGCCAGCGTCTTTCAAAACCCTTGCCACCGTTGTATGATGTTTCCAGTCGAAGTAGCCCACACCCCAGCGGGGCACGTCCCAGTGGTTGACCCAGCCGGTCCGCCAGGGGTATCGGCCGGTAAGGAGCGTCACGCGGGTCGGTGTACACTGCGGCATGGAGTAGGCGTTGGTGAACCGCATACCGCCTGCCGCCAAGGCGTCGAGGTTAGGCGTCTCGATATCCTCAGCTCCGTAACAACTAATCCACTCCTTGCCGAGATCATCGGCCATGATGAACAAGATGTTAGGAGGCTTGCGTCCGGTAGTCGTCCTAAGTCGAGATGCGCACCCTGCCGAGAAACCCAGCACCGAAGGCGCCAGTGCCGCACAACCCATTGTTTTAAGAAATTGGCGTCGTTTCATAGAACTGCCATCCTTTCATGTTTTCACCCAGATTATATCTGCTCAACTATCCCGATACATCGGCGATGCTCTTAATTTCTAATAGGATTGCGAATCTTTATTGAAAAGTCAAGTTTTTTTGCTGCTTTTATAAGGTTTGGTTATAATTAGCGTAATCCCGGCAGCATCTTATTCATCGGCCGAGTGATGAATCCAAAGGCTTAAGCTGTAAACTATCACTCTTTTTTCAAGACGTAATACTGCGGCT
>CAYNKI010000014.1:0-26720 GCA_964397675.1 uncultured Pirellulales bacterium
CAAGTTTACGTAAGTTCTTTGTTGACAACGGCGATGTAGTTTTTCGGGGGGACAGGGGACAAGCGGGCCAGGAAAGACTCAAACAGGTGACGGTCTTTGTGGCCGGCCTGGGAGGCCTCGGTAGTGCGGTGTCACTCTATTTAGCCGCGGCCGGGATCGGTTGTCTACGCCTCTGCGATGGCCAGACGCTGGAAACCTCGAATCTCAACCGACAGATTCTCTATCACCAAACCCATGTGGGAGACAGCAAGGCTGACCGGGCCCGACAGGCATTGATGGCTCGCAACAGTGACATCGAAGTCGTGGCCTGCTCAGCGTCTATCGAAGTGGATTCGGTAGCAGATTTGGTGGACAAAGCCGACATCATAATGGACTGCCTGGACAACTACACTGGGCGTGCTATCCTCAATGCCTTTGCAGTAAGACATCGCCTACCCTTGGTGCATGGGGGCGTCAGCCAGTGCTTTGGTCAATTGACCTTCCTTCATACTCCCCAAACACCTTGCCTGAACTGTCTCTATCCCGAATTACCCGAGTCCTGTCCTCAGGCCATTGTCGGTGCTGCGGCCGGGGTGATCGGTAGTCTTCAGGCCTTGGAGGCCCTGAAGTATCTGGTCGGTTATGGTGATCTCTTGAAAAACCGGATGGTGCATTGGGATGGTGAAGGGATGTGTTTTCAGGAGCGTCCCTTGCACAAATCCCCCAGTTGTCTGGTATGCGGTGACCATTAGCGAAGTCGGTCGTTTCGCCGAGCTCATCCTTCAAGTTGAGCAGCGAAGAAGCCTTTGCCTCTATTGTTCCTTCTGTAGCCTTGGCTCCGGATTTCGTGCCACTGATTGATATAAATTATCTGTTAGCATGTTTGTATATCTTTGCTTCGTAACTCTTCAAAAGCGGATCATTATTCACTTTCATCCAATTCTTGAGCTTTTCACGAGATTTTTTCAGTTGCGTTGCAAATTCCGGGTTCTCTACCAGATTAACTTGGCTTCCTGGATCCTTCGTCCAATCATAAAGCTCCTCCGGTGAACGCAAAAGATAATGTTGAACTCGTTCGGAGACGGCTCTGTTTTTACCAGCAACCTTACTCATACTGTTAAAAGAGCGGTCTTTGTAAGGCACGCCTGCTCCCAAGGGACAGAATTCAAGCCCATCAGGACGATACCAATCATTGAAAATATAACCAAACTGGCCGTCAAAATAACATCGTTGCTGTCTCTCTCTTGAAAAGGTGCCTTCCGAGGGATGATCAGGACGCAACTTCCAGCCGCGTTTTTTCAGCGTTGAAATGAAGTCAGGCTCATAACGTAATCGTTTTTCAATTCCATCACCGTAATAAATATCCTCATAACGCAAGAAGACAATTTCATCACGCCAATTGTTGACAACTTTTCCCTCGATGAGCGGCAGTAGCGATTTGCCATCAAGCCCTTCGGGCACTGGGATCCCCACAAGCTCCAACACGGTTGACGTAACATCCATTAACGAAACAAGGTGTGATTCATCGACTCTACCAGCTGCAGATCTATCCGGTAAACGAATCAGGAAAGGCGTGCGATTGCTGCTAAGGTATGTATCGAACTTGGCAAAGGGAAGGGGCATACCATTATCAGAAACAAATATAACGATGGTTGAATCAGCCTTACCGGATGCTTCCAAGACCTCCATGCATGCCCCCACTGTGTCATCAAGCCTGCGCACGGATGATGCATAGCGCGCCAGATCCTCACGAATGCCTGGCAAATCGGGCAACTCAGGTGGAACTGTCACTTCATCTGCAGAATAAATTCTGGACGGTTCTTTTAAAGTAACTTTCTTGTACCCGAAGAACCAACCATTTGCCTCAATCGGATCTCCATGAAAGGGCCTGTGAGGATCAGCAGAATTTGCTACTAAAAAGAATGGCGCACCCTGATCCTCTGCGGAATTGATCAACTTCTTAAAACCTTGGGCAAAGGCTTCAGGATCTCGTCCAACCACGCCATCTGGATCATGCAATCCCAAAGATTCGTTATCATAGTGCCAGCCAAAGAGTGCTTCGGGAAGCATGTGGTGCTTCTTGTGAATGATTGCCGTCAAATAACCCGCCTTAGCCAGTAATGCTGGAAGCGTCGGGACGTTCTTTTTGATAGGGAAAAACCCAAACGATCCGTATTTGTGCGGCAGTAGCCCTGTTAACATCGATTGCCGGGAAGGCTGACAAACCGAGACAGAGTTGAAGGCATTTTTGAAGGAAATACCTTGCTTGTGCAAAATATCAATATTAGGGGTGATATCGGGTGCTACTCCCCCAGCGAAGCCCACACTGTCGTAGCTCAGGTCATCGGCTACGATTAACAAAACATTGGGCTTACCATTTTCCGCACATGCGACCGAAACAATGAGCGAAAAGATGCTCGATATTAGTAACTTATAAGGTGTTGATCTTTTCTTCATCTGTTAGGCTCCGTCATTATTTCACCATTCCAGTTTTTATTCAAACGCATACAGATACTGATCGGAACAAAGAATAAACGCTCGATCCCCATAGATGGCCGGGATGGATTCCTGGAAAATACCGTTGACACGGGTGCGCCAAATGACTCGCGCACTCCCATCGGGATTCGCTTGGGTCGATAGACAAGACATGAATACATCGGTCGAGGAACCGCAGAGGACGGTCTCCTTGGTACAGGATGATCCTGTCCAGCCCCCAGCGCCGGTGTAGTGCCAGAGCATCTTGCCGGTGGTGTCATCCAGACAGAACAGACGCCCGCCGCAGGGCATACCGTCGTGATCGATCGAGGTGGAGATGAACACGCGGTCTCCAGAGGCCGAGGCCGTGGCATTCATTCCCGTTTTACGAACGGCACGAGACTCGTCGGAGAAACGCCAGACTTCCCGGCCGGACTCTTTGTCGAGGGCAATCAGGGTTTGCGGGACCACGCGGCAGATCAGCTTACCCTTCCAGAGGATGGCCGCCGCGGAATCCGGCCCACCACCGTAACGATAGTCACGGCCCTCGGCGGCGTAACACCAATCTGCGATGCCGGTCTCCCGATCGAGGGCGTAGTAATAACCATCCCAGGAACCGGTGTAAACGCTTCCGGCACTAACGGCCGGGGCTGGATAAACACCGCCATTGGTGGGCCGTTGCCAGAGGAGACGGCCGTCCTGGGTGGACAGACAGAGGATGTCCCCCTCCACCGTACCGGTATAGAGCCGGTCACCGTCAGGGGTGGAGGTTGTCCATACCCATCCTACATCAGCGGTCCAGATCGGCATACCGTCCGATTCTTTCACGCAGTACATGCGCCGATTGCCACCCTGTTGCCCGAAGAACACCTTGCCGTTCTCAATGGTGACGGCCCCGGAAACTTGGCCGGAAGTTTCGAAACGCCAGTGTTCCTGACCGGTTTTATGATCCACCACGTGGACAAAGCGGTCGGGACAACCCACGAAGACTTTGCCCTGACTGACGGTAGGGGGGGACTGGTAGTCCCCTCCGCCAGCGACTACATCAGCCAAGATCCGTCTGTCATGTTCGTAGATACACTGTAAGAGGCTGTGACGCCACTGTGGTTTGCCGCTTTGCGGGTTCAGAGAATAGAGATACAGTCCCGAACTGCTGGCCAGGATGCCATTCTTGTTGCCTACGAGATCAGCAAAGATGGCATGATGTCCCGCTTGGACTGACCAACGCTGTTTACCCTGGAAATCGAAGGCTGTTACCATACCGTCGAGACCGGCTGCATACACCGTTTTGTTTACCACGAGAGGGCGGGCACGGATCCAGTCACTCGTCGGGACCTGCCAGAGTAATTCCCCAGTACGCGTATCGATGCAGGCAAGCTGCCGGGTTGCTGAACCGATGAACAGCTTGCCTTGATGGATGCAGGCGGGCGAAAAGAGCTGGAAGGCCCGGGGTTCTTCCGGGGACACTTGACACTGCCAGCGGAATTGGCCGTTGCTTTTGTCGAGTGCATAGACCTTACCGTTTTCGGCACCGACATAAACCGTGTCCTGGTCGGTCACGGGGGTATTACGCAACGGCGCACCCGCATCGAAGGTCCAGGCCATACGTTGAGGTCCGGATAGATGTAAGGCGTACAACAGGCCCTTATCCGTGGGAGCGAAGACGTGTTTCTCGTCAAGGATCGGCTCCCCGAACATATCCCCCACGCGCAGGGTCCACAACGCCGCACCGTTGGCCTTACGTACCACCACCGTATCCTGCATGCGGGTAAAAGCGGGCATACCGCGAAGGTTCAAGCGGCCGTAGGGATAGAGAACGTACCTGTCGTCACCCTGCAGGGGGGCGCACCCGCGCCGGTAATCCACGCGATCGGCATCAATCTGTTTGACGACCTTGCCGGTCTGTTTATTGATATAGAAGATGTGTTTGTCTTTCTCGACGAATTCCCAACTACCGCTGCTGGCCCGTACGACAACGTGATCTTTTTGAACCACACAAGTAGAACTGGCCCGCGGTGTGGAGTAGATCTGTAAGCCATTCTGTGGGGTGGTCCAGATTTTTTCCCCGGTTTTTTCGTTCAAACAATACAAAAGGGTCGTGACACCAGGGGAGGCGATGTAGACACGTCCCTTTTCAATAGCCGGGGCTGCGTACCACGAGAGACCGATCGGGAACTTCCAGGCAATCGCACCGGTAGCCGGACCCGGATCGGGGGATAGCCCACTCTGCTCGCGATTGCCCTGAAACACGGGCCAGTCGGTATAGGTCGTTTTGGTATGGATTTGACCACCACGGATTTCTTCTATAAAAGTCGGATTGTTCTGAATCTTTTCCAGTACCCGATAGGCCTTTTCCATGACTGGATAACGCGCCGGTTGTATGGGGCCCCAGTAGGAGAAGTGGGCACAAGCCTCATGAAACGCCTGCATATCCACGCCGCGATGGACTAAAAGACGTACCCATGAGAAGAGCAGAGACTGTCGCTGTAACGCGTTGTCCGCAGTAATGGGTGTGTTAATGAAATCGCGTCGTATGGCATCGATTTCGGGAATGCCTGTACTTACAAAGTCTGCGTGAGCGGTGGAACAGACGGCCATGGTCAATATCGATAAGGCAGTCATGATATTCATAGTGATCATGGATAGTCTCATGATTATTAATGCAACACTTCTGCGAACATTAATTATTTACTACTTGTATTTATGTTAACAATCTACAATAATAAAATCCATGTTTAAGTTGGCATTTTGTTAATTACCAAACAGTAGTACCAGAGTTTATCCTTTATTTAGATGTAGACACATTCAACCTTAGACGGGTGTCTTGTCATGCAGGGATCTTTCGGGTAGTTTTTTACACGATGGGTGATAACGAACGAGGTTTGAAAGGACGGATTCTATGCAGAGAGGTGTCATTGTCGTAATCGTCAGTCTCCTGTTATTCGCCTCGTGCGGATGTAAGCCAAAGCAGGACAACTCAGATCAACCGACCATTTCCGTCATTCCCAAGGGAACCAGTCACGTCTACTGGAAATCGATTCATGCCGGTGCCCTGAAGGCTGCTCAGGAGTGCGATGTTACGATAAATTGGATCGGCCCCGAGAAAGAGGACGATCGCCAGCAACAGATTGCCCTCGTAGACAACCAGGTCATGAACCAGGTATCCGGGATCATCCTGGCACCAATCGATAATATGGCTTTACGCCGTCCCGTCCGTGCGGCCGTGAGCAAGGGGGTACCCGTGGTGATTGTCGATTCGGATCTCAAGGACTCGCAGGATGTTTACGCCAGCTACATCGCAACCGACAACCACCGCGGCGGAGAAATCGCTGCTCAGCAGATGGTGGCCCAGTTGCAGAACAAGGGCCAGGTGATCGCCCTGCGCGAAGCCGAGGGCGCCGCCAGTACAGAGACGCGTGTCAACGGGTTTTTGGTAGCTCTGGCATCCATGGACGGGATTACTGTGGTCAGTGCCGATCAGTATGTGGGTGTGACCAAGGCGCAGGCCCAACAGGCCGCGGAAAACCTGCTCTTGCGTTTTGCCGATGACCAGGGCGGATTGAAGATCCAGGGTATCTTCTGTCCCAATGAATCGACAACCTACGGTATGCTACAGGCTCTGCGCCGCAAACGTTTGACCGGCAAGGTTGTTTTCATCGGTTTTGACTGTTCCGAACCTCTGTTGGTAGGTTTGCGGCAAGGAGAGATAAACGGTCTCGTGTTGCAGGATCCCTTCAAGATGGGCTACCTCAGTGTGAAGACAATGGTATCCCACCTAAAAGGCGATCCTGTGACCAAGACGATTGATACAGGCGTGTCCTTCGTGACGCAGGCAAACTTGGAGCAACCAGAGATCCAGGTACTCGTCCATCCGGATCTGCAACAGTGGTTAGGGGACTAGGTGTTCAGGTCGGAGAAAAAAGCAAGGTTGGAGATGCGGGGCATCAGCAAACGATTCGGCGCTACTTTAGCGTTGGATCAAGTGAATCTGGATGTCCGAGCGGGTGAGGTACACGCCTTGGTGGGAGAAAACGGAGCCGGTAAGAGCACCTTGATGAAGATCCTCTCCGGGGTATTCCCGCCCGATACCGGGCAGATCTTTCTGGAAGGACAGATGTTTACAGCGAAAGAGCCCTTGCAGGCCAAAAAGCAGGGGATCGGCATGATCTACCAGGAACTTTCCCTGATACCCCACCTGACGGTCGAAGAGAATATCCTCCTTGGCATCGAGCCAGTCACGCTGGGTTTCTTACGACGGTCTGAGATGCGTAGTCGTGCCCTTCGGGCCATGCAACACTTTCAGCACCCGGAAATTCAACCGGATGTCTTGGTGCGCAACTTATCTCTCAGTGCCCAACAGTTGGTGGAGATCGCCCGCTCCTTGGCCTTGGGCAGTTGCATCCTGGTATTTGACGAACCGACCAGCAGCCTGAACCAGAGTGACACCGAATGTCTCTTTCAGCTTATTGAAACACTGAAGACTGAGGGTATCACAATTATTTATATCTCGCATTTTCTAGAAGAGGTCTACCGCATTGCGGACCGCATCACGGTACTACGCGACGGTGTCGTGGTGGAAACGCGTGACCGTGCCGACGTAACCGAAACCGAGGTGGTTCGCATGATGGTGGGGCGGGATGTCAAATCCCTGTACCCCAAAACACCGCGACAAAGGGGATCGTCGCTCTTGAAGATAAATAAACTGACCGGTGAGCCCCCGCTGCACGACGTCTCGTTAAAGCTCTATACCAACGAAATCCTGGGTATCTTCGGCTTAGTCGGAGCCGGACGCACCGAGTTCTTACGTGCCCTATTTGGATTAGAGGCTGTACGCTCCGGTGAGATCCGGGTTGGCTTTTACTCCGGTCATGCAAATCCCGGGCAGCGCTGGCAACAGGGCATAGGGTTGCTCAGCGAGAACCGTAAGGAAGAGGGCTTGGCCTTGGGCCTGAGTCTGGCGGACAATGTGACATTGACCCGCTTGCGTCCCTTGGAATCCCTGGGCTTTCTATCCCTGCGCCGGCAAAACCACATGACGAAGCAATGGATCGAAGCCCTGGATATCCGCTGTCAGGCTCCTGACCAGGTGACGGCCAGCCTTTCGGGAGGGAATCAACAGAAAGCGGCTCTGGCACGACTGCTCTATCATGATGCCGATGTCCTGCTTTTGGATGAACCTACGCGGGGCATTGATGTTGCGGCAAAGGCCACCATCTACGAGGTACTCGATCGCCTAACATCAGGTGATTCTGGAAAAGGCGTCATCATGGTCAGCAGTTATATTCCGGAGCTCTTGGGTGTGTGCGATCGAATTGCCGTCATGTGCCGCGGTCGTCTCGGAACGGTGCTACCAGCCGAAGAACTTGATGAACAGAAACTGATGCGTGCTGCTATTGGATAAGAAGAGATCTGAGTTGGCTGACTCGACAAAACCCATGTTTAGATGGACCTGGTTCAACCGGTTTGGCCCTGTACTGGCACTCGCATTGGTGTATGGCTTTTTTGTCATGCTCAACGCCAAGATGGCCAGTCTTATCGCTTTGGAAACCATGATGCAGCAAACGGTGATTGTGGGCATGGCGGCCATCGGGATGACCTTGGTGATCATTGCCGGTGGGATCGACCTTTCCGTGGGATCGGTGATTGCCATCAGTTCCGTGGTGGCGGCCTGGACCATGACATCGTTGGGATTCGCCCCCTGTCTGGCCTGTGCCAGTGGGATTCTCGCCGGTATGGCTTGCGGCCTGGGCAATGGTCTGATTATCACCAAACTCAAACTCGTTCCTTTTATCGCCACCTTGGGGACGCTCCTGATCGTCAGGGGACTGGCGAAAGGACTGGCCCACAGCATGCCCATCAACATGGAACAGACCTGGTTGAATAATCTCCTGGCGGCACTGCCGCCTGAACGGCGTTGGCAACTCTTCCCGCCGGGTGCCTGGTTGATGATCGTCCTGGCCCTGACCGTAGCGGTTTTCCTGCGTTATACCCGCTGGGGGCGTCATATTGTGGCGCTAGGATCGAATGAATCCACGGCCCGGCTCTGTGGGGTATCCGTCGAGCGCATGAAGATATGGGTTTATGCCATGGCCGGCGCCTTTGGCGGCTTAGCAGGCCTGATGATGATGTCTTACCAGGAACAGGGCGATCCTACCGGGGCTCTGGGCCTGGAACTTGACGTCATCGCCGCTGTCGTCATCGGCGGCGGTAGTCTCTCCGGCGGCGAAGGATCCGTTATCGGCAGTCTGATCGGCGCCATGATTATGACCGTAATCCGCACCGGTTGCCAACTCAACGGCTGGCCCACCTGGATCACCCAAATAGTTACCGGCGGCGTCATCATCACCGCCGTTACCCTCGACCGCTTGCGTCATCGTGCTGGAACATATTGATCTGTCGGCTATTTACAAGCCAATAAAACTTTTTCCTTGAATATTGTTAACAATCTACAAGAATATATAAGGTATTATATTTTGAGGGGTTTACCGCTATGTATAGACAAAGAATGGGTGTGTTAGTCCTGTTGGGTTTCTTGATGAACCTCCAACTTAGCCAGGCATCCATACTCACAGTAAAGGGGGGGCAGGGTAGCGGCAGTTATGTGGCTGGACAATCCGTGGGTATCAAGGCGGATGGTTTAACGGATGGACAGGTGTTTGTTCGTTGGTTGGGGGGACAGGGAAACATTGTTGATGTGTATTCTCCCCAGACTACGGTGATCATGCCGGAGGGCGACCTGGCGATTACTGTAAAGTATCGTACAAAAAGCAGTAGCGGTATTGCCGATATCGATCGGATCCGAGAAGAGGTTAAAGTCCATCCCACAACGGCAGCCAATGCGGCCAGTCGACGCGCAGCTCTCTATCGCTGGTGGCGTCTGCTCTGGCGCCAGGGGATGGATATGCAGTCCTTTGATGCAGCAGCCAATAAGCTCGTCATAAACGACGATAGCACTACACAGGGGCAACAAGCCATCACACAGGCCTATCAGGCCCTGGAAACCATTGCCGCGAATCCGAAGTTTATTAAGGAGATCCAGAAGACATCGTCGCCCTCGCAGAACCGGACGGACTGGCCTTATTATATGGGGACCGATGGTCGACAAACCGGCTACAGTCCTGATGTCGGACCGTCAGCCGGTCGGGTGGCCTGGCGTTTTCCCAAGGGGTATGCTTGGGAGGCCCGACCGGTGATTTATGACGGTCGTATCTATATGGCGAGCCCAGGGACCGATGTGATTGGCTACTGTCTTAACGAGCAGACGGGGGATGTGCTATGGCGCGCCCGTCAGTATGGGCGTGACATGTATGCCACCCGTGGTTCACATGTTACACCGGTAGTGAGTCGGGATCGGGTTCTCTTACTTAAGGGATACGGTCATCGGGCCATAGTCTTTGATCGAAGCGAGGGGAAACGTATTGTTAACCCCAATCAGGCAGGGGGGCTAGACCAGGAGGTCTTCACTCACAGCTACTATAATTGGCATGTGGTTTTGGCGGATGCCCGTTCGGGTAAAGAGATCTGGCGTTTCCGGACTCAGGGGGAAATCAGCGGGCAGCCGGTGCTGCATGAACAGCGGATCTATGCGGCAGAGCCCAGCGGTCGGGTCCATGGTTTTGATACCCGTAGTAAGAAACCGCTCTGGCAAACCGACACGCATATCCCGATCGAGGGCTCCCCGAGTGTGGGCCGGGGACGACTCTATGTAGAGGGCCGGGAGCGGAAGCTGTTGTGTCTGCATGCTGACGATGGTCGGGTGTTGTGGACCTTTCAGGCACCTGAAAGGCAGGATGCAGCACAGCGTTTCTTCTCCGGGGTGTACGAAAGCGGGGGACGGGCTTATGTCGGCGCTGCCAGTGGTTTTCTCTACTGTTTAAACGTCGAAAATGGACACCTGCTTTGGAAGATTCAGCTTAGTGATTGGGTACGTTCACGACCCTTGGTGCTGGGGGACAAGGTCTATGTGACCACCTTGGATGGTTGTCTCTACGCCCTGCGTGAAAATGGAACAGAAGCTACTCAGCTTTGGAAAATACAACTCAGTGTGCACGGTGCAACGGCCGATCTGGTAGGCAGTGAGCAGGGCATCTTAATGAGTAGTCGGGATCTGATGCTGACATCGGTATCCCCTCGGATGGGTAGGATACAGTGGCGTCACAGTATCCTGGACGGTGTCTGGATTGAGGACCGCTTTGTGGCGGCCGATTGGATCGGAGCCCTCCAGCCTACGCCGACCGCGGTGGCGGGGACACTCTACTGTGGTGGACCGGATGGGTTTGTGCATGCCCTGGATGCTGAGACTGGCAAGGAAAAATGGCGTTTCGAAGCAGGAGGGAAGATCGGTGTCGCGCCAACCGTGGTGGCAGATAGGGTTTACTTCGGGCAGCTTAGCGGTGACAAGCACTTCTATGCCTTAAACAGGAATACGGGTGAAGTTGTTTGGAAATCTACAGATTATGGTCACGTGTGGGTGGCGCCGGTGTATGCCAAGGGGCGACTGTTCTTCGGTAATAAAAATGGACATGTCTTTGCTGTGGATCCCAACACGGGCCAAACACTCTGGCGTTACTATACGGCCAAGGATACGCCCAAGGAACACTGGCCGAAAAGTAAACGAGGACACGGTTTTCCTCCAGGCGTCTACTCGAATCCGGTGGCCGATGAGAAATACTTCTATGTAGGATCCTGGTCCGGCTACTACTTCGCCTTTGACCAAGTGACCGGTGAGATGGTTTGGCGTACCCAGACCAACAATGATAATCCTACGGGTGGGCTTCCTGATTCCGCAGCGCCGATGTTACACAAGGGGCATCTTTACGTGCAGAAGATCGGGCATATCATTACCGCTCTGGACAAGCACACCGGCAAGGTCGTGTGGGAATGGGAGGCGCCAGTAGGCTATCTGCAGAACGGTACCGTGGCCGCCCAGGGTGACCGTATTTACGGATCGATCGTACGTCACGTGACCGAGGTTCCTTACCGGGCTACGGTCTTGGCTTTTCAAGACGTGGAGAGCGGGGGGCAGAAGATTTGGGAGTACAATGGCGGTTGCGGGCTAACAGCGCCAGTGCTGACCAAGGACAAACTGATCTTTGGATCCTCGGCGGATATGTTTGTGACCTGCCTGGATCCGCTGAACGCTTCAATCCGTTGGCGCTGTTATACCGGAGGGCAGATGCTGGAGAATGTTCCAACCCTTTACGGTAACAAGGTCTATGTGCACTGTAAAAACGGTTGGCTTTTTGCGATTGAGTAGGTTTCATTGAATCAGTACCATCTCGTAGAATGCGGGATATCTATTATAAGGAACTGATTATGTTGTCATATGGGAAATATCAGATAATATATTGTCTATTTCAGGTTATCACTTGGTAGAAGAGAAATGTCTAATGTTATAAGTTCCTTCAGTGTTCAGTAAAATAGAAATGCGTCGAGTTAAAGTTATGAAAAAGATGAGAAAACTGATTGGTACCTTGTTGCTGGTGTTGCCGCTGGTATGTAGCGGGAAAGGGATCATGGATGGGAGGACTCTGCAGGCGCAATTGGATGAAGGGAAAGACATTGCCTTGCAACCCGGGCAAGTTGTCGAGGTAACCGAGAGCTTGAAATTCAGGAAAGCGGGTCAACGGATAGAGACTGTCGGAGCACGAACGGCCTTGGACTACGCAAGAATTGTGCTTGCCGATGGAGCGCAGGGGACACTGATTAAGGCAAATGGAATCGCAGGGATCAGTCTGTCGAAATTGATTCTGGATGGGAACCGTCCGGGATTTCGACAGTCCGAAGGAATATTGACGATGGAGCCGATGCTTTCCCTTGGAGGTGAAGGGGCTGTTGGCCAGGAAGTCCGACACTGCGTTGTGATCGGCAGTCGCTGTGCTGGAGGTTGGGCTGCCATTCATATGCAAGAAGGTGGAAAAGACATTATTGTTCAAGACAACATTGTATTCGCTTCTGGAGCGGATATTCGGGGCAATGGCCGATCCCCTTACGAGAAACCCTTTGGATGGGGTGACGGCATTTCTACAGCCAGTCGAGACACAACGATATTCAACAATCTGATTTACGACGCAACGGATGAGGGTATAATGGTGCAGGGAGGGCCCGGAACGTTGGTAAAAGGGAATGTGATTGTGGCGATTTCCCGTGAAATGCTTGGAGGGATCGCCTTGATTGATCCCTTCAAATACTACGAATTGGATGTGGAAAAACGGATCTTCGACTATCGGGACGTTGTCGTTGAGGACAATTTAATTCTGGCCGCAGGGGGTCGGATACATGTCGGCATTCCGATGGGCGGAGCACCCTGGAATCCCTATTTTCGTGGCACAACGCTTATGGGGGCGCGTATTCTTAATAATCGCATCAGCGGTGGATCAGCCGGTTATGGCTATGTGGTCAATGGGATCAACGAATTTGAAATTATGGGTAACACAAGCGACGCAACTTATTCCGGCCTGGGAGACGGACTTCCGGGCAAACCTCCGGATGCCCCGATGGCCTTTATGTATGATCCCGGGAACGTCGGAAGCAGTGATCTACAGAAGGAATTTGTGCCTATGAAAAAGAGCCTGGCAGGGGTTTTGCGGGCACGTCGGACACCTAAAGATTCCAGGAATCCGCTGGGATACAGGGATCAAGCCTATCCCGAACAAGAGGCCGGGGCAGCGGTTAAGATGGCCTTCGTTGAGATGCTGGGCCGAGATCCTCGAGAGGATGAGTTGAAGCATTGGATTGAATGGCTTAAGCAAACGCGATCCAATACAGACGCAATTCGTTGCAGTCTCATGATGACGTCTGAGTTTGTCCGGGTGCACGGATACGTAGATCCTCTCGATTTACACACCTGAAGAAATGCTCGTTGGTTGAAGATGATTCTGTCAACCTGTTCGAACATTCAGGCGGGTGGTGCCGACTGGCCAAATGCCCGCCAGTTGAATGAAGAGCTGCTTAAGAAACTGCGACAATAAAATTAGAATGAAGGGAATTATATGATGAACGTTCGATGTTTAATACTGCTACTGGGCTTGTCAGGAATGTCTCTGGCGGGTCAGCCGGTAGTGCTTCGCTATGATGAGAAGGATCCCATGCAGCGGTTTGCCGCTGCTGATCTGAGCGCGGCATTGCAGGAACACGGTCATGAAACGAAGAAGAATGGTGTGGGATTTTATATTCGCTTTCAGATTTACAACCAGGGATTCGGGCCGCAGGCGTTTCGGATTCAGAAAGAAGGTACACGTGGCTACTCGGTGACCGGCGGGGATTCGGTCGGAGTGATGTATGGCGGTCTTGAGTTGGCAGAGCAGATCCAGTTGGCTGGTGATCTTGGTGGGATCAAAGAGATGGCCCGCAAACCCTATGTGCCACTGCGCGGACTGAAGTTCAACATTCCGCTCGATGCGCGCTGTCCGAGTTATGATGATACAGGCACAGCCGCGCATATGAACATTCCGGTGGTATGGGAGTGGGAGTTTTGGAAAGAGTTCATAGATCATATGATTCGGAACCGCTATAACGTACTCACTCTCTGGACGACGCATCCTTTTCCATCCCTGGTTGAGTTGCCGGAATATCCCGATGTGAATTATGATGATGTCCACGTGCTGACGAAACCAGTGGATGATTCTTACGGCAGGTTGCGCCACTGGGAACATATCGATCTTATGGACCCAGCCAATACGACGCAGGTGAAAGAGATCTCGCTCCAAGAGAAGATTGCCTTCTGGCAGCGGGTGTTCACCTATGCCAAGGATCATGGCATCGATATTCACATCTTCTTCTGGAATCTCTACACCTTTGGTGCGGAGGGGCACTACGGTATTACTGACAAACTTGAGAATGAAAAAACCAAGGAATATTACAGATACTGTATTGGCCGCTTCCTGGAAACCTATCCACAGATTGACGGACTTGGTGTGGCAGCAGGCGAGCATTTTGATAAATCAATCCCCAAGACTGAATGGTACAAATGGCTATGGGATGTTTATGGCCAGGGGATCAATGAGTATCACGAGGGAAATCCAAGTCGAAAAATCACATTTATATTCCGTAGTACGGGGGGCGTAAAGACTGAATGGATCGAGGAGAACTTCAAAGATTACAAAGCCGGCCCAATTCATACGGACCACAAATATGCCCGGGCGCGGGTGCATTCGACGACGACCTCGCCCTGGCTGGATATTCAATCTCGGAATGGGTTGGAAAAATCAAAGATGCCCTGCTGGCTCAATCTGCGTAATGACGATCTGTTTGTCTTGCGCTGGGGCGATCCGGATTATGTGCGCGAATTCATGGCAAACCTGCCACGGGATGTGATGCGCTGGGAGGCCGGTTATTTTCTCGGACCAGACGGGTATGTGCAGGGTCGTGAGTTTTGTTTTAAAGACAAAAACTCCAGGCTCTCTGGTCAGCTTGAGGTGGATAAGCACTGGTACCGCTTCATGATGTTCGGGCGACTCGGCTACGATGTAACGCTGCCGCGAAGTTATTTTGAGCAACGCTTGGAATCACGCTATCCCACGGCCGATCCGGATCAGTTGTACGTTACCTGGCAGGTGTCTTCAAAAATAATTCCACTGTTGAACCGATTCTCTTTTCACGGAAATGATGCGCTGTTCACGGCAGAGAGTTGTATGGATGTCTTTGTGGGCTTCAAGAATGTCGACAAGTGCTATTTCCAAGTACCACCTCTGAGTAATTCCGACATGATGGGGGTTATCGAGTATGCCAAAGCCTTAGTCAATAGCGAGCCGATCACAGCGAAGATCACCCCCTTTGAGGTAGCCGATGATTTGGACGCCTATGCGCAACAGACGCTGGATGGGGTGGAAAGATTGCGCGCGGATGCAAAAGGCGAACAACTTAAATCTGTCCTGCTCGACCTGGAGGCGATGGCTCATCTTGGACGCTACTATGCCGATAAAATCCGAGGCGCTGCTGAGCTGGCCATCTACCGCATTGACAGAAACCGCATCAATGCACATGAGCGGGCGGTGGCGGCGATGAATGCCGCAGTGTCTGACTGGGAGGCCTATGCTAAGGCTGCGACGGCTCAGTATACTCCGCAACTTTATGCGCGGTCCGGTTGGTTGGACTGGTGGAAACTGCTCGAGAAAGTGAAAGAGGAAGTCTATTATGTGAAAATGCAGAAGAATAAGGATTGGACCGAAGAATCGCTGGAGAAGAAAAATTAGATTCGACTTGGAGCACTGCAAAGTTGAACACCGTCAAAAAGTCACGGAGACAAAACTATGAAGATTAAAATCTGTTTGATATTACTTATTTCAATGCTGAATATGACCTGTTGTTTTGCGACTGAATTTTATTCAAGCGGTAGTTCTGATATTGACTGCATACGGGCTGAGGTAAAAGAAACGCCGACTACCACAGAGAATTACCGAGAGCGATCCATTCTTTTGTTTGTCTGGCTCGGGAGCTTGCAACAGCAGGGGGCCGATACGCATCCGTTTTTTGACGTCGATAGGGCATTCGCTGAGGTACAGAGTAAAATTCTTCGTGGCAAAGGAGCGGCGAAAGAAAAGGCGCTCCAGGAAATGGGCAAAGTGATTGATGAAGGTTATCAAGTGATGGAGGGAATACTCCAAAACTTGAAAGAAAAGGGTCCCATTTATAAACCATTCAAGGGAAATCCTGAAGGATTCCCCGAAGGCGGGGACATGGAAGCGGACTGGCCCATGTTTCAAGGTAATAAACACAATACCGGCTATACACAGGCGCCTGGGCCGAAAACGGGTGAATTGGCCTGGAAGTTTCCGGTCGGCCTGGGATGGTATGCACGCCCGTCAGTTGAAAAAGACCGGATCTATGTGGCATCACCCGGACTGCACACCATCAGCCTCTGTTTGGATCTGGAGTCAGGTAAGGAGATCTGGACGTCGACCCAAGCTCATCCGCATTTTGGTATTTATAAATACCCTGCGATGATGTCCACGCCGTTGATTTTAAAGGACAAGATTATTCTCAGAGAGGTTAATAGTCATGGTGGTAATGAAGGACAGGCGAGAAACCTTGTTTATGTAGACAAGAAAACCGGCGAGACTCTATCCCGAAAGTATGCCGGCCATATCGATTATCGCACGCAGGTTGCTCCGGTTGCGACCAATGGAAAGTTCACCGTTTATCCGTTTGGGATTCATGACATTTATAGCACACCTCCTATCTGCCAAAATATGAATCGCTTAATTTGTGCGGACATTGATAACAATAGGAAATTTTGGGATTTCAACGTAGGAGATATCGATGTCCTGGCAGAACCCGTCATGACTGAGGATCGTGTGCTGCAGGGCACAACGGAGGGCTACCTCTATTCGCTCAATCTTCAAGGAGGGCAACTGATCGCCTGGAAGTTCCGGGCGGATGGTGCGGTGAATTCGTCTGTGACACTGGACAATGCAAATGTCTACTTCGGATCCAATGGTGGCGTTTTGTATGCATTGAAAGAAGCAGACGGATCATTGGTATGGCAAACACGGATTGATTCGCCTGAACCGGGAGCCCGTAAACAGTTTACAGTGCCGCTGGTCTTGGATGGAATGTTGTACGTCGGATCAGCCAATAAGCTCTTCTATTGCATGGATGCCGCATCCGGCAAGATTCTTTGGAAGACGGAATTGACGGACTGGATTCGTGCCAAACCAGCGATGACTTCTGACGGACTGCTGGTTGCTAGTGTGGATGGAAAAATTGCCTGCCTGAGTAAGCAGGGTAAAGTTAAGTGGACCAAGCAGGTGTCTACGCACCAGATTTATGCCGATTTGGTTGCAGCGGGAGATACCGTTCTGGTAAACGACAGCGACCTGTGGTTGCGTCGCATCAATGCAAAGGGCGATGTGCTGTGGAAGCGGAGTCTGCTGAATGCATTCGAAAACGAAGAAGGGGAACGCATTTTCACGGATCTTCTCTCGGGAGGCACCTACTACCAATCCAAACCGACAGCATCTCAGGGGAAAATATATTTCGGCAATCCAGCAGGATTCCTTTTCTGTGTGGATGCAGAAACAGGAAAGGAAATTTGGAAATTTGAAATGGGCGGCGCGATCTCTGTGGCGCCGGCCATTGCAGACGGCAGGGTATTCGCCGGTCAGCAGGGCGGGGAGCGGTTCTTCTATTGCGTTGATGCGGAAACGGGTGAGCTGATTTGGAAACAGACCGTTCCCGGCGGCTGGGTCTGGGGCTCGGCGGCGGTCGATGATGGACTCGTGTACATTCCAACCGTAAACGGCCATGCGGTTTGTCTTGATGCCAAGACGGGCCATATTGTCTGGATGTATCCTACTGCCAAGTCCGTACCGGCGGAACCCGCTATCGATGGTGATCTGGTCTATTTTGGATCATGGAGCCATTCCCTGTACGCCTTCAACAAGAAGACCGGTGAGATTGTCTGGAAGGAAAACGGCATCGGGCTGGATTCCGGAACCCTGATCGCCTTCGAAGGTAAGATTTATCTGCCTCACCATTCCAGCGTCTTTATGTATTTTGAAGCCAAGGATGGGAAAGTGCTGAGCCGCGGAAACACAAATCCAAAGCATACCGGGAATTTCACTAACTTTAATGCAACGCCGGCTTTCTTCAAAGACCGCGCTTACTACACCGCACGCGTGGGTAATGCTATGAGAGGTGTGCCGACAGCTTCCCGCATTTACTGTGTCGATTCTGCCTCTGCAAAGATCCACTGGACTTTCCCTGATGGTGGTGGGCTGTCTGCTCCGGCTATTGCCAGTGACCGGGTCTACATAGGTTCAGGCAATACGCCGCTGTTCTATTGTCTGGACGCCTATACCGGAAAACCGCTTTGGATTTACAAGCTCGGACAGCGGGTTGAGGAAGCCACCCTCTGTATTTATAGAGATAAGGTGTATGTCCTGGCTGGGGATGGATATGTGCACGCGATCAAATAGGCAAGACAGCCAGATAAATTGTAAAAAATGAACTTAACGAAAAATTTTTAATCGAAAGGAAGCAAAATGGATACATTAGGGATTGTTTATGCGATCATTACGGTTATGGCCTGGGGATCGTGGCTTGTGCCTTCACAGAAGGTCAAGTTTCCCAATGAGCAGATTAAGACATTCTATGTGGCGTTGGCTACCTGCCTGATCGCCGCTATCGTTGTGTTGATCCGAGGTGAGGCAGGGCAGTTGGCATCAGGCAACGCATGGGTGCCGGTACTTGGCGGCCTGATCTGGGCGGTCAGCGCCTACTGTGCCTTCGTGGCCTGCAACCATATCGGTATTGCCAAGGCGTTCGGCATATGGGCACCGTTGAACATTATCGTTTCATTCATCTGGAGCCTGACCCTTTTCGGTCAGTTCCGTGACAGCTCGCTTCTGATCGGACTGCTGGCTATCCAGGCGATAGCGCTGGTTATCATTGGTATCCTGATGATTATTTTCTCCGGTGACTCAGGCGGAGGGGAACAGGATAGACAAGGCAAGTCTGCCATTCTCGGTTTGCTGGGAGCGATCGGTGCCGGTATACTTTGGGGAACTTATTATATACCTTCTGCCTACCTTTCGCGAACGATAGAAGGGGCTTCCGAGGTTTCTGCCTGGGCCTCTGCGCTGCCTTTGGCGGTTGGAATGCTGATCGGTACTTCTGTGATGGTTGCGCTGACCCGCAAGGCGCCGAAACTGCACAGTATCGGAGATTATGTGCAAGCACTTTCCTCAGGCGGACTCTGGGCGCTGGGTAATTTCGGCATGCTGCTGACGGTCAAGGCGATTGGTCCGGGACCCGGATATACCATTGCTTCGCTATGTGTAGTGGTCAATGCACTTTGGGGAGTGTTCTATTTCAAGGATCCGGCGCCGAAGTCGCGTGCGGCTCTGATGACGATCCTCGGGGTGATCATCGCCACACTTGCAGGCCTGGTACTCGGCAATCTCGGTATGCTGGAATCAATGTATGAAATCACGCTAAGGAGTTACTAGTCATGGCTGTAACACGCATAAAATGCTGCTTCGAAGATCAAGTGGCGACGATCCTTATGGAGCCGCTGCCAGGAAAACCACCTACGCTCGATGGCGATGTTCTGGAAGAGTTTGAGAATTGTATTAAGGAAGTTCGACGACAGGAATCGCGTGTCGTGTTGGTGCGCAGCGCCTCCGAACGTTTTTTCTGCGTCGGCGCAAATATCAACGTACTTCGGCATACGGATGAGAAAACCATTATTCCATGGGTGATGCAGGGGCATCGGGTCCTAAATATGCTTGAGGACCTGCCCGTACCGGTCGTAGCCGTGGTGGAAGGCTACGCCATGGGTGGAGGCTTGGAACTGGCCATGGCGTGCGATCTGATTTTTGCCTCAGACAATGCGCAATTGGCACATTCCGAAGCAACGCTGGGCTTTGTCCCCGGCTGGGGCGGAACCCGGCGGTTGGCTGCACGCATCGGTGCTTCCAAAGCAAAATACTATTACTACAGCGGAAAAACGATCGATGCTCATAAGGCAGCCGAGATCGGACTCGTTGATTTTGCAGGAAGCAAGACAGAGCTCGAAAATGAATTAAATCAGTTTACCACCTCCGTTATCGCCAACAACCGGAATGCAATCTGTCAATTTAAAACCATATTAAATAATCAGCAACAGGAAGCCCGCGATGAAAACGCCGCGGCGGAAGCATTTCGGTCCGTTAGTTGTCTGCAGGATCCCGATACACTACAACGGTTACATGATTTTATTACGAAGAAAAGAAAGAAATAGAATGATCTCAAAAAAAGCATTGAAAGGCATACGCATCCTTGATTTTAGCCATGTGTACCAAGGCCCCGTCGGCACCCAGATTCTGGCGGACTATGGCGCCGATGTGATCAAGGTTGAACGTCCCGGCAGCGGAGACTGGAGCCGAGCATGGGGGCCGTTTGTCAAAAATGTTTCGCTGCCGTTTGCGAACCTGAACCGGAACAAGCGATCCATCACAGTGGACATGAAGCAGGAGGACGGCAAGGAGATCATCCGCAAGCTGGTCAAATCGTCTGATGTACTGGTGCACAACTTCCGACAGGGAGTAATGGAAAAACTGGGGTTCGGTTACGATGACCTCAAGGAAATCAATCCCTCGCTGGTCTATGCCGCATCGAGCGGATGGGGTGACACGGGACCGTATGCCGATCGCGGACGCGCCGGCCACGACATGATGGCGCGTGCTGAAGGTGGGTGGTTTACCTTTTATGATCAAGAGCAGCCGCCCATTCCCGGCGGCATCAGTATCGACTACCCAGCTGGGCTGAACCTGATGATCGGGATCCTGACCGCATTGGTGCATCGCATACGCACCGGAGAGGGGCAATACCTTTCCACCGATCTGTTCAGCGTTGCCTTCCACGCCCACGTATGGGACGCGGCGGCACGGTTGAACGCGGAAAAAATTGATCGTCCAGCGGCTGTGGGAGGAACGGAGGCCGCAATCAATAAAGCGTTCCAGACCGCGGATGGGTTTATCGAAGTTTCCCCAGTGTTTTCCAGCAACGCCCTGCGGGATATCTCGACTGCTGTCGGGCTAGGCGATTTGTCGGAGCGGCCCGAGTTCAGTGCCGGGGATCTGCAGGTTGAAAACAAGGGGCTGCTAAACAAGTTGCTGGCTCAGGCGTTTTTGATGAAAACAACCGACGCCTGGATGGTCGAGTTGGAAAGCAAAGGCGTGTTATGCGCCCGGATCAACAGCTTTGAAGATGCCGCCAGCGATCCGCAGATCGCCTGCAATAACATGATCATCTCGATGGATGATCCCGATGTCGGCGAGTTGAAGCTGCTGGGAACTCCGGTGCGTTTAAAGGGCACGCCGCCTCAGTTGCAGAAGTTTCCACCGCGGCTCGGACAGCACAACCGGGACGTGGCTTTGGAAATCGGTTATTCGGAAGAAGAGGTTGCTCAGATGGCAGAAAAGGGAGTTTTCGGATGAAGCACCAGCATGCTTTGAAAGGTGGAGGAATCGACACCGGCCCTCTATGATGGTATGGCCTTTATCTTGAATTCGGACGCGTATCTCTACGCGATAGAGTGACTTACTATGGAACAGTTGTTGGATCTCACTATGACAGAGCGTATTAAAACGCTCAAACATCGCACGCTCACAGCGCCGCGTTATCTCTCGCTGGAGCAGGCCAAGATTATTACGCAGGTATATCAGGAGTCACCCGATATACCCGTCCATCTAAAACGTGCTCAAGCCCTGGCGCGGGCACTCGAGGAGATGTCCATTACCATCGATCCGGAGGAGTTGATCGTGGGTAACCGTACTCCTGATATGCGTGCCGGTGTGGTTTTTCCCGAGGCGGGTATCCGTTGGCTCGACGAGGAGATAGAGACGTTGCCCACGCGTCCCCAGGATACCTTTAGGGTGCGCGAACAGGATATTCGTGATTTCCGCAACATTATCTTGCCCTATTGGCAGGGCAGGACACTTGAGGAGGCTATCTATTCGCAATACGGTCCGGCAATCAAGGCCATGGAAAAGGTCGTGAAGATCAATCAGAAGGACCATGCCCAGGGGCATATCTGCCCACATGTGAAGAAATGGCTACATGACGGACCCGGGGGATTGTTGGAGCAGGCCAGAAAGAAATTAGCGGGGGCAGATAAGGAACAGAAGGATTTCTACCGAGGGGTCTGTTTGGTACTGAAGGGGGCCATAGGCTTTATAAAACGATACGCGGCCTTAGCACAACAACTTGCTCAAACAGAATCGGATGAAGCGTCCTCATGGAATTTGAGGCAGGTGGCCAATGTCTGCCATCGCCTTGCCGAGGGACCGCCCGGCTCGTTCCATGAAGCCCTTCAATCCGTATGGTTCTTGTTTGTGATCCTCCACATGGAGTCGAATGCCTCTTCGTTTTCACCGGGACGCATGGATCAGTACCTTTATCCCTATTATGAACGTGATATGCACGAGGGACGACTGACTGATCAGACGGCTTTGGAATTGATCGAATCGCTCTGGATCAAGTTCAATCAAATCGTGTACATGCGTAACGCCCATAGTGCCCGTTATTTTGCAGGCTTCCCCATTGGTTTTAACGTGGCCATCGGCGGTCAGACCGTTGATGGTGCAGACGCGACCAACGCCCTGTCCTATCTCTTCCTCAAGGCCCAGGAACATATCGGTCTGCCCCAGCCCAATCTTTCCGCGCGGCTGCATCAGAATTCCCTTGATGATTTTGTGGATGCCTGCACCCGGGTTATCGGTTTAGGCAGCGGTATGCCTCAGATCTTCAATGACGAAAGCATTATCCCCGCCTTAAAGTCTCAGGGCATCACTCATGAGGACGCCATGGACTATGCCGTGGTGGGCTGCGTGGAACTCACCACCCAGGGCAACAATCTGGGCTGGAGTGACGCAGCCATGTTCAATCTGGTTAAGGTACTGGAACTGACGCTGAATAACGGCCGGTGCATGCTGACAGATCAGTGTATGGGATTAGAAACGGGATATTTGACTGACTATGAAAGCTATGCGAACCTGGAACAAGCCTATGGTCGTCAGATTGGGTTTTTTGTTGAAAAAATGATCCAAGCCTGTGAATGGATCGAGCAAAAACACCAGGAACATCTACCCTCTCCGTTCTTATCCACCGTAGTCGATGATTGCCTGGAACGGGGACTCGATGTCACGACGGGAGGGGCGCATTACAACCTCTCGGGTATTCAGGCCATTCAGATGGCCAATGTCGCAGACAGTCTGGCGGTACTGAAGCAATTGGTCTACCAGGAACGACGCGTGTCCCGGGAAGAGCTCCTCGCAGCCTGTCGTACAAATTTTCACGGCCATGAGATTTTGCAACAGATCTGTCTGCATCAAGTGCCCAAATATGGCAACGATACGGAATGGGTGGATCAACTGGGAGCCCAGTGGTTGTCATATTTTGCCGATCAATTGAAGGCCTATACCAACTACCGGGGGGGATCCTATCACATGGGGCTTTATACGGTATCGGCCCATGTGCCTATGGGGAAAAATGTCGCCGCTACACCGGACGGTCGTACAGCCGAGAGTCCTTTGGCCGACGGGGGGCTATCCCCCATGTACGGACGCGATTGCCTAGGACCGACCGCAGTTCTCCGTTCCGTAGCCCGCGTTCCTTCGGCCCGGGCCAGTAACGGCACCCTTTTGAACATGAAGTTTCTTCCCGTATTCTTTAAGACACGTCGCGGGCAGAAGCAGTTCTCGGCTTTGCTCAAGGCCTTTGTACGCTTGTGTATTCACCATGTCCAATTCAATGTGTTGCGCCGGGAGGATCTGCTGGCTGCCCAGCAGAATCCTGAGGCCTACCGGGGTTTGACAGTGCGGGTGGCCGGATACACTGCCTATTTTACGGAACTGGCCGAGGATCTGCAGGATGAGATCATCGCACGCACCACGTTTGGAGAGTAGATGATGATGCGGGGAACGGTCTTTGATATTAAACGTTTTGCCGTGCACGACGGTCCGGGCATCCGTACGTCCGTGTTCCTCAAGGGCTGTCCGCTGTCCTGTTGTTGGTGTCACAATCCCGAGGGCATCGCCTCCGAAATCGAGCTCTGGTATAACGAGGGACGTTGTATTCGCTGTAAGCGATGTGTCGCGGTTTGTCCTCACCAGGCTCTGCAGGCCCATCCGGTCGAGTTTCCATTCATTCGCATCGACCGTCAGCGCTGCCAGGCACATTACGCTTGTTGCGAGGCGTGTCCCACCAGAGCACTGCAACCGGTGGGGCAGGAGATGTTGCTACCAGAAGTGATGGCGGAAATCGAGAAGGATCAACTGTTTTACGACATGTCAGGTGGTGGTGTGACTTTAACCGGTGGCGAGCCTCTCTACCAACCCGATTTTTGTCTGGCGATTTTACAGAGCTGTAAGGAGTGCGGCCTCTCAACAGCTATGGAAACCTGCCTCTATGCATCTCAATCAATACTAGATTCAGTCATTCCCTATGTCGATCATTTCCTGGTCGACATCAAGCTCTGGGATACGCAGATGCATCGCCAGTACACGGGAGAAGACAACACTATCATTATAGAGAATTTTCGATACTTGGCCGAGCGACATACGCAGATTACTGTGCGCATCCCCTTGATAAAGGATATGACTGATACACCGGGCAATATAGAGGCTATCGAGCATTTCGTTCTGTCCGTTAATCGCAACATTCCGATTGAAAAACTGACTTATAATCCATTGACTCCCAGCAAATACCGAAAGTTGGGCAAGGAGTTTTTATGCAGTTAGGGAATAAGGCAGCATATGAGAAGGATAAACGTGTGGTATTAACCCTTGATGCGGGCGGAACAACGCTGGTGTTCTCGGCCTTGCGGGGAGGGGATGAAATATCGGAGGCTGTCACTCTGCCGAGTGTTGTTGATGAACTGGACGCCTGTTTGGAGCAGCTCGTATGTGGTTTTCGTCAAGTGCAGCAACAGATCCAGGAGGAGGTCAGCGCCATCTCATTCGCCTTTCCCGGGCCCGCAGACTACAAGCAGGGGATCATTGGCGATCTGCCCAACCTGCCGGTATTTCGGGGGGGGGTGGCGCTCGGTCCATTCTTGTCAGACGTTTTTGGATTACCGGTATTCATTAACAACGATGGCAACCTCTTCGCTATGGGGGAATATGTTTTTGGCTTTCTACCGGATATCAATGACCAGATTCGAATGCATGGCGGCACAAAACGCTTTGAAAACCTGATAGGCCTTACGTTGGGAACCGGATTTGGTTGCGGCATCGTATGCGGGGGGCAGCTATTGCTGGGAGACAATTCGAATGCCGCCGAGATTTGGCTTATGCGCAACAAACTACATAGCGCTCTCTGTACTGATGCCAGTATCGGAAAAGACAAGTTACGTGTTTTCTACGCCGAGAGGACGGGGTTGAATCTCGCTGACGTTCCGGCGCCGGATGTGCTCTACCGTATCGCCAAAGGGGACGTCCCAGGAGATGTCGAAGCGGCATGTGCGGCCTTTACCGTTATGGGTCACGTTCTTGGCGATGCCATTGCCAATGCCGCTTGCCTTATCGATGGCCTTGTGGTCATCGGTGGAGGAATCAGCGCTGCCACCGAACTTTTCATGCCCACGGTCATGGCGGAACTGAACGGACAGATCGGCCATCTTCACGGGGTGCAACTCCCGCGCATGCCCTTCCAGGCATGCTATTTAGAGGATGATGCGGCAATGGCCGCCTTTAGTAAAGGGGAGCAACGCGTTATTACTGTCCCGCAATCATCCAGGCGTGTGACCTATGATACCCTTCCTCGGATTGGGGTGGGCCTATCCACCTTGGGGATAAGTCGGGCGACGGCCATGGGCGCCTATGTTTATGCCTTACATGCACTGGACCAATGACGTACCATCAAGTAGCAGTGCGATGTGATTGACGATTGGAGGAATATAGAATGCACACGGCAGAAAGACAGACAAGGACATTTATAAGGATTAAGACAATGAAAAAGATACCATGTTCGTTTCTCTGGTTGTTATCCGTTTTGGGCCTTCTCTTACCGGGTCGTCTTGCGGCTTCGGTCGAATATGATGCTCGGATCCCGCAGTTGGCGTTCGCCGCGCAAGAATTGGAGAGTGCATTAAAAGAGGCGGGGCGGGAAAATCTGCAGGTTGCGTTGATCGTCAGGCCGAATGAGTCGTCGCCGGAAGCGTTTCAAATTCGGCATATTGGACCAGCCGAGGTATGGATTATCGGTACGGATGCAACGGGCGCTATGTATAGCGGCCTCGAAGTGGCCGACCTTTTGCGGCTTGGTCTTCCGATTGAAGATCAGGAACGCACCCCGTTTGTGCCGAAGCGCGGGATTAAATTTAATATTCCGTGGGATGCGCGGACTCCCAGCTACGATGATACCGGCGATGCAGCGCAGAAGAATATCGAAACGATTTGGGCGAATTGACAATGACGAGGCTGGGTACTATCGGTATAAACTCCGTACTCATGGTGTTGAAGTTCGCTATGTCAGCGAGAACTTTAATGGTGATACAACCGATGACCTCTTGCGACCAGTCAAACAATGGCAGGCCCGACAGGAATCCAGAGATCTATCGAAGGTCACAATTCGTGGGCTGCTTTCAAAATCTGATACCGGCTTCTGGATGGGCGGCACGCCGCCGTATGGGTATGACCTGCGTTATGAAAATGGCGATAGCAAATTCCTTTTTATCCTTCGCTATATGCCCGATGGGTCGAAACAACTACTTGATAAAAAGGGAACTCTTGTCCGCACCCTTGCTCGCGGAGAATCACTGAGCATCTCCAAACGCGACCACG
>CAYNKI010000015.1:0-25915 GCA_964397675.1 uncultured Pirellulales bacterium
TTCGCCAAGACGAGCGTACTCAGCGTTCTCTGCGGTAAAATGTAAATTGGCTTTGATTGGGTTTGAATTGGGTTTGTTTTCACCAAGTATCCAATTGGATATATTTTCATAAGCCTTTGTATTATATGAATTTACATTCATTTGACTTTTTCAGAAATTGGGTTTGTTTTGCATAAAACAGGGCCGATTTGTAGAGGATTCTCGCCCCGCTACGGCAACGGCCTTCGCCGTGACGAGACAATTGTAGAACAGGTTGTATTTGAATTTTGCCCTGGCCGCCTGAACAGCCGAGTTTAATTGTATCTTGTGAGATATGGCCATTAGGAAACCCCTGATGTCAGATGTCTGTTATCTGAAGTCTGATTTCTGTTGTCTACGAACAACGAACTATGAACTATAAACCATCCATAGTTAGATACATTATACCCGAAAACGGCCTATTTTTCAAGCAAAATCTTTTCTCGATGCTTGATGCTTGTTGTCATCTCGACCGAAGTGGAGAGATCTGGTCTCGAATCCAGAGTAATTATCGTCTGTAGCCAGACGTCTCGACAGTGCTCGACGTGACAAGAAAAGGGGATTTTTTGCCTAATTCCCTGTTATACTGGTTCCCTGTTTTTCTGTCCTCCGTTTTCTGTCCTATGCCCTCTGTTTTTGGCGTAAGCCATCCCTTAAGGGAGGTCGAAGGAATCATTTGAAAGTGGAACAGGCGGACATCTTTAAATTCCCTCTTGTTCTCCCTTGGAAAAACTATTTTTTTTGTCTTAAAAATATGCCAGAATACCCTTTGGCTGGTGTGCCAAGAGTCATTTCAAAGATTAACTGGCAGATTGGCATACCGGGAGTTACGCGGATACTGAACAGGCCATGATTACATAACTCCAACTGGAGAGGTCCCTCAAATCCAGCATGTATTGTTGGTGCTGTAACATGCACTGCTAAACCGAGTCTAGCCAATGAGCTTTTTCCCTCAACCCTTGCAGCAATTCTTGAATGAATGGGAAGCTTAATCTTTTCGTGTGTCCAAGCCAGAACAAAAGCGTCAGGTGATAATACATAACCTTTATTAGTAAGAATTTTCTTCTTGGTATATTTGTCCCGAAACACAGCATACTTAAACTTTGGTCCCGGAGTAATAGTTTCCCCCCTAGTTTTATCAATTTGATTGAAATCCCATACCCGAAACTGCTTTGCTAAAGTTAGATCAACAGAAGTGGAGCTATACCGTACCGGGTCTGGTTTCGGCTCTATATTAATCTGGCGGTTAGCTAAAAATACTTGGATTTCGCGGTCCGTTAGTATCATTTTATCAACGGAGTATTTGGTTTTTATTAACCCAAACTCTCCAATATCCCGAAGATGTCTCCTGAGGCAATTCAATTAAAACATTGTTATTATCTCTGGCTACCTCGGCTGCTAAAATATGGTCGGAACCAGTTTGGGTAGAGTTTAAAAGAACTTCAGCACTAACTCCTCCTGCTGTTGTAATATAAGCAACACGCTCAGACCCAATAGCCCCCCGGACAATTTTTGCTTTTACTCTGCTCATTAAAACTCCTTTTCTTTTATGTCAGTAACAATCCAATTATTTCTTCAATTTACCAAACTTGATGCATGCGTTGCTATTTTACCTCTATCTATATAATACCACAACCCTCAATTGTCGTCAAAGCATTTTATTAACGATATAGGTTGCGATATTTCGCACCACTTACCTTCACGAGATACGCTTCACGAGATACGAGATACGAACTCATTTTCATCTTCGGCCTGCCCGCCGTCACTTTCGCTAAGGCGGGCCTGCTTTTTCTTCTTCACACCTTGGGCCTATTTTTACTTTTCGGTCGGTCTACTGGTCATGAACAAAGACTGAAATAGTAGACGACCTAATTATAACAAATCTAAGTGCCTTTGTCATGTCGAACCCCGCCGAGGCCTTGTCCTGAGCCTGTCGTAAGGGATCCGGCTGTGGACGATAATTGACTTTCGTTCGAGAGCAGATTTCTCCGCTGCGGGCTGCTTTTGGCTGCCCTTCGGTCGAAATGACCAGCGCACTTGAGCATTTAAATTATGTTCGATAAATCAGCGATAAATACCTGCCGTTTACCATCCGGAGCAGCGTTAAAACACACTTTTTTGTAATCCCGGCTCCAAACCGGATGCCCGTCAAGGCGATGTTCATGATGTTTCAAAGTCTCGCGATTTATAGTGGGCATAGTACAAATGTCTTGCTCATCGTCTGAAAACAGGTCCACCAAACGTATAGAGACCTTCTGCAAACCATCGTAAGCAAAGCTATCGGTGATTATATATCTGCCTATTGGTTCAATGGAAGGATGTCCACCTCCTGATATACTTTCACTTAAAACAATCAGTTCGGTACCGTCGTATCGAAACTGGCAGAAGCGCGTTTCTTTGCCATCCGGTTTAAGGTTCCTGATCAGGTGCTCGCCGTCCGGATGCCAGTTAGGATGGCCGCCTCCATGTCCCCATATCGGATCACTTGGTGTATAGCGGATATTGCTTCCATCAGCACTGAGGGTGAAAACCATCGCGTTTCGTCCTCCCCAGCCATCTGGAAATAGACAACGTAGAACCTGCATAATACGGGTGCCTTGCTTGTTGAATTTTGAATGCCAAAAGTAGAATGTGCCACTCTTTTGGGGAGCTGGCTGTGGTATCTTGGCTGCAACATCCGCCAGACTTATTAGCAACCTTTTCTCATTCGTCTTTAAATCTGTTTTCCATATTCCCTCGTCATTTGAGGCACCAGGAGGTAACTGACGGGGATTTTCGGGGTCTTTAGATGGCACCCCATATCCCGGTTGTGTAATATCAAGCAATTCGAGAGGAAATCCTATCACGCATGATTCATCCGGGGCGATATGATACATGGGGCCGGCGAAAGCCGTTGCTTTATCTGTTGCAAGGTCAATTTGAACGCATACTGCTTGATTGCCAATTACATCGTTAGTGTACAGATGTTGGTCTGTCGAGCCCCAATTCAGATTAGCGCCTGTTTGGAAACCCCAGCTTTTCGTTGTGTACACGGTTTCAATAGTCTGTTCTTCAAGATCAATAACGCAGACATCCGCTGTTTCTCCTAAAGTCGCAATTCGATCCTGATAAGGAACACGGGTAACCGCCAAATATCGCTGTGAAGGACTGAACGGACATACATCAAAATATGTGTTGTTGTAAAAACCGTCATCAGGCGTGACGCATGTGAGAATTCCAAGCGTTTTGCCGGAACGATAGGGCCGGAAACTATATTCGGTCTTTTTTGCAGTTGGCCGTGAAAGAGACCAGCAGCCGGGGAGCACACCTGCAGCCAGTAACCCCGCCGATGTTTTTAGAAATTTTCTACGATTCATAATATACCCTTATTTTTCAGAGATTGAATGACTGCATATACAGGACATAACCACTTCTGGGTAGCTTAAATTGACGGAAAACTCATTATACAAACACAGCATCAACAGACAAGACGAAAAAACAACTCAATTTGCCCGCTGAACTAAGTAAACGGAGACTTATTTGATCTCAAACTCGGTGGCCGGAGTCAGGAAATACAGCCATTTGCCGAGGAGCTTGTCCTTCAAGATTGCGGACGCGGCCCGGCTATAAAGCTCCAACTGCTGGCGATAAAGTTCGGCCCGCTCGGGGACTTGTTTAGCAGTTATGTTATCGGTTTTGAAATCGATAACCACCAAATCCTGTGGGGTTTGAATTAGCATATCAATTATCCCTTGAACAATAATCGTATCGCGTCCAGCCTTCGCAGCTGCTTCGGCGGAGTAGGCTATTGCGTCCCTTCGCTCCGCTCGAGGGCAAGATTGCGTATTGCTTATATTGTATTGCGTATTTACTTTCGCGCAATACGCATCACGCACGACGCACGACGAATAAGCCGGTAGGGCGAAAGTGAATGGCCATTCACGCCAGATGGTATTTTCGGCATTAAGAACCATTCGGCCCAGCTCGCTCTGGAAAAATGAAAGTATCGAGTCTGTGTCGATAGTTTCGGCTACCGCTTCGTTTATGGCACCATCAGCTAAAAGTTTTTCTTTTATTTTTTTGACTGCTTCTTTGTTCACTGGCTTGGACAAATCAAGCTGGGAAATTACAAGGTGTGTAGCGGTGCCAATCCATCCCCAAGCTGCGCTTGAGGCTGCCACCCTACCATTCTTTGCAGCCATAAGAGCAGCCGGCTGACGCTCCAACGCCCTGGAATAATCAAACTTAACGTATTCATCATTAAGATGCGTCAATTGCGTTACCGATTGTTTAGCAGGCAATAGCGGCGCATCGCCAAACGTGTACCGCCAGGCTAACGACTTTTTTACCTGCGAAAGTAATCCTCGTCCCTCGCCCTTCATCCTTGCGTCTGAATGGGTTCGGCTTAATTTATTTTTCTTTAGCTTGATGACAAACTCACAAAGCCGTTGCAGTTCCGCATGGCTGTAAAGTTTCAGACTAAACAAACCATCATCGCAAGTCTTTTCTACCAAGTCGGTTTCAAAGGCCTCATGCAAGGCTTTTTGCTCGGAAAGCGCATAGAGAATCCATTCCAGAGGACTCTGACAGGCGTGAAGCTGCCAATCAGGAATTTCTTTTACCGCAGAGTTCGCAGAGTCCGCGGAGTTATTTTTTTTAATTTTAAATTTTAAATTTTCAATTTCTTCTCTGCGCCCTCGGCGTTCTCCGCGGTTAATCCTTTCATTGCCGAAGAAAAGGCCATTGCAGATAATATCCCGGCAACTTTTCCGCTTTTGCGAAGCAGTTAAAATCAGCCGATCTCTGGCTCGCGTGGTCGCAACGTAAAGGATACGCATTTCTTCTGCTAATGATTTTGAAAGTTTCTGCTCTGCAATAACCTCATGTGCAAGCGAGCGCAGCTTGCTATTTGACTTGCGGTCGATGATCTGCAGTCCCAGCGTGTCACTAGCATCGGCAAGGATGTCTGCGTAAATATCCTTTTTATTGAATTTGCTGTCCAGCTCAGCTAAAAAGACGATGGGAAATTCAAGTCCTTTGCTTTTATGCACGCTCAAGATGCGAACAGCATTACCAACCGATGCCGACGGCTCAGCAGGTGCCCAATCCTGGCCTGCCTCTTGCAGCCTTTCAATAAATTCGACAAAGCGCGTCAATGAAGGTATGCCGGCACTACTGACAAAACCCTCAAACTGAATCGCCCTGTCGTGCAGTTTAAGAAGATTAGCTCTGCGGGCCTGGCCGTTCGGTAAAGCTGAAACAAAGGATAAAAATCCGGTCTGGCGATAAATCCGCCATATTAAATCAGCTAAATTGCCTCGTCTGGAAAACGTCCGCCATTGCTCAAGCCGCACCAGTATTTCTTTAAGCTTATCAACGAGTTTTGCATCCGCTCCGGATTTAGAGTACTCAAAAACACAATTCCAAAATCTCGAATTTCCTGAATGCTGCTGTTCTGTTCTCTCGACTTCGCTCGAGATAGGTTTACTATGTATTTTTATCTTTGCTAACTCGGTGTCACTGAGGCCGAAAAATGGACTCCGCAATACAGCAGCCAGCTCGATGTCCCGCTGAGGATTGTCCAGGACTTTCATCAAGCATAACATGTCGGTAATCTCTGTCGTCTCGAAATAACCGGCTGTAGCCTGACAGCTCACCGGCACAGACGCCAATCGCAGCACCTCGACATAATCGTTAGCCTTTTTAGCCAGCGAACGCATCAATATAACAATGTCACGATATTCAACGTCCCTGAATGTATCCTTCTGTTTATCGTATATTTGAAATTCTGGCTTGCCCGTCTCGGCACCGACCATTTGTTTGATACGCTGGGCAATCATCGCAGCTTGACGCTGTCGAGAGCTGACGACATTCAAATTTTCGTCACTTTCAGATTCGGTTTGTGAATCCGCGTTTTTGTCGCTTTGGATTCCCGCAAAGCGGGGTTCCTCGTCAAGTATGTGGAATTCTACAACGCTCTTTTGCTCCTTTACCGCCTCGGCTTTAAATTCGATTGCCGGCTTCAATTGAGCTGATTCATCGTAATCAATTCCGGCAAATTGGGAGCCGGTCATTATACGTGAAAATACCTTATTGACAAAATCGAGAATACCCTCGGTAGAGCGAAAATTAACGTTTAGGTCAACACGAAAAACATTCGGCACATTTTTGTTGTCAACCGAAGCTCGTTTTAGCTGTTTGAGAAAAATCTCCGGCTCTGCACCTCGGAAGGCATAAATACTTTGTTTAACATCACCAACTTCCAAGATATTTGCCCCGGAGCTAATCATGTCGAGTATGGCCTGTTGGACAGGGTTGATATCTTGGTACTCATCAACAAATATGTATTTGTACTTACGCCGAAGCGCTAGAGCTGTCTCCGAAGGCATGAGATTATCCTCCGAAGAATCATCTTTAATTAAAAGCTTCAAAGCATAGTGCTCAAGGTCGGCAAAATCCAAACAGTTGAATCCGCCGAAGGCCGACTTGGCCTGGCTGTACAACTGGTCGAATTTCTTAACAAGCTCAATCAGCACTTTTGTCTGCAAGCTAACAGAGCCGCTGATTCTATCGAGATAGTCAGGATTCAAAACCGCGAGGTTGTTAAGCTCTTTAAAAGCATTTTTGGCTCTTTTGACTGCACTTTTGATAACCCCTGCAATCGGCTCCTCAACATTTTCAGGTGCGCGAAACCTTGGTGGCTTATGAAACTTTCGTATCTCTTCAAAGCATTGATTCCAATCGTTCAGCTGTACATACTCAATACATCGCACAACAGGCGTTATAAAATTATCCTCAAATCTTGCCATCCAATAGCCATTAATTCCTTCACTTTCACCCAGCTTCTGGACGTGACGAAACTGACCAAAGATATATTGTAATCTGTCGGCAATAATTTGTTTTTGCTTTTCGCCGAGATCACTTGTAAAAGGATTAACAACCTTTGCAAGTTGCGCCGCTCGTTCGTACCAGTTTTGCCGGAAAAGCACACCATCCAAAAAATCATTAAGTTCTATTATCTTTGCCAGGAAACCGTCATTTGTTCGAAGGTCCCGCCGATACAAAAGCTGCTGGAGTGCCTGCTGTAAGTTGCTCTGCTGCCAGGCCCAATCAATGGTTTTTTCGAGCACCTCTGCCTTGAGTAATTTTGCTTCATCGGCATCGATTACGCTGAAGGTGGGGTCGAGACCAAGTTTGTAAAAATACTCTGTAATTAGCCGTTTGCAAAACGAATGTATCGTACTAATATCAGCGCCTTGTAGTAGTGTAAGCTGATGGCGAAGATGCTGGTTACCACTTTGCAAGAATGCAGCTCTCAACTGCTCAGCAATTCGGCTGCGCATCTGCTCAGCAGCCATATCGGTAAAAGTTAGTACCAATATACTCCAGACATCGGGACATATAGATTTGTCGGCTACGATATCGACACATCGGCCAGATAGGACCGCTGTTTTTCCAGTCCCGGCTGAGGCGGTCACTAAGACGTCACTGCCCCGCGTGAAAATGGCCCGCTTCTGCTGCTCGGTCCATTTAATAAATTTCTCTTTCGCCATCAACTACACCAACTTCCTCAAGAATTCGAGACTTACCTAATGAAACCAAAAAATTGTAATCATTTATCTGCCAATCAAATCGGCAGACTGACTTATACTTGCAATATATACATGGGGACCTATCATTTAAACGATATGGCTTGACATCTATCTTGCCTGAGAGAATTTGCTGTGCCAATTCAAGTATCTTTCTCTCGGTGAATTGTAGTGTACCTTCAAAATCAGTTGGAGTTAATACACCACTTAAACCATAATTACTATATTGATATCGAACCTTACCGATGTAGAAATTGTAATAGCGGCTCCAGCCATTCTGAGTTTTTCGATCTATCTGCACAACATACTCGCCGTTGAATATACCTTTTGCTTTATAGTCGAACCTTTCTGTTGATTCCAACAGCTCGTCGAATGTTATTCTTGAGGGCGTTACTTCCACCGGCATATAAAACGCACCTACGGATTTCTTGATTTTTGAGTCCGTTGCATTACGAACAGCTAACATATAAATTGGCAGTTGCATATCCAGGCCATAGAAAAACTGTGACCAGCTAAAAGACTTTGCCCTTCGCTTATAGTCGAAAACAATCGCAACTTTGTCACCATCCGCCTCTGTAATATCCAGCCGGTCAATCTTGCCATTTAAAGACAGTAAACGACCACCTGGCAGAGTGAGCTGATATTCGCCAAGTATGCTGTCGTCTCTACCAAACGAAACTTCTGATAGTCTTGGCTGAAAATTTCCAACCCGTACTATTTCTGCAATGGCCAGGACGCAGTCCTCAAGATACTCGCTGGCAGAGTGAATGATAAATGTGTTGTGGGCGGAATGACGAACAAAGTTGGATATAAAGGAATCTTCTGTGACCAGTTTCGATACTTGCTTCTTTAAAACTTCTAAAAGTTGCTTATTCTTGACCGTTGCAAAATTTAAACCTTCAGCATTAAGTCGTTTTAATAAACTATCCAGAACACGATGATAAAAAACACCCACGTCCAGCGGCTCTAATTTAAATTCTTCTCGCTCCTCTAATTCCAACACATACCGGGCGAAATACTGATAAGGACATGCAGCGAAGGTACTCAGCCTTGTCGCTGAGCTTGTTATCCTCTGGCCGAAAAGCTTTTCGACTACGTCGCTATCTAATTGTGCGCAATTGTCATAATTTATCGCTGAAATAACTTTTGAGCTAAGCTCTGCAAACTGCTCATCGGCGCACATATCATCTAATAACTGACTAAGACCCCACGTGGAACGTGGGGCTAAATATTTAGCCCCGTGTTTGGGAACCCACCTTGCGGGAACACTTACACGGGGTTCTGATCTTTGAACATCTTTACCAAGATAACTGCAAAGCAGCTCGGACAGCTCTATCTCACTATGAACCTGTTCCCCCGTTTCTGTCTTCGACAGAAGACACGGGGGTTGACCTGCGATTGATTCCTCACTGAGATTTTCAAATAACGATTCGAGATCAGCTATAAATTGCGAACGCGGCATTGCATTTGCCTTATCATCAACTACCGGATACGTAACACATAGAAACTGTGAAGGTCGAGTAAATGCGATGTATGCTAAATACTGGAGTTCAGCCAATTTTTGACTTGCTGTTGCTGCCAAAAGAAAATCTGACGATTCAGCGGCACTACGGTCGTCCTCAGTTAATATGCTATCGAAGCTCACCGGAACCGGAAACTGCTTTTGCGTGGCGCCAATTAAAAAAACCGCTTTCAAATCAGGGTGTCGGCTGCGCTCGATAGAGCCGACCAGAACCTGGTCTAAACTCGGCGGAATGAAAGCCAACGTCAACTGCGAAAAGGCAGAATTGAGAATCGCAAGATAATCCACAACTGTCAACTCTTGGCCTGCAAAGACCTCACAAAGCTCATCAAATATACTTAAGAGCTTATCATAAAATTGTCGATCCCGAAGTACTTCGGGATCGACTGTTGTGTAATCTTTTTGTTCGGCAGCTTCTTGAATCCAGGCCCCAAGCGTTTTACGGACCTGCAAAGTGTCCAGAAAATCAAAAATAATCTGCGTGAATTCCCCAGGGTTAATTGTCTTTGATCCCGAAGTACTTCGGGATCGACTCGGACAGAGCTTATCGGCAAGCTCCAGCAAAGGACTTATAGCTTTTTGCCGGATTTGGTTTATACGCTGCTCGTCGAACTCTTTGTTATCCTCACCTGCAAATTGCCAATCCTTGTCACTTTGCCAATCACCGCCAGTAATACCAAATGCGAGACAGTAATTTTCCAAAAGGTCAACATCACAACGCTCTATCGGTACCAGATCCGTTTTAAGATAGGCGAAAATATCCCGAAGTGCTTCGGGATTGAAAAAGCCGCCTGTCATTACTTGAAGGGCTGAACAAATAAGCTGAATACCCGCATGCTGGTTCAAAGGCTTTCTTTTATCAATAAAAAATGGTATTTCATAGTCTTCAAAATGCGCTCTTATATAGTGCTCATACAAATCAATATCTGAGGCAATAACGGCGATGTCACGATATCGATAATCCTTTTCCTTGACTAATTGCAGGATCTGCCTGGCGATGAACTGAACTTCCGCCCGTGCATTTGGTGCTGATATGATACGGATGTTATCTGCCGTTGACAACTTAGGTGTTTCCGACCTGAATATATTTTGCTCAACATGAGCAAGCTGGGGATTGGCAGAAAATCTGACCGCTTGTTCAAGGACTATTGGTTCAGCCAGATGGAGCTTACATTTTTTTATTAGCTCAATAAGAGCAGCGTATGTGCGCTGCGTCGGATTAAATAAACCGACAGGATCGATGCTTTCTGTATCAGGAATCGATAAATCAATATCTGACGGATCTAAACAAATAGCAATCTGCGCACTTTCAACCACTTTGAGCAGCTCAACGAGTATTGCAAGCTCGCTGGCAGTAAAACTGGCAAAACCATCAACCCATAGTTTTGCGCCGCGGGCCCAGTTGGCTGATGCAACAGCCTGACAAGCCCGATTCAGTTGAATATCAGGGTCAAGGAATTTGCCCTCGATGAAGCTCAAGTATTCTTTGAAAATCAAGCCAATGTCGGTAAATTTCAAGGTCGCTAAATCCCGATGTACATCGGGACGCTCGTCTTTGCCCAGCTCACTGAGTAATTGGTCAACATCTTCCGGTGTCTTTGCATATTGGTGCAGCTCTATGATAGTTTGCGCCATCTGCCGGCCCAGGCCGGGCCAATTCGCTGATGAGCCAAAGATTTTCAGTTTGCTACTATTGTCACGCAGAATTCTGTGGATTATCATTTGTTGGCCTATGCGTGAAAGGGCCGGCCTGGCAGTATTTTTGCCCAACAACAAAAACTGCAGACGGTCAAACGAAAGCACATTTAATCTGTGGTAGCCGGCTATTCTTTTATCAGCCAGGATGGCACGTTCAGCCTGGTAGGTTGCCTGTTCGGGAACCAGCAGAATCAGCTCGTCTCTCGTCCCTCGTGACTCCTCGGACGATGGACGACTGACGACGGACGAAGGACGATTGTCAGCCGGCTCCAGCCCGGCTCCGGCGGGCTCCGCCGAGACGAGTAATGCATTAACGATCGATTTTATGCAATAGCTGGTCTTGCCTGTACCGCTTCTGCCAAGAATAAATTGAACCGCCATCTGAGCCAATCCTGTTTGGAATTATTATTCTGCTGTTTATACCACAACTGGCGGTTATTTTCAATTGTCTTATATCTGCCAGCTACTCTATCCCTGCTGGCGTGCGATGCGCAAAGAAAAACGCCGTTACCGGCACAGTGAAGAAACATTAAACTGCTCTGTAGAAAATATTATAGATTGTCATTTCGAGCGAGCCAAAGGCGAGCCGAGAAATCTGCTTTTTAATAGATTTCTCCACTTCACGATGCTGCGCATCGCTTCGGTCGAAATGACTTATGGTTTTCTACAAAGCAATGTGAAATGTTTAATTGTGGGCTGCGCCTAAGGTGCTCTTGGACTCTACCAGCCCCATAAAACCCAGACTTAAAGCTGGAGGCTTTAACGCTACCTTCGCAATGTCTAACAACTGCTGCGGATAGCATCGAGCCTTCTGGCCCATTACCTCAAGCACCGTCTCATCTACCGCCTGCTCCCGTACCCGACGAATCATCGGGTTGGCAAGCCAAAGCAACGGATGGTAAAAATAAATAATTTGCAGAATAGTCTGCGCCAGATTCACCCAAAGATCACCTCGTTTGATATGAGTAAGCTCATGCAGCAAGATTGCCCGCAGATGCCGCGAGCCTAAACTCGGCGTCAAATTATCCGGCACTAAGATAACAGGCCTGAGCAACCCACACACTACCGGACTCGTCCCATTTGCTGAAATCTTTAACTGGACTTTTCTCCTTACTCCCATGCACTTACAGCAATACAAAAGAAGGTCCTTCATCAAGTCATTCGCTTCCTTGGCCTGTCTAACAAGCTTCCTGGCGAAAATTGCACGCTGCAATAATAAAAGTCCCATAAGTATCACGACAGCCAGCCAAAGCAAAAATACAACTCCCTGCCATGTAATCATCGCCACTGGCGGTTGCGACAATCCTATAGCCTGCGTACTTTCAGTGCTCCAGCCTAAATCCAAATATCCCAAAATAACACGCGAGAAGTGTAATGGAGGTAAAATTAGCTGTACGAGCACCAGAATCCCTAACCAATATCGAAACACTGCCCTAACTTTCTTCCGCAGCAGAAACTCAACCAGCAGCAAAATCGCGATTAGTACACCGGATTGAACCAATACCGGCAGCGCAAAGTCTAAAAATGCGCTTCCTATTGAATTGATATGTTCCCATATCGTATCCATAACGCGCCTTTCACTTATAAAGACGCTGTTACTTGGATTTTATTACATAAAAATCAATTTTTTCAGCATGGTTCAAACATAACAGATTCTGGATAACATTGATTTGTGGCTGCCACCCAGGATTGAACCATGCCCCCAAAACACTTTATTGAACAAATTTTTCCTTGCTTTTAGGCGAAGATAACGATAAAAATCTCATGCGAAAAAGTATTTGAAAAACGAAAGCTGTAGTAGTGTGGGACAAGCACCACCAAACATTATCAGTGGGCTCAAGCCTACCCTACCAGACCGGATCATTCAGGAGACAAAATTACAATGCTGGGTGTGCTCTTCGGCCAAGGCGAAGTACTGGTAATTGTTATTATTACTGCCGTCTTAGTATTTGTGCTGGTCCGCCGCCGAAAGCGCAAATAGATATTCTTTTTTGCAGCGCTCCGTCGCCATAGCTTTGGAGTGTCTGCGACACCCTAATCCACCAGATCCTCAGCCCAACTCTTTTTCGCTCTCCGTTGTTTTAGCAGACTTTGTAGCTTCTTCTCCTCTAAGCGCCGCTGTTGAGCATACTTCGGGACCTTAGTTTTTTTCCGAACAGCTCGGGTGCTTAAAGCCTCTTTCAATAACTGACACAACCGCTCGACCGCAGCAGTGCGATTTGCCTTCTGAGCTCGAAATCTTTGTGAGACAATTCTTATCACGCCGTTTTTGTTAGCTCGCGTTGATAGTCGTTTGAGTATTTGCTGCTTTTGCACATCGCTAAAACTACCACAGTTGGCCACATCTAAGAGAAGTGTTACGCGAGTGTTGACTTTGTTGACATTTTGACCGCCGGGACCTCCGCTGCGAGAGGTCTTGAAAACAAGCTCATCCTCAGAAATAAATATGTCATTCGTGATTTCAATCATCTTATCTATTGTAAACTAATCTGCTTGTCTTACAATTTCAATCTACCTAAGACCAAAAAACCAATAACATCACCCAGTCACTGCGTCATCGCGGTCCCGCCCATATGCTGAGGAAGTTGCCGAATATGCCAGAGCAACAATCGTAGGTGACAAAGCCGGCCGTAGAATAGAGAATCTTGAGATCATATGTTTTGTCTGCGCCCCGCAATGTAACAGGTCTCGCATCAATTGAGATTACATCAGAGGTTATCATCTGTTTCTCATCGCAAATGGCGCCAGCAACTACAGAAATATCACCTGCATCAGCCGTTGTAGGATCCAAAAACTCATAGGCGTCAATATTGTATAATAACTCAAACTGACCAATACGATAGCAGAAATAATCATAAGTCCTTTATTTGCAAAAACATATAACAGTTTGTCATTCTGAGCGTAACGAAGTGAAGCGAAGAATCTGGCCCACGATGAAATGTGATTTCCTATTGTTAAGGCCAGATGCTTCGCCTTTCGGCTCAACATGACAATGAAATCGGTCAGTTTGAGTAATAACTACACTTTTTAGCCATTGTGTCAAAAGATTTTTGTCTCGGTTATTCATCATAGCTGAACAAATGAGACAAAAACCTTTTAAGGTACATATGCCGGCGTGCTGCGGTCATAGTCCAAGATCTCCTCATACCGCCGGAGCATGGCGGTGAGGCGGCGTTCCAACTCGGGATTAGTAATCAGGTTCCGTTACTTCCGGGGGGGACTCTCAGGGGACGATCCGGCAGGGGCCACTTCTTGTACATCTCGATGCCGGGGTGGTCGATCTTGACCATCTCTTCGAGCAATTGCTTTTTCATCTCGTCGATACGCACCTTATATTTGTGATCGGCGGCAAGGTTGTGTTCCTCCCACGGATCGTTCGCCAGAATGTAGTACTCCTCGGTGTTGGGTGGGCTGAGAATCAGCTTGTCATGTTCGGTGCGCAGAGCCACCGCCGCACTGTTCTGTCGACCTGGCATGGTGTAAACGAACGCCTCGCGCCAAGGTGCATCGGGGTTGCCGGTGACCAGCGGCTTCCAGGATATACCCTGCACCTGCTTGGGGATCGTGATGCCGCAGAAGTCAAGCACGGTCGGGACCAGGTCTACGTTGGACACGATGCGGTCGATCTTCTGACCCGTCTTCACCTGCCGCGGATAGTGGACCATCATCGGCACGCGGATAGCCGGCTCATACGGAACGCGCTTGCCAGCCGTTTTGCCCCCTTCACCGTGGAAGTAACCATTGTCGCAGGTGAATATGATCAGCGTGTTGTCCAGGATGCCGTTGTTCTTCAGGGCGTCGAAGATGCGACCCATGCTGTCTTCCACACTCAACAGCAGGCGATAGTAGTGGCGTTCGTATTCGAGCGCGCCTTCGGGCCCTTCCAGTGGTTTGCCGCCAAACGGGTCTTCAACACCCTTGGGCAACTGGTCCGCTGGCTTGACAGTACCATCGGGATTGCGGGTGATCTTCACCAGGTCGGCGACCTTGTCTCCATACAATTGCCGCACTCCCAGATCCTTGAATCTGTCCATGTACTTCTCCTCTGGCGCGCGACCGCCATGGACAGCCTTCATCGCGTACCAGACCAAGAACGGCTTGCCGCCATGGTCCTGATTGATGAACTTGATCATCTCGTCGGTGGTCAGCGTGGTGAGATATTCGCCTTGGAATGTCCGGTTCCGGCCGTTGATATTAATGATGGGATCTTCGTACCTGCCCTGGCCGGGGGCCACGAACCAGTGGTCGTAACCAGGCTGCGGATCCTTCAGGTCACCGCAGTGCCACTTGCCAATGTGCGCCGTCGCATAGCCGGCCTTTTGCATCATCTGTGCGAGGATAACATTCTTGGGATCCCACTTTGCCGCGTTGGCGAACACACCATTCACCCAGTTGTACGTGCCGGTCATGAACGCCGCCCGGCTCGGCGCGCACACCGAGGTCGCCACGATCAGGTTGCGAAACAATGCCCCGTCACGGGCGAGCCTGTCGAGGTTCGGCGTATTCATAAACGAACTACCCGTGCAACTCATCGTCGAATAACTCTGGTCGTCAGTCAGGATAAACAGTACGTTCGGGCGAGGCGGCTGATTTGCCTCGGTTGTCACTGAACTTTTTGTATGAGACAGAAGCCAGGTATAGGTTTCTTCCTGGGCAAAGGCTGCAGGACTTGGTCCATTGTGCCCCATTTCCGGATAAATAGTTATTTTAGAGTCACCGCCAATCGAATTGAGAACCCTATCAATTTCGATGGAATATTCAACAGGAGTGACCTTATCTTTGCCTCCATTAAAAGCCCAAACCGGTATGTTTTTCAGCTTTTCAAAGGAAATTACATCTATAACCTCTTCACGGATTCGTCCACCTCCCATACAAGGAACGAGGGCGGCAAATAAGTCAGGATTACGGTTTGCAACCAACCATATTCCCGCCCCTCCCATACTATGGCCAGTTAAGTAAACCCGATTAGGATCAAATGGATATTCTTCTAATAGATACCTTACAAGAACTCCTACTTCTTCACCTACCCACGCTGACGGTTCTATAGTTTGTGGATATAATACAGCAACCTTAAATTTTGCCTTTTCCGGGTCTGTAATATAGGGCAAAGGCCTTGATTTGGGCCAGCGACTTCCATTACTCTCAGCTTTTCCGCCACCACCATGTAACCAGATAAGTAAGGGATATTTTTCTCCTTCTGGAATGTCGTTTTGGGTTAGAAGAGTAATATTTTTGTTAGTATTGGGCATTTGGTCACTAATTTTTTTAGGTACCGTTATTTTATTTATTGTGAAGTTTTGTCCAAAGGTGATAGTAGAGAATAGCAGAAAGGTTATTCCCGGAATAAGTAACTTTTTCATTTTGTTCGTTCTCCTTAGACAGGATACCTACCTGTCTTTTATTAAATAAATCATTTGGTTAATTGTAACCGTTCACAGGGTAAAAATGTCATTTAAGCTTCATTAAAGAGGTTTTTCGTTATTGAGTAGAGTTTTTTATGCTCTTGCTTACACAAGCGGGTCTTGGGACGATGGCATAGATACCGGAAAAAAGGCAAATCTTGGCAAAACCGATACATGGTCAATAATGTGCTAAGGGACTTCATGCGCCCAAAATTGGGCAGATCGGTTGCCGGCTAACATGGTTAAATTCTTCCTTGGACATAGCAACCTCAACACTACCAACAGGTTCTACAGCATCGTAGACGATTCACACATGGCCTGAACAAAGCAGGCTATGGATAAGATGCTAAAATCCGGGAAAGAAAGTGCTTTTGACACTGAACAGACGCTGAGGCACAAGAACAACCAAAAACCAAACGCAAAAAAGAAGCTAACAAAGTAGCTCCTTCCGTAAGCCCCTCTAAAATAAACATTTCCAACGAACACAAAACTGGGCGGTACTGGACTTGAACCAGTGACCTCCTGCGTGTCGAGCAGGCGCTCTAACCAACTGAGCTAACCGCCCTTAACCTTATACATACAGTATGACTAAAAAGAATAAAAAACAAGAAAATTTATACAAAACTAAGGCTAAAAACTATAAAAGCTGAATATAGAAATGCTTTGCAGACCTCTGTCACACCAAATTTTTTCTAATAACCACCGCAGCTGAAAGTGTCCGTTGCACGCTGCCGCTTTGAACCGTTATAGAAATCTGAACACTCTTGCAATCCAAGCCGTCATCCGTAGGGTTCTTAATGAAACTCATCGACAAAACATTTTCACAAAGCACATACTCCTGGCCGTCGCTGTTAGTTATCAGATAAAGCTTGTTATCCGCACTTCTGTACTCGTAAGTAATATTTTCATTATCAGCCGTAAAAAAACTGCATTTATTATCTGGGGCAATCGTATCAACCCGATCTCCCGTGCGAAGTTGGCTTGTTATTCGAAACAATGCCTGCCGAGCATTATTGATTGTTTTGAAGATATCTTCGTTTTCCCGGTAATTAATGACTGATGCGTTGAAAGCTACAGCTACTGCAGCAAGCAGGATGCTTGATATTCCCAAAACAAGCAGTAACTCGACGATGCTAAAACCGGTTCTTGATGGCCTTCGGCCGGAATTTCGAATTTCGAATTTCGAATTTTGAATTTTCATTAGTATCTGGCTCGAATCCAGCTTGCTGAGCTGATTTCTTCAGCATTCAAAAAAACTTGTACCGTTACTCTGACAAAATCACTGTTATGGTCACCTACAACCTGCTCAAAATCCGTAGAGTTAATATTTTCAACAGTGACCTGCTGACTAAACGCAGCAAAATCGTTCAGAACATTTCTATTAGCATTAATTGGCGGAGAGAAAATCGCACCATCAAAATCGTCCAAATCGTCATAGTTGGCCAGATTAGCTTCTTCCGGACCAAATGGAGTGGTGGTGCCACTCTGGGGGTCAATTACCTCCAGCATGGTTGTAAGCTCTCTTATCTGCTCAATGAGAAACTCAGCGGTTGTTAAATTTGTGCCGGCGCTGTTAGCCATTGTAAATGAGCTGTTGGCTACAACAAGAGCCGTAATTGCAAGACCTACTAATATTATTGCAATTAGCACCTCAATAAGCGAAAAACCGTTTTCGTATTTCATATCTCGCATCTGGAAGCTAAAAACTTAAAACTAAAAGCGTAAAACTGTTGAATTCCTTAGTTTTTAGCTTTACGTTTTACGCTTTACGTTTCCTGCGACGAATTTACTTGCCCATAACGACACTGGACATCCTAAATATCGGCAGAATAATACTCATGGCAATAAAACCCACCAGAACACCCATTATCACTATCATTATAGGCTCTATCATTGACGTAACTGCTTTAATAACAGCTTTGAGCTCTCTTGCGTAATAATTTGAAATGTCTCTGAGCACATCACCAATATTGCCTGAATCTTCGCCACTTTTTATCATCTGTACCACGTTGCTCGGCATTAGACCATATGAGCTAAGACTTGATGCAATTTTTCTGCCCTGGCGGACCTCCTCATAGACACCGAGCCACATATTTTTATAAAGCACATTTCCTGCGATTTGTGCTGTTATGGAAATAGTATTCAGAATAGGCACCCCTGACCTTGTTAGTACCCCCATTGTGTGCAGGCTCCTTGTTATATAAAGACTCCGGCACAGGGTTTTTATAAGAGGCAACACCAACTTTGTCTTATCCCACCATAGCCGGCCAGAATAGGTATTGATCAAGTACCAAAATCCCCAAATTGAAGCACCAATGGCTGGTAATATTAGAAACCAGCAACTGCGGAAAAACGTGCTGGTAGCCATCAAGACTTTAGTGGGCGTAGGCAATAGATGTTCTTTACCGGCAAATATCGCGGTGAACCTGGGCAAAACAAAACACAACAGAAAAATGGTCACTGCTATCGCCATAACTGCTATAATAACCGGATAAACCATAGCACCTTGAACTTGGGAGCGGGTTTCAGCCTCCTGGTCGAGATACTCCGCTAATTTTTGCAGCATATCGCTTAGCGAGCCGGACATTTCAGCCGCAGCTACCATGTTTATGTAAAGGTTGCTGAATACTTGTGGATGTTCCGCAAGAGCCTGGGAAAAACTTTGTCCAGCCTCGATGCATTTTTTTAGATCGCTGATGACCTTTTTGAATTTTTGGTTCTCGCACTGTTCAGCTATTGACTCAAGCGAATCTTGAAGGCTTATGCCCGCCCGGACCATAACTGCAAGCTGATTGGTAAAATTCAAAATATCCTTTTTGCTCGGCCCAAATTCAATTTTGAAATTTTGTATCTTCTGCAGTCCGGTAAATTGGCCTTTAACCTTGCTTTGGGACCATTTGCGTTTTTGTGGAGTATTGGAAGAGCGTCTGGCCATAACTGGCCTTTGCAGTATTTGTTCAGATTGAGCCTGCTGCAAATTTTCTGTATTTTCAACTACCTCTGCATGATTTTGTGAAGATTCTTTGAACATATATTTATGCCTTAGCCTGTAGGGTGGGGCTTGCCCCACCTCTACGTTATCGGTGGGCTAAAGCCCACCCTACCCACTACTTTTCCGCGTTTACTGCGACCGCCGGTTGGACAGCTTTAAACTGACCTTTAGGTGTAAGGAGCTTTTCCATCCTGCCTGGATTACTGGAGCGCGCAATTGCTTCTTCTCTGTCTATGTAACCCTTCGAGTACATCTGGGCGATACTATTATCCAGATTCTGCATACCCAGCCTGCGTGAAGTTTCAATAATATTCGGTATTTCGTAGATTCTATTCTCACGAATACAGTTTCTGGCCGCCGAGGTGCAAAGTAATATTTCCGTACATGGTATCATTCCCGGCTGATCTATTCTCCTAAACAACGTCTGGCAGATAACCGCCTGCAACGTGTTAGCGAGCATCGTCCGAATTTGATTCTGCTGATTGGCTGGATAAATATCAATAATACGCTCAACGGTCTGAGGGGTATTGATGGTGTGCAACGTGCTAAAGACCAGGTGTCCGGTTTCGGCAGCAGTAATAGTAAAACTGGTAGTTTCCAGGTCTCTCATTTCACCAACCATAATGATATCGGGGTCCTGGCGTAATACATGTCTAAGTCCTGTCGCAAAATCTGGACAGTCAGAACCAACTTCACGCTGTTCTATCATACTTTTTTCGTTCTCAATCAGATATTCAACGGGGTCTTCCAATGTAATTATGCGCTTGCCGTACTTTGAGTTTATCACCCCTATCATTGCAGCAAGTGAGGTGCTTTTACCGGAGCCGGTATGGCCGGTTACAAGCACCAAACCTCTCGGCAGGTCTGTTAGCTCTTTAACTATTGGTGGCAGGTGTAAATCATCTAGCAATGGAATCTCATTGGGAATCACCCTAAATGATATTGCAATTGTATCACGTTGATAATGAGCGTTAACGCGGAACCTATTACCATCATCGAGGGTCGTTGAGAAATCAAGATCCATATTCTCTTGGAATTTTTTGAATCTGTCCGGCCCAACCATGGCCAGAACCATCTCTTTAGCATCTTCATTGCTGACGGGAGGAAAATCCATGGGGATCAATTCGGTGTTCTTTCGAAGTATTGGCCGCATTTCAACGTTAATATGCACATCGCTTGCCTTATTTTCTACTGCCGCCGCTAATATTGTTTTTACATCTATCATGTCAATACCTCTTCGTGCGTGATGCGTATTGCGTATTGCGTATTGCGCAATACGATATACGCAATGTGACATACGAATTTATTACCCAACATTTTCAACGAAAACTTCCTCTTCGCTCTGGCCATACACCTCTGTCACACGTAACACTTCTTCTATTGTAGTCAGGCCCTGCTTTACCTTTATAATACCATCATCAAACAAACTCGGCTGTCCACTTTCATGAAACACGCGTCTCATATTACTAATCGAAGAGTCTTTATTAATCATATCCCTAAATCTGTCATCAATAACCAGCAGTTCATAAATACCTACTCTTCCTACATAGCCTGAGCCTCTGCAGGTCTCACAGCCGATACCATGAAGAAGCTCTTCTGGATTGACTCCTGCCTTTTCCACATATTTGCGCATGTGTTCCGGCACCTGATATAATTGTTTGCACTTAGGGCAAATTTTTCTAACCAGACGCTGAGCGAGTGCCGCATTTAAGGATGCAGCTATCAGGTATGGGTCAACACCGATATTGACCAACCTTGTAATACTGCTGGCAGCATCATTGGTATGCAGTGTGGAAAGCACCGAATGTCCTGTTAAAGCAGCTTGTACTGCTATACGAGCCGTCTGGTTGTCCCGAATTTCGCCAATCATTATGACGTCTGGGTCCTGACGTAACAAACTCCTAAGTGCCGAAGCAAAATCGAGCCCAATCTTCTCATTCGTCTGGATCTGATTGCAAAAGTTAAGCTCGTATTCAACCGGGTCTTCGACCGTCGAAATGTTCAATTTATCACCATCCATCTGGGACAGGGCCGAATATAGTGTGGTGCTCTTGCCGGAACCGGTTGGGCCGGTGACCAGTAAAATCCCATGAGGCAGGTCTATCTGCCGGCGAAAAGTATCGCAAACTATCTGCTCCATACCCAACTGCTCAAGACCTCGCATTATCGATTTACTATCCAGCACCCGGATCACTACTTTCTCTCCATAACTGGTCAGTAGCGTAGAAATACGTAAATCAATTGTTCTGCCTCCCACGGAGACCTTAATTTTTCCATCCTGTGGCAGTCGCCTTTCGGAAATATCAAGGTTGGCCATAATCTTGATGCGTGAGACAATTGCAGGGTGCATATTTAACGGAGCCTGCATCAGTTCGAAAAGCATCCCATCTATGCGACACCTTATTCTGGCAGACTTTTCCTTAGGTTCAATATGTATGTCACTAACTCCATCATGTACAGCATTGCTAATTAGATAATTAACGAATTTGATAACAGGTGATTGGCCTGCCATTTTTTCAAGGTCTTCTGACTCTTCCCTCTGTTCCTGAACGACCTCTACATCTGTCATATCACTGATGATATCATCAAGACTATAACCGCTGATTACATCGGTGCCGCTCTCGGATTCAAACGAATCGCACACGGCCTGAATATCTTCAGAACTACAAGCTACTACCTGCAGATTCATCTGGGTCTGTCTTTTCACATCCTCTATAGCAAAGATATTTGCCGGCTCACTTGTTGCGACAACCAAAGTGTCTTGTTCCATTGAGATCGGCACAATGTTACTTCTTTTTATAAAATCAATGTCGAGTTTCTCAAAAGCCTGCCTATCTACATCCTCTGGGCCAATTTGTCGAAACTCAAGATCATACAGCTTAGCCTTAGCCATCAAGACGTCATTAGTACCAATTAGTCCGTCTTTAAAGAGCCAGGTTGTAGCATCACTGCCGGGTTTTTCCAACTGTTCTTGCCGGACTTGCGCGTGCTGCTGGTCTGTAATCTTTCCCATCTCCAGCAGGACATCAGCTATGTCTCGCTCATGCAGCTCACTCGGTTGTTCCGGAGCATAAAGGTCGCTTAGGCCGCGAATCGATGAATCTTCAGAGCAAGCCTGGCCTTCTGCATGATTGGTGTCTGCAGGCTCTGATAAGTCTTTTTCCGGCTCTGTCTCCCGATGTACATCGGGATTACTTTTTGTAAATAGAAAAGGTAGTTTCATTCCGATAACTTCAATTCAATTTCCAGGCCTTGTCCGCCTGTGGCGGATATTTCTGAAGGCGCAGATTCATCTTTGGGTTCCCACCATTCAATCTTCACGAAATTATCTCCAATTTGGGTAATTCTAAAACCTTTTATTGAATCTTCTTCATAAAGAATTTTATCATCTATCATACAACAATTACCTTGGTCAGATTGACAAATAGTCAAAAGCTGCAATTCCTTTGCCTTTTGCCTTATCTTCTGTTGTCTGATTATTTCGGCGTCAATATCGACATCATTCTTTTGTATGTCGACTTTTTCTCTTAGGTTGCTCAAAATAATTTCCAGCTCAAATGGATTTTTCACAAGTTCATTGACCTTCACTTGCAACACATCTGAAAACTCATAAAATTTATTAACAATTTGATCCATCCGGCTAAACATTTCTGAGCTAACACCGGTGAGTCGAGCAATGGCAACCTCAATCTGCGTTTCCTGCGAATCATCGGTTGATGCAGATGCTGCTTGTGGTGCGCTCTTTTTTATCATAAACCAAAGGCACAAAAGACCTATACCAAATAAAACAGCAACCAGCATTGTGCTCTTGCGGACGTTTTTATTCTGAGCTGCTACGGTCAAATATTCCTGGCAGCTCCCTTGAGCTTGTGCATCAGAGTCAGTTTGCCCAGCGGCAACATCTGGCTTTTGTGCCGACAATTTCTCAGCGCCTTGTTCACGTAAGAAAGATAACATAGCTAAACTCCACTAATAGTTTTGAGTTAACTAAAAACTAAAAATTCAAAACTGAAAACTAAAGTTAGCTGGTTTTGTTTTGGAAGAATATACTCACTATAAAATCAGCCGTGATTTGCCCCTCGTTTTCTTTTTGTTTTTCTAACTTGAGCTCGCGAATTTTTGTTATGCGAGGAAGCTTCTCCAGTTCTAAGAGGAAAGAATAAAACGAATTGAAATTCCCCTCTAATTCCATTTCCAGTGGCTGCTCTATATAGCCGCTATTATTTTTCTTTTTCAAAGTTCGAATTGTTTTGGGCTTTAAGCCCTGCTTTTGAGCAATTACAGTGACTTGCTCGAGAACCTTGTGAATCTTGCTGGTAGGCGGTAGCTTGCTTTCAAAAAATTTGATAGCGTCCTGCAATTGCTCTAACTGTTTTGTAAGGTCCTCAGCTGCTATTGTTGTTTTTTCGAACTCAGCTAATTTTGCCAATTTCGCCTCGACTCGTTCTTTTGCCCTCGTTAAATGTCTATTAGCCGGCTTAACCATATATTGATAGCCGACCACTGCTATGCCCAACAACAAAATGAAAAACACGGCTTTTCGAAAACCACTATTCATAATTCTGCCCTCATCTCCGATGGTAATTAGTAATTATTTAACCATTTAACCAGCTAAAAAATACTTAATGCTCTTTCACGTCCAACCTTAATCAAGTCGACATCATCCTTGGTAAGATGCACGTTTTTTCCAAGCGTGGCCTTTAGCTTGAATTGTCTGAAGGTAGTATCATCGATTTTGTATTCTTTCGATTCCACTAATGCTACATTCCGCAATAGGTGTGAGTTACTGAGCCGCTCAATATAAGCTGCAACTTGAAGGTCACTCGGAGCCATACCTCCAATATCTATGTGCGTCTCCAACAGTTGCTCTGCTGAGAGATTTTCCTGAGCTTTCGCCTTATTAGCCTGAGCTGCCAAGTATTTGTTAGTTGGTTTTGGTGGAATTACTTGCTTAGGCTTTTCCTGTTTCACATACAGCCGTAATAGTGAAACCCCTGTTGGCAGGTTATTTGTCAATGACGCTAATAAGACACTTCGGGGAACAGGCTCAAGCAATTGAGCAGTTGTAAGCGCTGCCTTCATCATCTCCTTGCGCTTTGCTTGAAGCTGTTCATACTGCTGTATTGCTTGTTGAACACGGGTTATTTTTGTATTTACCAGCTTTTCCTTAACATGGAGGGTACTCTGACGTATCTTGATAGTCACGAAAGAGCCGCCTAATGCGACCATCACCACGATAAGCAGCACAAGATACATAAGATTTGTTCTTCGCGATTCGTTGCTCTGAACGTAATCATCAGGCACAAAATTTATATTAAGCATTTTATTTACCCCCGTTAGAAATTACGACAAGCTAAGCCCGAAAGCAGTGGCCCAATTAACATTAGCACTACCATTTCTTTTATCTATCCCCGAACGATAAGGATTATCTATTTCCACTGCTGCCAGACAATCTCCCATCTGAGCCTGGATTTCCATCCGCCTTGCTATCGTTGTGTAAGTGTTTGTATCTACAGCTTGGCCCGAAAGGAAAATCAAACGCTCTATTTGAACGTTTCGATGCATCGAGCTAAATTGGCGTCTGCAGGCATTCAACTCAAATATCAGCCTCGTCACTATGGTCTCATCTTCGAGCTGCTTTGCTCCTATTGGTATCGAACAAGCAAAAAGTGGATCCTTGTGGCGACAAATTGCCAGATTCGTGCAGTTTGCCTGTACATCCAACAGCATAACAATCGCTTCAATATCTTTTTTGCGCCTGCCAAAAAAACTGGTATAGCAGGTAGCCAATGCCACGGGCCAAGCACCAATAGACTTAATCGTCAGGCCGGCCTTTTCATATATTGCCAAATGTCTATCGATAATCTTGCGCTCAGTTGCCATTACCAGCACGTTATCTTCATTTATAGGGATGAACTTTATCATCGCATCGTCTGGTTCAAATGATAGTTTTTGTTTTATTTTAGAAAGAATGACTTTCGATAATTTTTCATCATTTGTTTTCAGCGGTGCTCTGCCGTCTCGCAACTTACTGTAGAATTGTGTCCCTACCTTCACATGATCAATAAATACAGCACTTGCAGGTATTGCTGCTATGGCGTTTCTACCACGAAACCAATGATCGGCCATTGCCTCACGTATTGTTTCCACAGCCCATCTTTGCCAAGCGGCGCTGCCGGGCTTAACGCTCTCAGGACGTCTTTCACTTCTGCCGGCAATTAAACTGACACCTTTTCCATTACTTGTAAGCTGAGCCAGCTTCAGACGGTCATCGCCAATATCCACACCAATTGAAAATGCACGGCTTTTAAAAAACCCAAACATATCAATTTCACCTGCGGAAACACATCTTGCCTTTAGTTGCATAAATCAGCCAAATGTATATTTCTGGAACAAAATTAGTGCCCAATAAAATATATGAAACAAGATACCACTCAGCCAAACGCAAGTAGGGTGGAGCTTGCCCTACCTCTACTTTATCGGTGGGCTAAAGTCCACACTATCGGTTACCTGCTTCCGATAAAATGCAGGGATCGAGATATTTGGACGGTTTTAACCTATGGATGAGGCAAACTTTTTATAGATCCGTTATAAGAAAAAACTTTTAAATAACAAAAATATTTGGCATGGTTCAAAAAGCACAGATTCTGGGTAATATTGATTTGTGACTCCATAGTGTGTGGCAGCCTCAAATCCGCTCGTCTCGGCGACTCGT
>CAYNKI010000016.1:0-4927 GCA_964397675.1 uncultured Pirellulales bacterium
TACTGACCCGCTTTCTACTGAGAGATTACAATTCTTTATGCCTGCTGGCGGCAGCCGATCGAAGCCGAGAAGCAAGCCTAATTAATTGATTACTGATTACTGATTATTGATTATTCATTAACAAATCATGTCCTTTTCAATTATCTGAAGATATTCACCCACGGACTTTAGTCTTTATTGTGTCAGCCGTGGAGCCGGACATAATAGCTGAGCTGCCTATTCGCCTTCGGCGTTTTGCGTTTTTACCGCTCATAAGGTGGCTGCCACCCGCCCGCCTGTGCTTGACCTTGCCGCCGGCTGTAATTTTGATTCTTTTGCTCAAGCCTTTATGAGTCTTTTGCTTCGGCATATAGCTAATTCCTCAAAATAGTGCATTCTCAAACGCTAAAAAATACAAGAACAGCAATTTACGTTATTTGCAGCCTCAGGTCAATACTTTAGACACAAATTCCCAAAAAAAGTAGAAAAATCAAAATAGACTCTTTGGCAATAACTATTGGAAATCCGGTGTTTTTGTGTCATTGCGAGGCCTTCAGGCCGAAGCAATCCCGATGTACATCGGGATGGGCCCCAAGAAGCGAAAAGACAGGAATATGGTTGCAAGAAAAAGTGAAATTATACTTGCCCGCCTCCAGATGGAGGCTTATTATGTGGGCAGGGTGTGGCTGATTTGCATGCCGACCCGTGGCTGTTTTACATGCCGATTACCAGTAATTTAAGGCTTTCAAGCCTATTCCTGGAATCAGATAGATCGGCAAATGTTCGATAGGAGCCCCGAAGTACTTCGTGAGCTGTTTCAAGTATAAGGATAATTCATGTTGAAAAAGCTTTCCACGGTATTCGTTTTCGTCCTCTCATATACACTGCTCACCCCGATGTACATCGGGGCACAGGTAGGCGAACGTCCCAACATCATCATCATCTTCACTGATGACCAGGGCTATGGCGACCTCGGGTGTTACGGCTCCGAAACGATCCGCACGCCCCGTATCGATAAGCTGGCGCAAGATGGCATACGCTTCACCAACTTTTATGCCCAGGTCGTCTGCGGTCCTTCTCGGTCCGCTCTGCTCACCAGCCGTTATCCCATTCGAAGTAGAGGATGGTCCATGCCCGCCGATGAAATCACCATTGCCGAGTTGCTTCAGAAGGTGGGCTATACCACCGGTTGCATCGGGAAGTGGGACGTCTCCAACCGCGCAGCGATCCGAGAGCGCATGCCCAACGCGCAGGGCTTCGATACCTATTGGGGAACCTTGGGCGCCAACGATAATGCGCACGTGGTTTTCCATGAGAACAATCAAGAAGTCGGCAGCACCAAGGATATGGCCAGCCTCACCAGGATATACACGGACAAAGCCATCGACTTCCTTAAGGCCAACAAGGACGGTCCCTTTCTGCTCTATCTCGCACACACAATGGTGCACTCGGTGATCGACGCCTCGCTGGAGTTCAAGGGCAAATCCAAGGGTGGTCTTTATGCGGATACGGTCGAGGAACTTGATTACCACACCGGACGTTTGCTGGACACGATCGATATGCTAGACCTGCGCGACAACACCATCGTCATCTTCACGACGGACAACGGCCCCTGGAATAACATGCAGGTAAACTTGCGTAAGAAACACAACGGCGCGGTCGCATGGGGTTCCTCCGGTCCTCTACGAGAAGGCAAGGGGTCAACATACGAAGGCGGCATCCGAGTTCCCTGTATCATCCGCTGGCCCGGTCATGTGTCGCCTGGGCGCATTAGCAACGCCATATTCTCGACCCTCGACTTCCTGCCTACCTTTGCCACGCTCACCGGATACGAAATGCCGACCGACCGGATTATTGACGGCGTCGACCAGACGGAGCTGCTGCTCGGCAAGAGTGAAAAAGGGACACGCAACGATTTCTATTACTTCTGCCGGAATGAGTTGCAAGGCGTACGCAAGGGCAAATGGAAGTTGATACTTCCCCATCTCAAGGAGTTCTATGGCTACGTGAAGGACAGGGGATCGAAAGGCATTGAGCTCTATGATCTCGAGTCGGACGTCGGCGAAAAGAGGAACCTGGCCCAGCAGTACCCCGAGATCGTTAGGCAGATGCTTGCGCATGCCCAAGCCTTCCGGTGGCCTGAGCAGCTTCACGAGAATCCCATCCGGCTTAATCCCTCTAAAAACCCGCTCCCAGCGCCGGCAGAATCACCCAAGAAACACACGGCTCATCAGGGAGAGAAACCCATTGCCCAAAGACCCCCGATGTACATCGGGGTAAGGGCCGCCGCGGATACTTCAGAACTGTTTGCGCAAGGTCAGTCGCGAGTATATGCGGGAAAGTACCTCGATGCGATTAGCATGCCTCTGGGCGGAATCGGCGGCGGAAATGTGCAGATCAACGGCAAAGCAAAACTCCAGTCTTGGCAGATTTTCAATAACTATAACCCCTTGATCTTGCCGCACACCTTCTTCGCGGTCCGGCTGGCCAGCCCGGGAGCACAGCCGATTGTCCGAGCTCTTCAGAGCGAACCGGTAGGGCCATTTGCAGCAATGAACAGTCTGAGCTTTCGAGGGGAATATCCGTTTGGCTGGTTCGAGCTCGGCGATAAGGACCTGCCTGTGGAGATTTCCCTGGAGGCCTTTAGCCCATTGATTCCAATGGACACAAAGAACTCCGCGATTCCTTGTGCCGTGTTCAACATCACTGCGAGGAACACATCCGCCGAGCCGGTGGAAGTGGTATTTCTGGCGTCACAACAGAATGGCGGCGGTTATCGTACCGGCCCGGCTAAAAGGACCTGGGGGCCGGCCGAACTGCCCGGGATTGATGGGAGGAAGTTTGGCAGCTACGGGGGCAACTGCAATAAGATCATGCGGCGCGCGGATGTGACGGTTCTGCACATGACAACCGATTCATCCAGAAGCAGTTCCGGTTATGGCGACATGGCACTGGCAGTAAGAGGCGTTGACGTCACGGGGATTGCCTCGTGGGAAGATATCGCACAACTTGCTGAGGATTTCACTGATGACGGCAGCCTGGCCGGGCCGCGCCAGGCAGGACCTACCCAAGCCGGCCAAACCGTTGATGGGGCCCTGGTCTGGAGCGCCAATATCGCCCCAGGTCAAAACAGAACGGCGACCTTCCTGCTGGCTTGGCACTTTCCAAAAGGGACGACCGGCACATTATCAGCCAAAACTACCAGGCAGAATAAGTGGTTTTGTGCAGGACGCATGTACGCCAATTGGTGGTCGAGCTCGCTGGACGTGGTTACCTATATAGACAAGAATCTAAATGAACTGACACGACAGACACGGGCATATCATGACGCATTGTACGAAACCAATCTTCCCCGCTGGATGCTCGATCGGATCAGCTCACAGGTTGCTTGCCTTAAGAGCCAGACATGTTTTTGGGATAAGGACGGCTACTTCGGCGGCTGGGAGGGCTGCTGCAGTACGACTGGTTGCTGTATGGGTAACTGTACACACGTGTGGCAGTACGCCCAGGCACACGCAAGGCTTTTCCCGTCTATCGGGCGACGGCTGCGAGAGGAATCCCTTTTCTATCAGAATCAAGCCGGCGGCATACCTATGCGCCATACGACACAAAAGGTCGCTTTCGACGGGCAGTGTGGCGAGATATTGGGAGCATATCGCGAACACCTCTGTAGTACGGACAAAAGCTGGCTGGACAAGGTTTGGCCTCGAGTTCGCAAGGCGATGGAATATGTCATAGTCACCTGGGATAAGGACGAAGACGGGGTGCCCATGGGCCAGCAGCACAACACGCTCGATGCCGCGCTGAGCGGCAGCACATCCTGGTTGGGTACGTTGTATTTGGCTGCTTTAGGTGCGTCGGAGAAAATGGCTCTGTTGGAGGGGCAGGATGATCTGGCGGGCCGCTACCGGAAGATTCGCCTGGCTGGCGCAAAGAAACAGGATTCGGCCCTGTTCGATGGCGAATATTACATTCAGATTCCCAATGAGCTCAAAGGAGAGAATTATCTGACCGGCTGTCATATTGATCAGTTGTTGGGACAGTGGTGGGCCTTTCAGCTTGACTTAGGATGGCTGTATCCACAGGGTCACGTCCGGACAGCCCTGAGGTCACTTTTCAAATACAATTTCCGTACCGATTTCAAGAATGTCAAGACCTTCACAACGGGTGCTCCCTGGAAAGGATTCCCACGGAAGTTTGTCCGAGACGACGACCATGGGCTTATGATGACCACCTGGCCGAAGGGTGGTCGGCCGGAGCCGGGTAAGCAATTGCGGTTTGCCGACGAGGTTATGAGCGGTTTCGAATACAGTGCCGCCGCGGCGATGATTACCAGCGGCTTATTAGAAGAGGGCTTCACTGTAGTCAAGGCCGCAGAGGACCGTTACGATGGCCAATGGCGTTCGGGCCTTACAGATCGAGCGTGGGGCTACAGCGGCAACCCGTTCGGAGACGATGAATGCGGCAAATTCTACGCCCGGGCGATGAGCATCTGGTCGGTGCTGCTGGCCTGTCAGGGATTTATCTATGACGGCCCAGCCGGTCTAATGGGATTCATACCGGTATGGCAGCCTGATGACCATGTCTCATTTTTTACTGCCGCAGAAGGTTGGGGGGTGTTTGCCCAACGTCGTGATGGCAACATGCAGACTGAAAAGATCGAGATGCGCTACGGTAAGGTTCGTGTAGCCTCACTGATCTTCCAAGTTTCCAACGAGATTAAGTCGATAACCGTTACCGTCTTGCATAACCAGCAGCGCGTTCCGGCAACGCATACGATCAAAAATGGCCAGGTAAGAATAACGCTTAAGCAACCTGTGGTAGTGATAGATGGCGAGTCTCTACTCGTTGAATTGGGCCAATAGCAACGTCTTTGGTCATTTCAGAACTTGCCGCTTAAATGGAGTATACAAATATGAGAGTTGATATTCCGCTATTTCTGTTGCTG
>CAYNKI010000016.1:5027-25775 GCA_964397675.1 uncultured Pirellulales bacterium
CGCTTAAATGGAGTATACAAATATGAGAGTTGATATTCCGCTATTTCTGTTGCTGTTTGTCTTATCAGTTTCAAGTTTGGTGACAGACGTTTCTTACTCCGCCGATTCTGCGACGCTTGAGCAATCAAACGAGCCTCCCATAATTCCGGTGGGTCTCGATGCGTACCGCATGTGGGAGAGATGGCCGTACCAGCGGATTGGTGCGCGAGCGTACATGCGGAGCACTTATGACCGGACCGGTGGCAACGAGACGGCCGATGCCGGTCATTTTCTGTATCAGCAAGCTAATGACTTCAACGTGACACTCGACGTCGAGACTCCAGGCGTGCTCTATTTTGCACGGTATAACCACTGGCATGGTAGTCCCTGGCACTATGAAGTAGACGGCATCGACCATATCGTCCAGGAGACGAGCAGCACCGACCCGCTCAATCCCGTTGACAACTCCGTGTTCATGCCCAAACATCTTTTTCCGAACCCGCTCGCATGGACCTGGTCCGTCACAAAAGGCGCCGACCTGACATGGGTGCCGATCGCGTTTGAGCGCTCGTTCCGCATGGCCTACTCGCGAACCCGTTACGGCACCGGGTACTACATCTATCATCACTATCTGCCCGATGCCAACCTCTCTCGGCCGATAGTTGGATGGGATGCCAGGACGCCGCCCGACCCCGGCGTACTGGAACTTATCAACCGTGCTGGTACGGATATCGCGCCGAAAAACATTGCATCGGTCTCGGACACGGTGAAACTGTACAGGGGCGGCACGGTTCCACTATGCACTCTTCGAACGGGTCCGGCGATGATCCGTGCCCTGAAGATGTCCGTGCCGCGCGACAAGGCGCCCGAGTTCGGGCGCGCACGGCTCCGCATTACCTGGGACAATCGCGACCAGCCGTCAGTCGACGCGCCCGTAAGCCTGTTTTTTGGCGCGGGCATCCTCTACAACCGCGACGATAGACCTTATGTCGTCAAAGCCTTCCCGATGAACGTGCGCTACGAGGCCGAGAGCGTCCACTTGGCATGTTATTTCCCGATGCCGTTTTTCAAATCGGCCCGCATCGAACTCACCAACGTGCCCTCGGACTTGGACACGCAGATCAAGTATGCCGTGCGCCATGAGCCATACACTGACCCGCCGAACCATGTAGGCTATTTCCATGCCACGTACCGCGACCACCCGGAACCGAAAACCGGCAGGGACCTCGTGTTGCTCGATACGCAAGACATCGAGGGACAAGACGACTGGTCCGGCTCGTTTGTCGGAACGTCGTTCATTTTTTCTCACCGGGCATTTCTGCCAACTCTAGAAGGCGATCCGCGATTCTTCTTCGATGATAGCCAGACACCTCAAGCGTACGGTACGGGCACGGAAGAATGGGGCGGCGGTGGCGACTACTGGGGCGGACGCAACATGACTCTGCCGTTTGCGGGCCATCCGGTAGGCGCGAAGAATCCAGACCTGGCAGTCAGCGACGATGACCTTGTCAATTCAGCCTATCGGTTCCTGTTGGCCGACCTCATGCCCTTTGGCAAACGGGCCGTCATCCGGCTCGAGCACGGTTCCCACAACCAGACCACAGAGCATTACGAGACCGTCACGTATTGGTACGGACTGCCGAGCCCTTCGCTTGTCAAGACCGATGTTGTCGATGTCGGTAACCTCGACAGCGAGCGGGCCCACAACTACGTCTCGCCCAACGCCTCGGCGCCTGTCTCGGTCACATCTCGCTACGAGCTGGGACCTGACATCGCGAAGACGTCATGCCAGCGCCAACCCAAAGCCAATCCGGACAGCTACGCCGAATTCGAGTTCCAAGCTGATGCCGGCAAGACCTATTACATCTGGATTCGCGGCAAAGGCATGGAGGCCGAGAAAAAGGTCGGCACATTATGGATGCAGTTCGATGACGAGATCGGTACCGATGAAGCGAATCCAACGTATCACGGCGAATTCGGCGCCGGTAACTGGCGGGACCGCGATCAACCGTTCACATACGCATGGTCGAGCGGCGCACCCAGCAGACCGCCTCTGACGGTGACGTTCGCACGCCTGGGCAAGCACCGGCTCCGCATCCAGCCGCGTATTCTGGACTTCCGCTCCGGCAGACCGTGCTACAAACCCGAAGGCATGTACATCGACCGAATATGGTTGAGCGGAGAGAACCGGGAACTTCCCAGGGACGACGTTCCGATGGCTAAACGAGGCGGGATCGTACTCGATGTCTCAGACATCCTTGTATCGCGTGGCGGAAACCGGATAGTCGAGGACGAGAATGCTTCTACCGGCAAAGCGCTCTATCTAACCTCGACTATCGAAGTGTATCCCCCCCACACGCAGGTCGGCCGTCACACCAGCGGGACCTCTGAGCTCACCGTTAAGTTACGGCCAGACAATCTGGGGGTCATGCTGCGGCGCACACTCGATTATTCCTTCCCCAACCAGCGGGCGGAAGTCTACGTGGCCGACGCCGGCGGCGGCCAGAGGGGTGATGACCACGAATGGAAACATGCGGGACTCTGGTACCTTGCGGGTTCCAACACGTGTGTCTACTCCAACCCGCCCCGCGGCGATGAGCTAGGTGCAACGACGCATATTGTACAGACCTCCAATCGCCGGTTCCGTGACGACGAGTTTCTCGTGGCTCGTGAGCTTACGCAGGGACGAAGCTCCATACGCGTCAAGATAGAGTTCACGCCCGTCAAACGGCCACTGTTCCCCGGCCATCTTCTACCGGAACTCGCGTGGAGCGAACTGCGCTACGACGTATACTGCTACGTGATGCCCGAATCACCGCTGACAGATTAACGACGGGGTGAACGAGCGACTTCACTAACGTTTGCGCACTCTTTCCAAGGCGGAATGGACAGTAACATCGAGAAGCCTTAGCCTTTCAGGATTGGTTCGCGTGTTGGCCGAATAGGCGAAGCCAACGGAAGGAACAAACACTACGCGGTAGACGTGCTTCGGTTCGATTGTCTCCTTGGTAGGTAATGGCAAAAACCTCACCGGCATACGTCCTTCTCGAGCATCTTTGATCTCAGCGAGTGCGTGAACATTGTTCAAGATTGTTTCGCCGCTCAAATCCATAGCCGTGAGACGTCTGTCGTAGTGCCATGCTATCAAGTCCGCCCAGCGAGTTTCACCCACAGCGGCAAACACGGGCATCGTGATGAAACCATCGCCAACCAGAGCAAAATCGGCGCCCGACTCCACGCACATTGCTTCAGCAAGCAGCTTGTTGTATCCCTTGGCGGAACAGTACTCGGCGGATATAAGAGGCGAGTCGGCATAACCGGTCTTCCATTGCCATCGGCTGTCGAATCTGCGAGCCGCAACGTGCTGTACCTCTGTGTTGTGCATCAGAATAAAGTCCGGCCCGGCAGTTCTCCGATAATGAGTCCTGAAAAGCGGATTTGAAAAGGTATAAGAATCGGGCGAGTCCGAGGCAGCCCAGTATACGAGACGGTGAGGGGCCAAAGGATTGTAATAGAGCAAGCCAAGCCCTCGATCTTTGAAACTCCACGATACCCCGTCAGAAGCGACCGTGCGATCATTCTCTACCTTTACAGGGAACCTGTCGGCCATTCTTGCAACCAGCGAATTCTGCTGTGCCGTGCCCAGCAGGATAAGGTTATACTTGTCCATGTCGGCTTGCGTAACGTCACTATCGGCTTTTCCGGGAATCCTGCCCACTAACATACTCGAACGTTCATTGGGCGCCATCCACCACGGATTCAGCGAGCGCATTGCGCCTTCGGCAATTGCGCGAATCTGTTCCGTGACCTCGGAATCCCCTTGTGTCCCCCACACCACCATCAGCGGTTCACCGTGATAGAGCGCCATGGGGCCGCCGGGGAAATGGAGACGTTGAGATGGAGGTTCAGGTCTGCTCTCGGAAACCTTCCAACCGGCTCCATTGCGAATCACAAAAAGCTCGGGAGGAATTGGTCCCGAAAGGTCCGCCACTGTGGTGCGATTAATGATTACCGTTAAGGGATCGCCCATATCGAGCGGGGAATCATCCAAATTGAGTTTCAGAGCGTTAATGTTGTCCAAATAGAGGTTTAGCGTGTTGTCGCGTCCGACGCGCGCGTCAACCTTTGCAGGCCACCCGTCGGGTCCCCACTCGATTATTTCCAGCCAATACGCACCGCGCGCAAGTTCATCCATGGCGGTGTAGAGGACTCGGCCAGGCTCTTTGATCCGTGTCTGCGACAGAACCCGTTCACCGGCGTCAATACGACTTTTCTTGTCACGTAAAATGCCGTGGCCCACACCGCGCGTCTCATATTGGAGCACCTGTCCGCCAGTCTCTTCCAGCCACCGTACAGTCGCACGGCTCAACCAGATCGGAACCCTGAAATCGTCCACACTATGGAGCGTGTAGGTTGGAACGTGCAGAAGGTTCTCAACTGGAACATGTGTGCCTCGCGGAGACATCGGCCTCGTAGTGGCAAACAAATCCGGAGTTCGCGTCGAGACCAGGAACGTACCGGCTCCGCCCATGCTCGTGCCCATTATGTGTACTCTATCGGGATCGGCATTCCAGTGCTCGAGCACATAATCCAGAACCTCGAGCACATCTACTTCAGCTAATCCGTAGTACCCTGACCCCCTTCCGCGGCCTAACACATAAAGCTGAATCGCGTCCGTAACGGCCAGCCCATTCGCGATTCCGTCCTCATTCCTATACTTGTTGGCATAGCCAATGTGGGTCTCAGAACCGCCGTGCAGATTGAGACTGAGCGGCCAGGAAGTTGAGGTATCGTAATCTTCCGGAATCCACATCATGAACGGCTGTCCGGTACCATCGACTTTCGATAGATATGCCCATTCGACCCAGCCTCGTTGTTTCGCCCACGCATCCGGGTCCTTTTCCAGCCGAACGGCCCATTCAGTCAACCGCTCTACAAGCTTAACCGTTTTCTCCGCTGATATGTCTCTCTTGCGCAATGGATCCACGATTTCCGAAACGAGGTATTCGAACCATCCTATTGCAGCCTCGAATCTCGGATTTGCCTGCATAGCTCGTGCGCGGGCAATCAAAGCATCGATTTGTTCTTGCGTTGGGTTCGCATGCGAAAGACCAGCCAAGCACGACAGCATCACAAAACACGGGCCCACTATTATCCTACATTTGGTCATTTTCCTGATCCCCTTTCTTTTGTTTTATTCCTTGATTTGCCTTGGTGTCCGGCGCTTTCCCTCTTTGTCCATACTCATATATCCGGGCTCCAAACCGAGCCATTGTCTCGGGCATGGGATGGTGATAGCGGCCAAAAGGATTCTGCAAACCCGAGTGCTGGCGTTCTTTTTTCCAAGCGGCCCAGGCATCCACCCATCCACACCAATTCCATCCGATGAAGTCAGGTCGCGAAAAAGCCCGGGTTGCGAAATCAAGGAACCGGCGCGCCCGAATCTCTTGGTCGGGGCAGACAGCACCTATGGGGGTGGGCATTTCCTTATAGGGAACAGAAAAACAGGAATCGGCGTGAAAAAGAGGTTTGCCCGTCAACTTCGACCACCGGTCGAGAATATGACTTTGTTCAGCATAGCCACCGTAATACTGATAGGCGATCAAGTCCGTAAACCCGGCGATCAGAGAAACAACTTCGTCAGGAGGGGGTGTTTGTGCATTGATGATATCGCCAAAGATCAGGTGGTTGGCGTCGAATTTTCGGATGGCCGCACAAGCCACAGTATAATATCGTTCCAAAATACGCATTAAAAAGGCACGATTGTCATGCGCGTCGCCAACCCCGACGGTTTTCACGACAGGACTCCAGTTTTCTGAATTAAGCAATTCATCGAATGATGAAAAACTTGTTTTGTAAACGTGATTGAATTCCTGAATTGCCGGATAAAGTTTGCGCGCCAAAGACACAAACACTTTCTTACCGGGCGCATTCGGCCCCATGTTTCTCAGCACGCGTGGCCAGGTGGGTGTCTCAGGGGAGGGTCCCCCCCATGGGTCTTGTCCGTGGGCGGCCGCATCCAGATCGGTTAGAATTGGGCAATCTGTCAGGGTGTATCCAATGAGGAAAGGATCGTCTTTCTTGGGCAGAACGAGTCTTCGCGCCACACGCTCGCAACGCTTCTCGAAATCAACTGAAAAAACATCGGAAAAATTTTGAGCAGATGGCTCTATCCAATAAGGAGTTCGAACAAAGAACAGGCCTTGTATGTAAGGAACCGTGAGTTTTCCAAATACTTCCTTACGCGCGTGTGTTCCGATAGTATTCATACCGAATGCGGCAAGGTCCTTCATCACTTTTTTTATAAATCCTTTGCGAAACGCAGGTTCCGACGGATTCTGGAAACCGAATTCGGCTCTCCAAAAATCAATGTTGTAATCTTGTAGAAGATATTCCGTATCAGTGTGATTGACTCCAAAAGATAGAAACGCTGCGCCGTCGGGAGTGACGAACCACCACCGATCCGCTTTTTCCACACGGAAAAACCCGGTCGAATCGAAGCGTACGGATTCAAGGCCGCCAAAGCGGTCCAAACGGCGTGTATTAATATTTTCTGTCAACAGTTTTTCGGAACACACATTTGGACGGAAAGGCTGTTCTGCACGGGCAAATCGATGTCGAATAATCGTTCCTGCAGATGCGGCACCCGCTACGGAAAGACGCAAGAAATCGCGTCTGGACAACGAATTTATAAACATGCTGCAATTCCTCCCTCTACTATTTCGGTCAGACATTATCATTTTTCCACATCATTTTTGCTTGGCTCGTTGTATTCTCATTTTTCTTAACCTGAGCACTCTATCCCATGGTGTCACATTGCACTTCATTGCCCATTTATCATACAGTCCTTTGAGTTCTTGAACAACATCAGGATAATCATCTGAAACGTCATCCAGCTCAGTCCGATCCATCTCCATATCATAGAGTTCCCAATCACCGGGATAATCGCTAACAAGTTTCCACTTGCCTTTTCGGACAGCTCTGTTGCCTTCGTGCTCCCAGAAGAGGACCTTCCGACTGTGGAGTTGATTAGTGAATGTGGGCCTCATGCTAAAACCTTCCGTCGGCTTGACGTCGCGGCCGTTGTAAAAAGCGGGATATTCAACGCCGGCGATATCGAGAAAAGTAGACATAACATCCGGCAGTTGTGCAGGTTGATGTCGCAGTTGACCTCGTGCCTGGATGCCTGCAGGCCAATGCACGATGAACGGAGTGGCAATTCCTCCTTCATGCACCCAGCGCTTATAGAGACGGAAAGGCGTATTGGAAACGTTAGCCCAGGGCACGCCATAACTGACGTATGTGTCCTCGCTTCCAGGCATGATGCTCGGCTCGTTTCCAAACCGGACATCGCGGCCGTCTCGTGTCTTTACCGTGCCCAGAATCGACTTGCCGTTCCTGACCCTGCGCCCGACGTAATCGTCGCGCAGCTCTTCGGTGCAACCGCCGTTGTCAGACAAAAAGACGATCAAAGTATTCTTCCACTGACCGGTTTCTTTAAGCGTAGATAAAATTCGGCCAATGCCCTGGTCCATCCTGTCAATCTGTGCGGCGAATACTTCCATGCGGCGCGCCTGCCATTCTTTATGCTCTGTGTTCACCCATGGTTTTACTCTGGGATCGCGCTCACTAAGCGCCCAGCGATCCTGAATAATACCCATATCGATCATGCGCTGCAGGCGTTGCTCTCGCAGCGCATCCCAACCGGCGTCAAACCGCCCCTTGTACTTTGCGATATCCTCTTCATGGGCATGGAGCGGCCAGTGCGGCGCTGTATAGGCCACATACTGGAAAAATGGCTTGTCGCTCTTGTTTGCTGCATGTTCTCGGAGCTGGCGCACCGCCTCATCCGTAATCGCATCGGTCAAGAAATAGTCATCACCCTGTGGTTCGATGCGCTCGTTATTCCGGGTCAGGGTCCTGGGTTGATAATAATTCGCCGCCCCCCCAATGATCCCGTAGAAATCATCAAATCCCCGCTGACATGGCCAGTTGTGCTTGGGGCCGTCGACAAAGCGGGTCACATGCCACTTGCCCGACATGTAGGTGGCATAGCCGCCTCGGCCCAGCGCTTCTGCAATCGTTACCGTGTTGGGATTCAAGTCTCCGAGGTAGCCGTCGATTCCATCATTTAACATCATGTGGCCTATATCGGCTTGATGCGGGTATAAGCCCGTAAGGAGAGATGCGCGTGAGGGACAGCATTTGGCCGTGTTGCAGAACTGTGTATAGCGAAGGCCGTTTTCCGCCAGGGAATCGATATTGGGTGTTTGGGCGTCTCCTCCGTAGCAACCGAGATCCGAAAACCCCAAATCATCACTTAAGATTAAAAGGATATTGGTTTTTTCCCCCTTGGATAATGAGTATGACGAACCGCCCATGGCAAACAATGCAGCGCCCGCTACGGAGTAACGTAAGAAATCGCGTCTGGAATGTGTATTCATCATTGAATTCCTGCGTTTGAATTATGGTTTAGTGTATCTTGGCCCATCGTACATATTCAAGACGAGGGGTACTTCTTCGGCGCCCTCCTCCCTAATCCATATTCATAGAGATCGGAGCCGAATTGCGCCATGATCTCGGGCATGGGGTGTTGATACCTGCCAAAGGGATCCTGTAAACCACAGTGCTGTTGTACTTTTCTCCAAGAGGCCCAAGAGTCCACCCATCCACACCAATTCCATCCAATGAAGTCAGGTCGCGAAAAGGCCCGTGTCGCGAAATCAAGGAAGCGATGCGCCCGCGTTTCCTGGTTGGGACAGTGCGGGCCAACAGGGTTGGGCATTTGCTTATAGGGCACGGCATAATTTGAATCCGTGTTAAAAATAGGCATGCCCGTCAGCTTCGACCATCGATCGAGAATATGACTTTGTTCATCATAACCGCCGTAATACTGATACGAGATTAAGTCCGTATGTTTGGCAACCAGAGAGACAATTTCGTCAGGAACACCGGTGTTTGCATTCAAGGGATCGCCGAAGATCAAATGGTTGGTGTCGAATTTTCGGATGGCAGCGCACGCCACAGTATAATATCGTTCCAAAATACGCATCAAAAAGGCACGATTGTCATTCGAGTCGTCAACCCCGACGGTTTTCACGACAGGACTCCAGTTTTCTGAATTAAGCAATTCATCGAATGATGAAAAACTCGTTTTGTAAACGTGATTGAATTCCTGAATTGTCGGATAATGTTTGCGTGCCAATGATACAAAGACTTTCTTGCCGGGCGCATTTGGCCCCTTGTTCCTCAGTGCTCGAGGCCAGGTGGGCATATTAGGTTGGGCGCTTCCCCATGGTACGAGTCCATGGGCGTCCGCATCCAGATCGGTCAGAATCGGGACGTTCGTGAATGTGTACCCAATGAGGAAAGGATCATCCTTTTTGGGCAAAACGAGTCGTCGCGCCACGCGCTCGCATCGTTTCTCGAACTCAACTGAAAAAACATCAGGGTAATCCTGAACAGATCGAACAATCCAATAAGCGGTGCGAGCGAAAAACAGACCTTGTATGTAAGGAAACGTGAGTTTTCCGAATACTTCTTTTCGCGCGTGGCATCCGATGGTATTCATACCGAATGCGGCAAGGTCCTTCATCACTTTTTTTATAAATCCTTTGCGAAACGCAGGTTCTGAAGGATCCTGGAAACCAAATTCAGCTCTCCAAAAATCGATGTTGTAATCTTGTAGAAGATATTCCGTATCTGTGTGATTGAGTCCAAAAGATAGAAACGCTGCGCCATCGGGAGTTACGAACCACCACCTATCCGCTTTTTCCACACGGAAAAAACCGGATGCACCGAAGCGTACGGATTCAAGACCGCCAAAACGATCCAAGCTCCGCTGATTACAATTCCCCAAGGTAGGAATAAAGGCGGCTGCTACACCAAATCCCATGGTTTTTAACAAATCACGTCGCATGAAATGAGAATTCGCCATGTTTCTTGCCTCCATGTCTTGGAGTATTTACTGCAAATATGGATTTGAAAATTTCCTATCTGCACAGTACTTACGTGCTTTTCTTCAACATTTGCATCAGTTGCTTATTCAATTGCTCTCTGAGTTCATCATAATTCGTATCATGAGCGAGATTGTTCCATTCATTGGGATCGGTGGCATGGTCGTAGAGCTCTTCTTCGCCGCTGCTGCAAAACACATAACGATATCGCTTCGTACGCAAGCTATAATGCTGTCGTTCGATTTGGCCAGGCTCACCTAATTCTAGCTTATCCAAGGACATCACCGCGGTCAAGGCTACATCCGGTCCTTCCCATCGCCCGTTTTTCGGATCTTCCAGGAATGGTCTAATGCTGAATCCATCAAGCGGCTGTTGATTCGAGCTACGGTTAGTCTCTTTGTCGATGTTACACAGATCAATGAATGTAGGATAGAGATCCACAAGCGAGATAGGATGGTCGCACACAACGTCTTGGTTCACCCTTGGGCCGGCGACGATAAAGGGCACACGGCAGGATTCTTCCCAAACGCTGTTCTTGAAAATGTATAATTTTTCGCCCATATGATATCCGTTATCACTCGTAAAGAAAATATATGTATTATCAGCATAAGGGCTTCTTTCCAATGCCTTTAACACTTTTCCGATTTGGTCATCTACAAAAGTCACGTTGGCCAAGTAGGCCTGCGTCCATCGCTTCAACATTTTCACGCCGCCGGTTTTGAGATAATATCTGTACCTTCGGTGTCCGTACAGGCCGACCTGCGCCGGCGGCTGGGTCAGCGCCTTGGCGCAGTCCACCAGATCGTCCTCCTTAATCGGAGCCAGCTCAATCTCATCCAGGGGGAACATGTCAAAGTACTTTTGCGGTGCAAACATCGGTTCATGTGGCCGGTTCATGCCGACACACATCAAAAAAGGTTTGTCATGCTGTTCACTGAGCCTTTCGGACGCCCATTGTGCGTTTAGTTCGTCGGGCATGAGATCACGGTCATCTTCATTGACGTAACGAAACGACTTATGAAAAAGGCGCCAGCCTTTATACCCCGGTATCCCTTTCTGGGGATCTGGGGGGACTTCCGGCACATTCGACAGAGGGCCAAACATGTCACCGATCCCATAATTGTCGGCAAAATCCGGGTGAACCGCTGCATTGCCCCAGGGATTTAATTGACCGTGGCTATATTCTATATCCGGCGTCCCATCCCAAGGCCATGGTCCCCAACTGGGCTTGGCCCCAAAGGCGTCCCAGACAGACCACTCTTCTTGGTTGTTGTGAAAGATCTTGCCGGTTCCCATGACTTTGTAGCCGTTCTCCCGAAAATAGTCCAAGAAGGTGACCGAACGCGCAAGGATCGGATTGTATCGCCAATGGTTTTTGTGAAAATTATACCCAAAGTAGCCCGTAGTATGTGGATAGAGACCCGTTAAGAAACTGGCACGACAGGGACCGCAAACGGGAGAGTTCACTTGGGCATTGCTAAAGCGAACGCCTTGTTTGGCAAGCCGGTCCAAGTGGGGTGTTTTGGCCTGGGGGTGACCATCGAAACCAGTAACAGCATCATTTAAATCATCACATATTATGAAAAGGATATTGGGCTTTTGGCCCTTGGATGACGAGCATGATAGAGCGTCTGCAGCAAACGCGATACTACCGATGACTGCGGCTCTTAAAAAATCTCTCCTTTTCATATATTGACTCCATTTCGTTCTCGATGCGAAGCAATCAACATCGTTTAATATAGGTTTAAAGACATCCTTTTCACAGATTTCCGTTACCTTTCGTTTGGCCACGAATCGAAACGCACGGATTCCAGGTCGCCAAAGCGGTCCAAACTGCGCGATCTAATATTTCCCGTACTGGGGGTTACAACTGCTGTCACGCCAAGCCATATTGTTTTCACAAAATCACGTCGTGTGAAATTAGAGCTCGTCATGTTTTCTTTCTTCCATTTAGGCCGATTATTCAAGGAAATCTGCAAACGGATTTCCTTAAATAATATATGCCTAATCTTCATTTTGCAAGACTCATGTTATAAAATCTTGGATTTGCTAGTCAACGATTAACCCTTGTGATTGACTATTCCCTGGGATATGGTATATTATGTCCTTGGCAATCGGCATCTGCCAGGCAAGCGCAAAAGATCGAACCTGGATGACTAAAGTGGAACTATATGAAGGAGATGGCCCATGGAATGCAATGCTCGTGGAGTTCTCTCGTTAGCGGTGGTGCTGTTGGGATCGGTGACTGTGGTTCAGCAGTCTTTTGCCGACAAAGTGACCAGTCTGCCGACGGGCGATTGGGTCGAGCACGGCTTGTCTCTACAGGACAAGGATGATCTGTGCAAACGTTTCCAGGAAGGCGTTGACCGCAAGGCCATTCCAGGCGGTTCACTGATGATCGTTCATAAAGGCGAAGTCGTCTTCTCGGAAGCCTTTGGATTGGCAGACATCGAGACGAAACGTCCCTTCACCACGAATGACCTATGCCGGCTGGCCTCTGTCACAAAACCTCACACGGCCACCGTAATCGTCATGTTGGCGGATCAGGGAAAACTGTCTCTGGATGATCCAGTCAACAAGTATCTGCCGGAATTCAAGGGGATCGAAGTTCGAGGGCAGGGACCGGCTAAAAAGATGCCTACGATCAGACAGCTCCTCTCGCACACCGCAGGTTTCATAGGCGGACGCGCACTGAAGTCTGGCTCTTATTCTCTCAGCATTGACGGCGACCTGGCGGACATAGTAGCGGAAATCGTGCGCCAAGGACTCGCCGCCGAGCCAGGGACTCGTTATACATACACAGGTCAAGGCTACTTTACTGCCGGACGAGTGGCTGAAGTCGTATCCGGTAAACCGTTCGATACGCTCATGCAAGAGATGCTGCTTGATCCGATCGGCGCCGAACAGAGCACGTTTCGTCCCTCCGAGCAAGCCAAACAGAGAATACCAACGGCTTACAATCACGTTGACGGCCGGCTTGAGCCATTCACCGGTCTGCCTTACGGAACGGTCATTAGGCCGGCCGGCGGACTCTATTCCATGTTGGACGGAGTCGCTCGATTCCTGCTGTTACATCGCAACCGGGGGATGGTCGGTGGCCGACGCATCGTCTCTGCATCGGTTCTGGCCGAGATGTACGTCCCGCAGCCCAGCACACCCGGCCAAGGTTATGGGCTCGGTTTCAATATCCTCCGCAAAGGCCCCGATGGCACCGGACGTCGAATTCAACACACTGGCGCCTCCGGAACGTTGGCCTGGATGGATTTCGACCTTGATCTGGTGATCGTCATGCTAACCCAGGTGCCGCAAAGCCAAACCCAACGCTTTCGACGCAGGATTATGGAGAAAATTGAAGAGATCTTCGTAAAACAAGTACTTTTAAATAAATAAAGTTTTAGCCTTCTAATTGCCTATACAGGCAATATGAGTACTACAAAGAGACACAAAGCGTCCATCCCCCAAGGGGATATGTTGAAAAAATCGGTTCAAAGCAAAACATGGCGGAAAACATTCAGGCGGCTGTTGGATAAGATGCCGGAAAATATTCGTCGGTGGAATGCGGCTCTATTAGCTATGCAACTTGGCTATGACGGTATGAAGATTGCTGGAGAGATTTCCTGTCTCTCACAACCGACTCTTCACAAAGCACGACAGGAATTGGAGAATGGCCAAGTGGACTGCAATCTAAAAGTTACAGTATGCCATTTTCCCAGCGGTGCGTCAAAATGGAATCCAGTTGAGCATCGACTTTTTGGCCCGATCAGCTGCCATTGGTTAGGCATGCGCGTAAGTAATACCGAGATGAAATTGCTCAATCTACGAAGACGCGCGGTCTGCCCGGAATGGAATTATACAATAGAACCACACCAGCAAGAATGGAATGTTATTTATTTACAAATCCTAAGCAGTAGAATGTCCACGTTCTTCTAGAAATTCATGTCTCCGGTTTGTCCAGCGATTCCGCAACTTATTTTTTTTGAGTTGTAACATACGGTAAATCATACCGCTTACAAAATTTTATCCTGATGAGCAAATTCGCATTCAAAAAATGCTTGACTTTTCTATATAAACTGATATAATATTATATATCAGTTTATATCAGATAAGTAGAATTACACAAAATAAGGAGCAAAACCATGCGTCATAGAGGACATATCTCAGCTAAAGAGCGTAAAAAACGCTCTCGATTGGCAAAACTGCTGCATGATCACAGATTTTTATGCGGCAGTCTGGTAACTATGGCTCGAACATGTGGCAATCCCGGCTGTAAATGCATGCGAGGTCAAAAGCACGTTTCCCTGTATCTGTCCATAAAAGATGGACCAACGCGAAAGATGGTATACATACCGCGCCAGTGGGAGCAAACTATCAGTTTGTGGGTGCAGAATTACCAGCAGATCAAGAAGTTGACTGATGAAGTCTCACAGTTGTGTTTGCAGCGTTTCCTGGAGGACAAAAACTCCGAGCAGTAAAATGAACAATTACAAGACAAGGAAGTCAAAATGTTTTCGAGATTTTACCGTTACACGGACAAGGTGTTTGACTTTTCTGATGAAGTAGCAACATTGAAAGACTCTCGGATTAGACCTCAGATTTCAACATCTTCGGTTTGGTTAAGCGCATTTGCGATGTTTGCCACTCGACGTCGAAGCTTAAATGCGATTGAGACATTGCTTGCTGTCCCCAAACGATTGGATAACCTGATAGGTTCGCATAAGCCCAGCGCTGATACTATCGGCAGAGTTTATGGTCTGATTGATTCTGAACAGTTGCGGACAATGCTTTGTCATATCGATCATCAGTTAGGACGCAACAAAGCCCTGGAAAACAACTGGCCTATACGAATCGCGGCCTTCGATGGGCATGAATTTTTTTCCCAGCCGGAATCGTTGTTGCAGCCAATGCCTACAGCGTAAGATTAAGGTCGGCGACGAAGAAGTTATCGAGTATTATCATCGCGGCGTAGTCTGTCATCTAATCGGATTCAATCTGGCGATACCGCTGGATGTGGAACTTATCAGGCCCGGCGAAGGTGAAGTAATTGCCGCCAAACGCCTTGCAAAACGGGTTTTTGGCAATTACAGCCGATTCTTTGATGCTGTTGTTGGTGATGCACTATATATGGAAGGGCCATTCTTCAATTTCTGTCTTGACAGAGGCAAACATATAATAGCGGTTCTGAAAGGAAACAATAAATCACTGCTTGAAGATGCCCAGGGCCTGTTTAGTAATACCGAGCCAGAAATATGGAACAAAGAAGACTGCTCAATCAAGTATTGGCATGCAGAAGGTTTTAAAACTGAAACTATCGATGTGCCGTTGCGAATATTGCACACCGAAGAAACTCACCACAAACGCCGGCGTATCGCCGGCGAATGGGTCGAAAAAGACCACAGACAATCATGGTGGTGGGCAACAACTATCCCTGAGAAGAAATTATCAACGCCTCACCTTTGGCAGGCAGGGCATAGACGATGGGATATCGAGAATTGCAATTTCAATACCCTTGGCCGCGACTGGGCATTAAACCATCGTTTCAAACACGACCCGACAGCAATTGTCAACTTTGTGCTGACATTATTTATTGCTTTTGTATTGGTACAGAGTTTTTATTATCGCAATCTCAAAGCACCGATGAGAGTTTTGTTCGGGACATTGGTATCTATCACTGAGGAACTTTATGCCAGTCTTTATCATATCCAATTGCGTACCGCTTTTGCTATGCATGCTCCAAACCCACCGCCATAACGAGTATAGGTGTTTTCACCTGAGTTTTTTGAAAATCTTTTTGTAAAGATTATGGGGATCGTCTTGACTGTTTGAGGCATATGAGCATTTTTGCTGCTGAAATAGCCCTGCGAAAATGCTTTGACTTAGTAGCAAGTCTCCAAATTGCTGTAACTATCTGACGAAGCCCGATTTAGCCGCCACAAAACAGGTCATAAACAAACTTCTTGCGGAATCGCTGGCATCGACCGGTAATCCTGTCGGCTGGACTTCGCAACAGTGATGCCATCCATACAGGTCCCGTCGGTTTTGCAGGTGAAAGACACACAACTTTTGAGGGCAGCATCATTGCTTTTTTGACAGACAAGTTGGCTTTTGCCGCTGGCAAAACGGAAGCAGGCTCTGCGGAGGCGCAACCTGCCAGGGATAACCAACTCAAGGCAACGAATTGTCGTTGGGGTGGTAGTTTAACCCGCATTGGCGAAAAGCGCCGAAAAGGGGGCCAGGTGGAGCACATTGTAGAGGTGTAAAAAGCGGCTAATTCATAGACAGTAACTGCCGCAACAGCAACAAACCCCACATAGCGAGAAGTAACGAAAGAATCTGTAATGCCACCGATCACAGAATCAAGATGGCTAATCATGTCATCAGCTAATTTGAAATGATCGTGATAGGCCATCTTATTATTCTATTAAGTGGATCTTGGCTTTATTAAAGCGGGCATGCAGTATTTTTGTATCAGTCGTGGCAGTCCTTGTAGAATCATCGAAATCAGAATCGTTTCGTAGATTTTTAAAACGGACTTTTAGATCATCCGGTATATGTCTGATATTCGATAGTATAGTGCAAAAAACTGAATCCAATACGGAAGTATTTAACGGCCCGCGAATATGGAACGGTTTATCACCTAATTTCTCGACTATCACCTCAGCTGTCTTGCTGAACCGGTTTTGAAACTGCTTAACTTCATTTGAAGAAGCCTTTCTGTTTTGATCCATAGCTTTATTCAGAAATTCCTTCATTGGTTTTTCATATTTGCAGGAAGGTCGACTAAGTGCGAAAACTCTCAAAACCAGTTCGACATCTTTTTGGTGTTTATCGAAGTGCTTTTTGCCTATAATTTTTCGCCAATTTGTATCTTCGTTAAGCTCTCTAAGCACTTTTACGATATCCCCTCTATAGACACAATTCCTAATTTCCTGGGGTTTTAAAGGCGTACCGCCCGTGTTCAATCTCTCGAAGATGTAATAAATACTCGTTCTTTCTCCAGCAGGCGCCAATTGGCGAATATTGATGGCACGAAGAACAGCGTTGTTTAATTTTCGCTGTTCAGATTCGCTAAGTTCTTTGAAAGTCTTTCTATGATAGGGACTTTTTTCATCGAGTCCGAAAAGTCGAAATACCTACCGTTTGCCTTGCAAAGATTCGGATCCAAAGTAGCCGTCATAGAAGAAAACAATGCTTAAGATTCTTTGCTGGCCGTCTATAATGAGATTTTTGTTTTCACTATCAATGTAGAAGAAAACAGGAGGAACAGGTAAGCCCAAAAGAAATGACTCAATTAACAATAAAGATTGTTTGATGGTCCAAACGAATTCTCGTTGGAATTCAGGGATCGTTATACCCTTCTCTTTCCACATGTCGCAAATGCCGGACAATGTGAAATCTGATGGATAAGTCGTTATATCATATTCTACAGAAACTTCATCTTCACCAGATTCATCCGGTTCAACTTGCAACTCTTCTTCAATTTCTTTTTCCATAAAACTGCTCCTTTCGACTTATTATCTTTTCCCAATTCTAACCTCTCTGTCAAAAACTACAAGATTTAATTTATATCCCGATTCACTATTCACGAATTTAACGACAACTCTCTCGAATTCGGCTGTATCAAAGAAGCTAATCAAAGCATTCTGGCGAGATACTTCAATTCTTCGGCTGTTATTTTTTAGCCATGATTATGGTAGAAGTGAATATCCTACACTTTTGATTTACACTTTTGCGATTGTATTTGAAGGCATTTAACGGGCTCTATTGTATTTAGCATTTTCTGAAATTGCTCATATGGTACTGATAATCACAATAAGCCTCCCTAAGACAGCCGTCGGTTTATGCAGGCGATGTTGTTCCTTAGTGAATCTGTCTCTTTCTTGTGGAGCGTTTCACAGATGTCATGTGGCCTCCGTCATCTGGCTTTGGCCGAGCTCAGTGAGGAACACGTCATCAGATGAAAGCTTTCCGCACCTCGGGCAGATGATGTCCTTCTCGAAAACGGGATGCATTCTGTCATCGGAGAGGGAGATCTCTCCCATTTTGCAGTTGAATTCCCGACAGCATTTCTTGCACTCGAAGTTAATTTTCATATTTACTGCTGCGTTCCTCTTTTCAAGGTTGCTTCCTTTTTCCTCTCCTTCGGGGTGTTGGCTTGGATTCCTCGACCTCGTCCCAGGCGATCAATTCCAGATCCGCTCCATATTGTTGGATGACCTTCCTGCAAAGTTCTTCTCTTTTCTCCGGGGGAACACCATAAGCCATGGTTGAGTAGTCCCAGTCTCTTTGACGTACGAGATCTCGATCCAATTTCGCTGCACACTCTTCGCAAAGCCCGACATCGTTCACACGCGTGTATATGTCGCACCCCTGGCATTCACCCTCATAGAAACCGAACGCGTTATCATCCAATCCGAATATCATCCGCTGATAATGTGCTTCCTTTGATCAAGAAATATATTCATTCACAATTGCTTGTTCTTACCATACTTTGAATGAGTTTCAAGCGAAAAGTCCTTGTCTACCGTCAATAAACATACTAATTGTCACGGGGCGATTCAAATTCACCCAGGTATGGGCGCTTTCAAAATCACCCGGCAAGACGAAGACAAGACCTCATTTCATGTGGTTAGTAATCCCTAAGGACAGAACACCTTACCGGTTGCAGACAGAACTTCGACATATCATGCAATGTTGGCCTGCACAATTCATGAGGACCAGTTTCGGGGTCAGACCATGTCTTTGAGGTTCTTCAGCGGCCGAATCTTCACCACATTCCGTGCCAGCTTGGCTTTGAACATGGTCTCTTCGCCGGTGAAGGGATTGATACCTTTACGAGCCTTGGTTGCCGGCTTTCGCTGAACGACCAACTTCATCAAGCCGGGCACGGTATATGCACCTGGGCCGCTTCGGCCAAGACTCTTTTTAATTTGAGCAGCCATTGCTTCAAACACAGAATTAACATCATTCTTTGTCAATCCTGTCGCATTGGCGATTCCCGATACGATCTCACTCTTGGTCATCGGTTTTGCAGATGTTTTCAATGCCGTCATATTTGCCATAACACATGGTCTCCTTACACTGACACAATGAATAAAACAACGCTCGAATACACAAATCCATCGAGCTAACAGTAAAAGTCTGAGCATCTATATGACCTTTTGCTCCAATTGTCAAGCGAGAATTGGGTAAGTATGGTGTCCTGTACGAATACAAGTAGTGGTTTCTAAAGTTCCTCGTCGATAAACACAAAACCACAGGCCGTTGAGGCGTGTCTTTTAATTGACAAGTAAATTGCCCTCCGAATCCGTCCTGTCGATCCATATAGGAAAACCTATCGGAAGAGCCGGTCTTCCGGTTCAACCTACCTTATTGTGTGCATCCCGCCCATGATCGCCTGTTTTTCAGTGCGGCACCGAAAAGAATATATAGGTGGCCTCTTTTTTTAACATGGCCTCGACGCCCAGGTCCCGCGTCGAAGGCCATATTTTGCACTGAAAGACTGGGGTGAAAATGCAAATTGACTGAACCGACGAAAATGGACTTCCATCATAGGCGAATCAGCCAGATTTCAGACTTCACTGAGTTGATCGAAATGCTATTTCCTGGCAACCACAATCAACAACACGCCGCAGCGTGCCTATTTTTTGAGTTGAAATGGGCAAAAGGCATGGTGCCTAACTTGGCTTACTTGGAACGGAAATATGACATCTCGCGCCGGATACTGCAGAGAACGAGGGCAAAGCTTTCGAGGTTGGGTCTAATTGAACATGTTAGCTATCTGAATAGCCGCTATGGTGGGCAGCATGGGTGGAAGTTGTCAAGCAGGTTTGAGACGGCGCTAAGACAGCTGGCGGAGAAGGCAGCTGGGTTTAGGGATACGAAAGCAAGTTCGAAAGAGAAGGATTTGATGGTGTTGGGGTGGGTGGATGCGGGGCGTAGCACCGTATAAGCGGATACGTTACGTAAATCCTTATTTAAACATACAGATGCCCAGACAGCAAAAGCTAATTGGTCAAGGAGCTTCGATCAAATTGCGTTTGCAGTACTTAGCCTTTACTTTGTTGCGCCTGCAAATTTCTAAGAACGGCTGAACGATCCTAGCGTGAGCGATATTCTCTGGTAACCGTGAACTCCAATTGCGCCAGACAAGCTTCTTCGGTGTTGCAAAAGCTTGATACGCCCTGAGCATTGCCTGCATTGGCACAGACAGTTTTCCTCTTGGCTGGGCAATTTTTGTAACGGAATAAACAACATGTCTTACACTTATTTCTTTGGCAAAAGTCACCAAGTTCTCAAGGTCTTCTATCGTCTGTGCCTCTGGAAGACCGAAATCAGCCATAGTTTTGAGAGGATATTCTGTGATTGGCGAGCGAGGGAAAAGTGGATCTATGCGGAGTACCAAAGGGATCTTGGCCTTGCGCAGTACCCGGATTCCTTCCACGCGTTCTTCAATTGTTGGAGCACATGGATCATAAAAGGTTCTGGCTGTTTCCTGCCAGAAAGCCAGGCTTACTTCAACAACAAAAACAGGTAGACGTTTTTGCCTGAATTCTTCGTATTTTGGATGGTCTTTCGGCAACTTAATTAGCTTTTTGAAAAGATCAATATAGCCTAGTTGGACAGGCATTAGCGGGTTCTTTGTTAGCATAGTGACTGTGGTAAAGCGGTGTCTGGAAATTAATATCTGCTCGAGAGCAAATTTTGTATGTTGGTTTGTCCTCTCTAATGGCTGAAAAGGATCGACACTGTTCGACAAGTGTACAGGAGCAGCTGGGACATTAAAGCGTTCCAAGTCTTCCATATCTTTAACTAA
>CAYNKI010000017.1:0-25673 GCA_964397675.1 uncultured Pirellulales bacterium
GCTGTTTATTAACTCCTCCTTTTTCTTACGTGAGCCAGCTTTGATTTGTTTTTCTCTCTGGATAGCACTGAAACCGTCGCTGAATACCTCATAATAAACAAGCTTTACGACATTGTATTTCTTTGTAAATCCTTCAACGAGCTTTTGCTTATGTTCATATACTCGCTTTCTGAGGTCTTTCGTTACTCCTGTATATATGACGGTATTTCTTTTATTGGTCATTATATAAACATAAAACTGCTTTACCCTCATCAGCCTATCTTTCCTATATAAGGAATGAGATTGCCACGGCCTGCTTCGCAGGCCTCGCAATGACGTCCGCAGAACATGCCTCCATGACAATTGCCTTCAGTTGATAGAAAGATTACACCTTGTGTCATTGCGAGGAGCGTAGCGAAGAAGCTATCTCTTAATGTCCAAAGAACTTCTCATAACAGCTTAACTTTTCAAGATATATTTTGCCATTTTAGGTCGGTGGCCGAGAAGCTCAGTGAAGTGGGAGATTAAAATCTTCTCAATTTCGGTCAGCGTTTTTTCATCTGATTCAGCAATCTGTTTCAGATTACTTAGGCAAGCTGCGGCGCTTCTGGTTAGTCTAATCTTATCAGGAAAATTGGCCTCACAATCTCTGCAAATCAGGCCATTGGCTGAACTGCTGAAATAAACTCGATGCTCGATACTCGATGCTCGATGCTCGTATCTCGTTTTGCAGTTTGCACAGGCATTTAATATGGGCGTTAGGCCGATTTCCCTAAGCAAAGACAACTGGAATAATATAAGCAAAGAAAGCATCTCTTGATGCTCGATGCTCGATACTCGATGCTTGTTAGCATTTTGTAGAAATTGGAGGAAGCTGTCGAAAAGCTCTGGGTGAGGATCATAATCATTTGTGAGGTTACTTATCAGTTCAGCAGCGAAAAGACAGCAGTTAAAAGTGAAAAGGTTACTGGATAGATGTATAAGACTGGGTTGTTGTTCGAATTCAGTTAGAGTAGCTAATTTTTCCCTGCTTGAATCGGAAAAGACAATCTCTCCGCATGAAAACATTTCGATAGGCCCATCAAATTTTGATTTGAGCCGTTTCGAGCCTTTGGCAATCGCACTAACTTTGCCGTTTGCTTTAGTGAAAAAGGTGACGACCTGAGATGTCTCTGAATAATCGACAGCCCGTATGCAAATAGCTATATCCTTGGTCAACATATTTCGTATATCGTATCTCGCATCTCGAACGAGATACGCTTCACGCTTCACGCTTCACGCTTTTCTGGATTCTGATATGTTTTATCTTCCGGGCTTCAGCAGAGGTGATGGTAAATTTTAGGTTTTCATAATCAAAGCTCTCGCCGGTTTTAGGAATATAGCCCAGAAGCGAGAAAACAAAGCCGCCTATAGTGTCGTAGTCTTCGTCTTCGGGCAGATTCAACTCGAACTGGTCATTAAGGTCGTCGACGTACATTCGTGCGTCCACGTCAACGGTATTTTGGTCAATTTTTTTTATCGGTTCCGGTGGAGTTTTTTCGTATTCATCAGCTATTTCACCAACCAGCTCTTCGAGGATATCCTCTAAGGTAACGATACCAGCTGTCCCACCGTACTCATCGAGCACTATAGCTATATGCTGTTTTTTATTTTGAAACTCGTGAAGCAAAACTCGCAGAGGCTTTGTTTCAGGAACAAAATAGGCCTGCCTCATTTTATCGCGGAGTTTGAAATCTGCTGGATTCTTGCCAATCTCGTTCAGCAGGTCCTTAGCATAAATAAGCCCGACTATGTTATCTATATTGTCCTCATAGACAGGAACACGAGTATGGCCGGCTGTGTTAATAGTGTCCAAAATCGTTTGCAAATCGGAGTTGACTTCAACAGCTACTATGTCTGTGCGAGGAGTCATAATTTCATCAGCAGCGGTTTCAGTTAGCTCCAGCACGCTCTCAATCATTTCTTGTTCTTCTTTATCGAGCACGCCTTCGGTTCTCTGTTGCTCCAGGCCATTCAAGAATTCTTCTTGTTTTTCTTCTTGTTGTTCTTCAGGCGTTGTTTTGGCTACACCGGACAGGCGTCGAACCAGGCCATCGTATAATCGAAAGACGTAAAGAATGGGTGAGGCTACAACTACCAAGAGCATAAGCAATTTGTAAGTTCGGCTCAGGATTTTTTCGCCCGCATATTTAGCCCAGGCGTGAGGTATTGCCAGGCTAAAGATCGAAAATATTACCATTGCAATAATAAACGCAAGCAGGTAGCTAATTGCATTATTGGCCTGTCGTAGCGTTACAAATACGGCTACCAATAATAGCAATATGCACATATTAAAGATGAGCCGATATAAAGAGCAGGTCAAAATCAGCTTTTCAACATCTCTTACAACACTATCGGTGAGGTTTTCTTTCTTTACCGCCTTGAATGCTTCTTGTAATTTCACATGTGAAAATAAGCGTAAAGCAATAGTATTAACGGAAAAGAATAAGGTTGCTCCGGTGAAAAGGCAAATCAACAACACCGCCCAACCCATATAACCCACTTTTTATATCCTCCCAATTTGACTAAGAATATCGAATTTTATGCTCTTCACTCAATATTCTATATTCATTTGCCGTCATTATACACCAAACCGTAACCAAATTGTTGCAAAATTTCGTCTTCTGTATCATGCATTTTCTTAGCCTGTTTCTGCGTGGAATCGTCAAAGCCGAGGTTATGCAGCAAGCCGTGTGTTATATAAAGGGCTAATTCAGCTTCACTTGAATGACCTCGCAAATTTGCTTCTTTCAAGGCTAATTCGCCGTTGACGACAAGCTCAAATGATCTGCATGACTCGGGACTCCGGTCATCAGACAAATCAAAACTCAAACAATCAGTAGTAGACTTACAATTCAAGAATTGAGTGTTTACTTTACGCATTTGGGCGTCGTCAACAATGGCGATGCTAACCATTGCATTTGTGACCTTGAAACGATTACAGATAGCTTTAACCAGCTTCTTAATCTTAGACAGAGACACGTCAAGGTCTTGTAAATTTTGGGTGATTTGAACAGCTATACCCATAATCGCTAATTGTTTTTTTGTTCGGTTTGTTGTACCACTCACTAACGTTCAGGGCTCTGTTTTTTCTCTTCTCTCGTCCGTCGTCCCTCGTCTGTTGCACTATCGGTTTCATCTGGTGCTTTTGGATATGCAATTCGGCTGTGATAGTGTGCAGTAAGGGTTTTTGACATACTTGTTTCTATTTGACTTAATTCTCGCAGTGACAGGTCGCACTCATCAAACTGGCCGTCTTGCAGACGTTTCATAGACATATTGTGAACCACTGCTTCTATCTTCGTGGGTGTCACCTCCGGCAGAGACCTGACGGCACCTTCTACAGTGTCAGCTAACATTACTATCGCAGCTTCCTTAGTTCGGGGTTTTGGGCCGGCATATCGAAATTCACTCTCGGAAGGTGGAGCTTGTTTGGGCTTTCGCCCAGATGACCCTTCAGAAGAAGCAGGGCCCCCGCCTTGCTGTCCCGAAGCACTTTGGGATTCGTGTTTCTTTTTAGCCTCATTGTAAAAAGGTTCAACCAAGGTCGTGCCGTGGTGAGTTTCAATAAATTGTCGAAGCACGGTGGGCAAGCCATACTCCTTGGCCATTTCTATTCCATCTTTAACGTGGCCCACGATAATCAATTGACTCATTGTAGGCGACAGTTCCTTATGCCGGCTGGTCGTGCCCATTTCATTTTCGACAAAGTAGCTGGGCTTATTGATTTTCCCAATATCGTGATAATAGGTCCCAACCCGGCACAAGAGGCCATTTCGGTCGACCGCTTCAGCAGCGGCCTCAGCGATAGAGCCTATTAACAAACTATGGCTGAATGTACCAGGTGCTTCCATAGCAAGTTTTTTCAATAACGGCTGATTCGCATCGCTGTAGTCCAGAAGGGTCATACTTGTCGCTATTCGAAAGGTCTTTTCGATCAGTGGAAGCAAGCCTTGAATGAGCACGCCCACCACAAGCGTAATCCCTGCGTGATAGCCAGCCTGGCGAAAAATGTCCACTAGCTGTACCGAAGCACTTTGGGATTCCGCCAAAAAGTTCAAGGCAGATGCAGTTATAAAGACAATCCCCGCAGCCAGAGTACTTACCTCGAGTAATCTCATTCTTGTGCGTATTTCTTTTAGTGAGAAACAGCAAGTAATCGCACCAGCAGCCATGATCAAAAAAGGGCTAATATTTGCTAATGTATAACCGGTGATTGACCCTGCTGTAGTCGTTGTTGAGCCTACGGCGAAATAGGCAAACAGACAATAAAATATACTCATACCTATGGCAAAACGCTGGTTATAAGCAATGGTCAAAATGAGGGCTGCTATAACAGCGGTCCCTGTAGCCCAAGTGGTAGCCCAAGTGGTATCTTTAGTCGATAACACACCAAGCTTTGTCGTGGCTAACAATAAAATAAACAGGCCAACCAATACTAAAGCTCTAGCGTGGTTTTTTGTAATCCGCCCTTGATATTGACGGATATAAAGGCCTGCCGCAACGGAAATCAGCAACACTATAACAGCTACCGGTATTAGGGCACGATAGTTGGCCTGCTGGATCAGCTCAAACGATATAATAGGAACGCACAGAACAACAAAGAGCAGCCATAGCGAAGCTGAGATGATAATGTCAGTGTCAGCGGATTGGCTTATTCGCGAGGAACGCTCGGCAGATATGCTCTTACGCACTTGGCTACGCCGAGGACTTGTCTTTTTGAATAACCACATTGTTAAAGCTAAAAACTTAAAGCTGAAACCTAAAAACTATAATTAAAAATTAAAACTTTCGAATTTTACACTATGGTTTTGCGCTTTTTGATTTGCGTTTTACGCTTTTTGTACGCCCGTACGATATTTTGAACCAATCGATGTCGTACGATATCTCTCCGGCTTAGTTCGACAACGCCTATACTTTTAATTCTTCTTAGTAATTCAATTGCTTCGACCATTCCACTTTTTTGGTCCCGAAGTACTCCGGGATCCAGATCGATTTGCGTTATGTCACCTGTTATTATCATTTTTGAGCCATGGCCCAATCTTGTCAAGACCATCAGCATCTGCAGAGACGAAGTGTTTTGGGCCTCGTCACAAATGATGACCGCGTCGTTTAATGTTCGGCCACGCATAAAGGCCAGCGGAATGATTTCAATAATATCCAGTTCTATAAATTTCTTCATCTGTGCAAAGTCCATCATATCTTCAAGGGCATCAAAAAGTGGACGAAGATATGGATTTACCTTTGCCTGTATATCGCCTGGCAAAAAGCCTAATTTTTCGCCGGCTTCCACAGCCGGCCGAGCAAGAACGATTCGCCTGATTTGATTTTTCTTTAACATCGAGACCGCAATTGCAACTGCTAAGTACGTTTTGCCTGTCCCGGCAGGCCCTATACAAAAAGTAATATCGTTGGCCAACATTGTTTCGATGTATTTTAGCTGTCCTTTAGTAGACGGCTCGACAACCTTCTTATGGGAATAGACAGTAATGGACGAGAGAGACGAAGGATGAGAGACGTGGGACGTCCTTCGTCCAGCGTCCATCGTCATTCGTTCTATATCCGCAGTAGTAAGCGAGCGATGTTTGATTAGGTGCTTTTGCATTGTATCAATAACTTCAGCAGCTCTATTTACATTTTTTTCCATACCGTTGATTATTAAATTGGATTGTCTCGCAGTGATCTGAACGCCAAGGGACTGACGCAAAAGGCGAAGGTGACTGTCTGCAGGCCCAAACAATTCCAGTTGCTTGCCAGTTGGTTTCAGATGTATTGTAACTTCCAAAGTTTTCCTCTTTTAGATAACACCTTCGGCAAATAGCATAAAGAACAAATATGCAAATGGTGCCGCCACCAAAGGCGAATCAATAATATCCAATATACCGCCGAATCCCGGCACTGCCGTTAGGCATCCTGCGGACCTGTTCGCTGAATCTTTTTGCTCAGCATCTCGCTTCAACATAGACTCGACCAAATCGCCGGCCTGAGCTATAAAGGCAAAACAAAAGCCAAAGATTATCGCTGACCACCAATCCATTATATCAAAACCTAACGCAAAGATAAAAGCAATTAGCATTGCACTAACGACAGCGGCAGCCATACCTTCCCAGGTCTTGGCAGGACTGATTTTAGGCGAAAATTTATGCTTGCCAAACAAGGTTCCAATTGCATAAGCTCCTATATCGGAAGACTTTACGACAAAGACAAACATTAATACTGGCCAGAGACCAAAGTCGATCCGAATGGCCAGTACAAACCCGCTAAAAAGTCCCAGGTAAATGATAGAAAAACAGTTAGCTCCACAATTAGCCAATACTGCTGTGGTGCCAAAGCGGATGTATTGGTATAAGAACAAGGCCAACAACGCAAAGGCCAACACGAAGAACGATATAAGAGGGACGAGGGACGAGGCACGAGGGACGTCAATCATCCATCGTCCATCGTCCATCGTCATCAATAGTTGCGGCCAATACCATGTGCCTGCTAATAAAATCGATGTGATAGCTGAAACAGGCATGAAAATCTTTAGATTTTTTGCTGCAGCAAGATTTGAGAATTCCAGTTGTGCTAAGATTATTAATACGGCAATAAGGATAATAAGAATTGTCCCCCGCACCAGCTTATCATCAGCTATTGAAGTGCTTAAGGAACCGTCCAACCAGCCGTCGAAAATGACAACGGCAGTAAAGAATACCGTCATCAGTGTTCCAAAAAATAATCTGTTTTTGATTTGTTCGTTGTTCATAGTTCGTTGTTCGTTGTTCATCGATAAACAATCAACTATGAACTACGAACACTTCCGAAACGTCGCTTGCGTTTTGCATAGGCCAATATTGCTTTATCCAAATTTGCTTTTTTGAAATCGGGCCAAAAAGTTTTCGTGACGTAAAATTCGCTGTATGAAATTTGCCAGAGCAGAAAGTTACTGACTCTCATCTCGTTTGCCGTGCGTACCAAAAGATCCGGCCCAGCAAGACCTGCGGTATATAGATGTCGACTTATGCACTGTTCGTTAATGTCTTTGAGATGCATTCGTCCCTTTTTGTATTCCTGTGCAATTTTTCTGACCGCATCTACGATTTCAGCTCTACCACCATAGTTTAACGCCAGCCCAAGTGTCATGCCGGTATTGACACTTGTTTTTTCCATGGTTTTGATAAGCTCTGTTTTTACTGAGGAGGGCAAACCTGCTAATCGGCCGAGGTGAATTAGCCTTACGTTGTTCTGCATCAGATTAGGCCGGATCGTGGCAAGGTATTCGGTATAGAGGTTCATAAGGGCATTGACTTCAACTTTGGGTCTTTTCCAGTTTTCTATACTGAAGGAATATAAAATCAGAGATTCGATACCGAAATCTGCACAGCATTGAGCTATTTCTTCGGCTGTTTTCGCTCCCTGGCGGTGCCCTTCAACTCTGGGCAGAGACCTCTGCTTTGCCCACCGGCCATTGCCATCCATGATTATGGCGATATTGTTTGGTATCTGTTTGGTCGTTAGCCCCAGCCGTTCCGCAGTTTTTTTTAGTTTTTCCTGATCGCTTTTCATAACAAATAGCACTTGAATTAACCGCAGAGAGCGCAAAGACCGCTGAGAATAAACAGATAAATCAGAAATCTCTGTGTGCTCTGCGAGCTCCGCGGTAAAACCATACTAAACGCTATTATCTAAATATTGTCTGGCTTCGTTTTGGTCCCACACCAATGATTGTAACCGGTTTGCTGATTTGCTCCTCGATCCGACTAATGTAATTCTGTGCATTCAAAGGCAATTTGTGAAAATCATTTACCTCGGTTATATCCTCATCCCAGCCGGGCAACGTTTCATAAATAGGACTTGCTTGAGAAAGCTTGGCTATATTTGCGGGGAAGAAGGTAATGCTCGATTCTCGATTCCCGATTCTCGATGCTCGTAAATTGTCTCTTGATTCTCGCGAGTATCTAGTATCAAGTATCGAGTATCGAGTACAGATTTTCACTTCTTTCAATCCGGACATTGTATCGAGGTGCAACAATGCTATCCTATCAATAGCACCGATTTTAACCGAGTATGATACAGCTACGGCATCGAACCAGCCGCATCGTCGAGGCCGGCCGGTAGTAGTGCCGTATTCGTTGCCCTTATCGCGGATGAATTGACCGATTTCATTGTCTTGCTCGGTAGGGAAGGGACCCGCCCCAACCCTTGTAGTGTATGCCTTGACTACGCCGATGAATTTGTCAACCATTTTAGCTGGCACGCCACAACCGGCCGGCATACCAAGTGAGCTGGAATTTGAGCTGGTTACATAGGGAAAAGTGCCGTGATCCAAATCCAGAAGCGTTCCTTGGGCACCTTCGAACAGGATTGATTTGCCATCCGCAATTGACCTGTGCAGAAATTCAGTCGTATCAGTTGTAAACGGCAGGAGCTCTTCGGCATAAGATTTACACTTATCGAAGATATCATCAGCACTTATCGGCTCGGCATTATAAACAGCGGCGAAGACCTTGTTTTTGTATTCCACAATAACTTGCAGTTTGGCTTTGAGCTCTTCAAGGTTTCTTAAATCACCCATACGGATAGCGTGACTTCTGCCGGCTTTGTCTGCGTAACAGGGGCCAATGCCGCGAATAGTGGTACCAAGTTTTTTTTTGCCGAGCGACTCCTCTCTTAACTGGTCTTCGGTTTTGTGATAATCCAAGACGACATGGGCGTTTTCGCTTATCAAAAAACGACCCTTTAGCGTAATGCCTTTTTGCGCAAGCTTTTCTATTTCCTTTGTGAGAACATCCGGATCAACTACTACGGCATTTGTGATTACGCAACTGACATTTGGTCGAACCGAGCCACTGGGCAAAAGATGTAAAGCGAACTTTGTGTCGCCTACCACAACGGTGTGTCCAGCGTTGGAACCGCCACTATACCGGACGACTATATCGCTGTGCTCTGCAAGGATATCAACAACTTTGCCCTTGCCCTCATCGCCCCATTGTAATCCAACAATACATGTATTCATTTCTCGTCTCTCGCGAACAAGTGCCTAAAATGACACAGAGTGTCATTGCGAGGAACGCAGCGACGTGGCAATCTCCTTGCTCAGTTTTGAGATTGCTTCGCTTCGCTCGCAATAACGCTGCGCGTCACTTTAGACATTTTACACTTTAGGCACTTTTTCTTCAACTAATTTTTGCAACAAGATGATCTAAAATGGCTGCTAAATTGTCATACTTTCTCTCACTTAATTTGCGATCGATCTCATTACCGCCTTTATCCTTATAAGTGATAGTAAAAAAGCCTTTCTTATCAAAGTAGGTCTTGTCAATTTTTTGTATGGCCTCATAAGGAATCTCTTCTTTAGCACTAATAATAAGCTCATTCTCGTCGGCGATGAGTTTCTTGTTCCTTATAGCAAACAGATAAGCACTGAAAAGCACACAGGCACCAATAAGATATGGTGGTGCGGTTCTATTAACAACAAGCCAGCCCTTGGCCTTGCCGTCAGGATCGATGTATTTTTCTTTGAACTCCTCATTGAAATAACCGTCGTAAACACACCATATCATAAGGCCAATGCAAACGGCAATATAGATTTTTATGTTAGTTTTTTTGTACTTGCTTATAGGTGCTTCAATAGCCATGTTGGTGCTTCCAAAAATTTATGTTAATCGTAAATATTCAGTTTCCCAGATTTTTTCAGTTAAACCTTTCAACTCTTCGTCATAGTTTTTCATCACCTTAAAGTATTCAGCAGATTCCAAGGCTTCTTTGGCTTTTTCGTCTTCGGGTTTTGCAGTTTTCGACAAAACTGAATTTCTGAAGATCTCGTAATGGTCTCTTATTGAGCAAGGCATTAACCAATTCTCTGGTTTCTTCCAATTGTTAAGACCATATTCTATCTGCCATTTTCGGCCATTTTTCATAAAATCTGAGAATAGTGCATCTGCCAATGTCTTTCCATTCTTGTATAAGTCGTAGATATTATCGACGTAGTATGGAATGAACACACAGGGCGTTACATTACCATGCCAATTCACATAGGCATAACCGCCGCTTCTGCCGTAGGCGATGCAGCCTCGGGCGAGCACGCCACTGTTCCAGAAATCGGCCAAACAATACCTCTTTTCACTAAGTAGTTTTTCCCATTTTCTATACAACTTCAGTCTCTGCTCAGGACTAACCATTAAATTCATCTCATCTTTGCCCCTTCCGATGGGCATGAGCTGGAACTGCCACATATAGCTGGCCCCCTGCTCGTCGAAATAGAAGTCGTAGAATTCATCTGTTAGCAGTATGTCCACATTTTCGCTTGTTGCTGTCACGGAGATACCGAAAGGTACACCGACTTGTCTCAGTCGTTCAAAGGCTGCAAGAATTTTATTGAACGTGCCCGGACCTCTTCGCTCGTCAGTTTCCTTCTCGAAACCCTCCACTGAGATAGCTGGAGTTGCATTTGCCGCTTCTGCAAGTTCGCCGGCGACTTCATTAGTGATGAGTGTGCCGTTCGTATATATGAGGAAGAACATATCGTTGTGATTTTTGTAGATATCCAAGAGGGTTTTGTCTTCACTTCTATACATAAAAGGTTCACCACCACTTATAGTTATGAATCTAACACCCCAGTCATCATGGACTTCGCTAACTATTCTATCCACATACGAATAGGGTATTGTAGCAGCTGTTCGTGCTGTCGAATTAGCATAACAACCTATACAATTTAGGTTACACAAGTGCGTTGGAGAAACAACAATGAAACTGGGAGGATATTCACCATATCTTGCCTTAAAATTTTCAATTGCCTGATAATAATCTTGGTCCTCACGAATAAGGTTGTTTTGAACAAATACATCAACGATTTTTTTTATGATTTCACGCGAGACGTATCCTTTATCGATGTTTCTCATTACGCACCGAAGCATGGCCGAGAGGAACTCGTATCTTTTTACCGCTACTTTCCTTAGGTCTTCTGAGTCCTCAGTGACTATATTTTTATATATATATTCATCAAATTTTTTTGCTAATAGTTTCCTCAGGTGTCTATGATTTACCATCTTGATCAGTGTCGAGGAAATGAAATCCGTTCTCATTTTCCCATTACCCTTTCCTATATTAAGGTCACTAACAGGATGATTTGTCCGAAACATTTTGATTAAACAATAATTGTTGCATAAATCCACCCTGCTGACAAGAAATAAACTGCAAGAATTTGAAAGTGCCTAAAGTTATGGAATTTTTTAACTTTAGCTCACTTTAGGCACTTTAGTTCACTTTAGCTCACTTTAATTTTCCAAATCCGGGTCAGACAGCTTCAGTTCTGTAATTACTGCTCCAATAGTTGATAAAATAGTGAAGATGAATATGCGCCACACTCCGCTTGCTATAATATAAACGGCTGTAACTGGGCTATAATAGTTTATTATCGCCGAAGTTGCTGCATAAAGAGCACCCACCACAAGACCACACAGCGCTGCGGTGATAATACGTTTGCCCAAGGCCATCCCCCCACAGCCTAAAGTCACCGCAACACCGCAAACGAGCGGCACAATTACTATAAGCCACCAAATATCCTTCAACCCTGGCAGGTTACCAATATTGCTAAGGTAGACAAAATCTGCAAGCCCAAATATCGCTGTCGCCACAACAGCACACAAACCCACGTGCCAAAATCGTGTCTCCATTGAAGCTCTAATCTCAGCCCGCTTACGCATTCGACGCCGTATCGTTAACGGCCAGTTGTAGAACAAACAAAATACCCAGTGCTCTAACAACGCACCCCGCTCACCAAATACCGGAACAATGTGCACCGCACCAGTAGACCAGTGCGCCGCCATGAACCGCGCTAATGTCGGGTAATGATACGTCATCTGAATTGGAAATGCTAAATAACCTATATATTTGAAAAACCCTAAAAACACCGCAATATTATAGTCCCTGAAATTCCGCTCACGTATTACCAGATATAAAACGTAAAGCCCCCGAGCCAGTGAACCTGGCGAAATAGGCGTTACCTGAAAGAGGAACAGAATAGCAGCCACTGCCACTGCAGTTTCTGCTCTGGAAAGCTCCGGGTGTGTAGCTGCATAAATCCACGCCACAGCTACCGATACGATCTGCGTCACCGGCAAAGTGCAGACATGTACCGCTAAGCTCTTGAGATACTTTTGTATAAAAGGCTCGTTGACCTGCGAAAGGATAATGTTCGCGTCGCCGGCGCTGAGGATATGCTTTTTCTGCCCTTCGGTTACCATATCGCGAAGCCATTGTTCACGTAGTTCGCGGTTGAAGTAAAGCTTGAACGGCCGAATAAAAATATATGCCAGCTTCTCTTTTCTAAACTGACTGTCGGTCAAAAATCTATGCAGCCCCGCGGGTAAGATGGTTAACAACGAATGACCCAGGAATCCCGAAACGCTCTCTGCGACTCTGAGGGCATGTTCGGCGCTGATTCGCCCAGCTCTGTGCCAGTTGATGACTTTTTCGGCAATTCTAGCCCGTACTGCTCGCAGCAAATAATCCCAGTTCGTCAGCATAGCAACGTAATGCTTTCGCCAATCGGGCCTACCCCAAATCTTGAGCAAAAAGCCGCCGAGTAGCGGTATCGGCACAATGAAAAAAAACAATAGCGTCAAAGCCCTACCGCTTACCAGCTTCTGTTGATGATGTTCGTCAATAAGATTACGCACCTTCCAGCCAGTTATTGCACTATCCAGTATCGTCGACCACAGTCGTCTGCTGTAAAGCAGCCGAATGTGATTATGAGAAATATCCGGAACCGAGTCCCGGTAAATCTGCTCAGCCGCTTTTAGCTCATCCAGTCCCGAACTACTTCGGGATTCACAGTCTGCAAACTCATCACTATGCTCCCGCACAAATGCCTGCAGTTTGTTGACACTGCCGCGGTCGAACTGTACCAGAGAGCCTCGCATAACTCCCCGAACTATCAGCTTGAAGTCACCTGGACTCATCGGCAAAAATGGCAACAGTGCGAGCCCCGCCCTGAAATCGACCATCACCAAACCCGCCGATGGATCACTCTCAGCCCCTTGGCGTTTCAGGCAGTTCGGCTGACTTTTGGCGGTCGACCACTCATACTGCCTGGCAAACTCATACGCTCCCATATCATGCAGAAGCTCGACGAATTTATGCATAAACTCGTACTTCGCACGATACTCCGGCGAACCAAGCCTCTCTGCATTCACTTGCCTGCGCCTCCGCCAGCGCTTCAAGAAATCCAGATGCTCATCGACCTCCAGCAGCCAAGTACGTCCATCAATCCATTCGCTCAGTTCTCCACAACTTCCCAGCGTGCTGTCTACGAAAGTTGCATAAATATCTACAACTGTATTTTCGTCACCAAATCGAGTCTTCGCTGCACGCCGGATAAATTTCTGCCACAGTGCCCCAGCTCTGGCTGCTGTCGGATTGACCTGAAGCTGGAATGGTCCCTGAAAACCAATCCAATACAAGAAATTGCGAAACAGCCGAGAAAAGGCCGAAGGTGGAACAAGAATCTTCATTGCATATAGTCGGCCTACCTCTAAGCCCTCTATACATGACTGACGCCTGTTCTGAGCGAAGTCGAAGGGATGGACGTCCCTCGTCCCTCGTCTCTCGTGTTCAGTCTCGATCCCCAACACCTTTACTTTATAGACCTGCCCGGCAAAACCCCCGCCCACGAACTTTTCAATGATCAGATGCACCTGGGCCGTATTTGCCTGGCTAACTCCTGTCACATGAAAGGTAAGTTCGCTGTCTGCGTCATAGCGTTTGACTCGCATCGGGCGATGCAACCGGGCAGCACGAAATCTCTGCTCAAGTTCTCTAACAACCTGGGTAGAATAATCTTTTTGCATCGAGAATTAAGAAATCAAAATGCAAAATGCAAATATCAAAATTGAGGAGGTTATCCAGCACTTAAAACTTTAAGTGGTGGATTCCACAATTTTTATTTTTTATTTTTTCATTCAGCTTATCCACAACTTGACACAAATCAACAAGCCAATCGCCGCGTAGATACCTGCCATCAAATCATCGGCCAGAACTCCCCATTCTTTTGGCAGTTTTTCAAGTTTTCGTATCGGCCAGGGCTTGACAATATCAAACACCCTAAACAGCAAAAAACCAAGCACCGCGGTGCCCCAGATTTGCCTAGTAGAGAATGTTTCTATGGCTAAAAAACCAATAGCTAAAAACGTAACCGCCTGGCCGGTAAACTCATCAGCTACGACCTCCGGCGGGTCGACTTTGCCGGTTGCCGCTATTGAAGCCGGGGCACATTTTAAACAAACAACAGAACCAGCTAAAGCCAATACGGCCATAGTGATTGAAATTAGCAAAGATGATGTACCAAAGTGACACATCAGGGCAAAGATTATCGTTGGTGGTAATGAGCCCCACGTCCCCGGAGCTACCGGCAACCAGCCAAGACCAAAACAAGAGACAAGCAATCTTTTCATAATTATCAAAGTGGCCACGAAGTCACGAAGACACTAAGGAATCGAATAATGAACATCGAATACTAAATGATGAATTTCGAAATTCCTTGTTTTATGTTCATCATTCTTTATTCTTTGTCTGCTTTGTGCCTTAGTGTCTTTGTGGCAAAAAATTATCTCCAAGGTTAACTTACTCTGACGGTTAAGTCAAAGACTATTAACGCAATTCGACATTCGCAATTCTACATTCTGAATTCTCTCTGCCCTCAGCCCTTCTGGGAAATTAAGGGAAATTCAGGCTGGCGAACTCGCCGTGATACTTTCTTGCCGCCAGGTCGTAGGCCTTCGCCGCCTCTATTTCGTCGCAGAAGATGCCGAGATGTATTCTCTTTTTCTCGAACATTATATGAACCTCCCATTTGCGAGTCTTCTTTCTCCGGTAAATTCCTTTATATTTTGAGCTGCTTGAATTAGAGAATTTCTTCCTGTTGCGTATGTTCTGTGCTCGCGTGGCGCCTCTGAGGTTTGCCCTTCTATTGTCCATGCTGTCTTGATTTACATGGTCGATCAGCAATCCATCGGCAACGTCTATGAGTTCACGGTGCATGTATATCGTAGCCAGCTTGCTTCCTTTTGGTCCTCTCGCTCGTCTTACCGCGTAGAAATTACGTGTCCCCTTTTTCGAAAACCATTCGTATCCTCGCAGTCGTTTGTAATCCGCCGGGTCCACCTTGGCGTATCTGGGCTGAGCCATGCGAATCAGTCGGAAGGCATACCCGTAGCGCAGCCGCCGATACAAAAGCACAGGCCAGACGACTACGCATTCCAGCCAATCGAAGATGTGAACGCTTGCTTTGATTTGCCCCTCCGCTGATGAGATGACAGATGACAGTATTTGTTGCCACAGTTTTGCAGTTTCGTAGGATGGTCTTTAGCCCATGCAGTCACCTTTTTGAGCATTTGAAATACCGTAAGGTGTCCTGCGGAGATATTCAGATCCTTCGACTCAGCTCAGGACTTCCACTTCGCTCCAGTTTCGAGTTTGGCCGCTAAATACGGCCCTCCGTATTTAGCGTGAACCTGCACGTTTGATGCGAAAATTGGAGTGTTTTTTACAGGATTAACGGGGTTAACCTGTTATTATCAAACGACTTAAAAAATTTTCAAAATTTCCGATTTTTGCTTTTACCCCCCTGCTCAAATGATTGAAAATTCGCGAATATCTTACCTATTTTGACACAGATTTACACAGTTTTAGATTGGCCACTAAGACACAAAGACACAAAGAAGATTAGCCACAGAGGGCACACTCGTCTCGGCGTAGACGCGAGCCGTAGCCGGAGTGGACAAAGAGAAATGACCGATTCTTGTCCATTCTCCGTAGCCCCCATGGGGCGAAGGATGAAATGCAGTATGCGACCCTGTCATCTCGACCGGAGGACTGCCAACGGCAGGCCGGAGCGGAGAGACCTGGTCTCGTATGGAAGAGAATTATCGTCCGCAGCCAGATGTCTCGACTGCGCTCGACATGACAAAGGAGCTTAGATTTGTTATAAATTAGCCACGTTTTCCATTTTAGGCTTCGTTGATGACCGGTATGATGTGCGAAGAAGAAAAAGTAGGCCGAAGCTGTAAATGAATTCGTATCTCGTGTCTCGTCAAGACGGAACTTAAAGGTGTCCGCCTGCGCTGTAGGTGGTATTTTTTTCGTAATACTATTCGTACTACAATCTTTCAACTTCTTGTTTTTTGTGCACGTTTTTTTATGGCTTATCGTAATGTCATTATTTACAGGAATTTATGAGATATTTTTACAGAAGGAACTTTTTGGTTGCGGCCGACGGGCGAAGCCCGAGGCCGCGATGTGGACTCTGTGGCTTATTCTATTTTATAAACAGGGAAAGCTGTTCTCTTTGCTTACTTGCTTTAATAGATCAAGCAACTCAGTCAAACTCTGACTGATAACATCGGTATCGCTGCACACGTTTATGAAATTTGTGTCCCCATCCCATCGTGGCACAATATGGATGTGCAGATGCTCAGGCAACCCCGCACCGGCACATCGGCCGAAATTCATCCCGACATTAAAGCCGTGAGGCTTTATCGCTAAAGATAAGACTTTCTGTGATTCTCTGACCAGCTTAGTCATTTCCAAAAGTTCTTCATCGGTTGCCCGGTCAAGGTTGTGAATGTGCCGGATTGGTGCTATTAGTAAATGGCCGTTGTTATAGGGGAAGCGATTGAGGATGACGATGCTTTTTTCTGTTCGCCACAGCACCAGGTTTTTATCGTCATCCTGCGGATTCTCAAGATTGCGACATATAAAACAATCTCCCTGAGAAAGGTTTTTGCTCAAGTCCTGAATATATTTCATACGCCACGGTGCCCAGAGGTTTTTGCGTTCCATAATTCGTATCTCGCTCGAATAAAGTGACTAAAGTGCCTAAAATTATTTTTTGTAACTTTAGCTCACTTTAGTCACTTTTTATTCTATAAGCTGCATTTTCAAAGTTTGATTGATGGTTATCACCGGTTTTGCGCCTGGAAGCGGCAAAGAGGCCTCTAACTGCATTTTGTAATTCTGATTGTATTGCTCTATTCGGCCGGTATCGATATTGAATAGTTCTTCACCCTGACCCCGCAAATCCAGGAAGTTGAGACTTCTGGAAAGCGTTCTTAAAAAGCCTGAAGGACCGCTCAATTGGAATTTGCCGGAATATGGTATTGGCCAGTTGCGAGGAACTGATTCAGCGTGCTTATAAGAGCTGCGTATCACGGCAAGCTGCCCCTTTTCGCTCTGGCGGATTTCATCAAGTCTATAGGTAACATCCCTTGCATATCTTAGCACCATAGAGGTAGGTATGGGAAGTTTAGACCTCCAAGTTTGGCCCAACGTGATACCTTCGGCTGGATCTTCGATGCTGGAAACCGAATCCCAGAGAAAATATTGGGTGGCTATAAAATCCTCTATCATATCAGGTTCTTTAACTCTTCCCTGTTTTTCGTCTTGTCGGAAGGCCTTTTTGCCGATTTCCTGGATTAGCTGCTCCAGCTGTGAATTGTCCTGCATTTTACCTGTTGGTCCCACAGTGAACGTGAAGGTTTTACCTACAAGACTTTCTACAGCATCTTTTTTCCCGGCTCTTCCGCTTGGGCCTTTACTCCGCGTCACTTTTACTGATTTACAGGTCGCCTTGATAGTTGTAAGCCCGTATGGATTTACTTCAACGGGCGTATAGGCGACGACCATCTCCATTAACTCAGAAGACTTGTTAACAATACTTTTATTCGTGTTGGATTCGCTCCTTGCCGGGGCCCAGTCAATTTTTGTCACTCTGTCGGAGACAAATTTGTATTGCAAGGTATGACCCTCATGGAAATCTACTGTTAATAATTTTTTGTCCGCGATATTACCGTTACAGCCTGCAAGAACACTCAAGACGACAAGCACAAAAATTATTGATGCAGCCTTCAATTTTCTTCCTTTCCATCCATATTAATCCATTCTTTCGATACGGTAGAGACGAGTGGCAGCCATTTTCAGCACAGCAGGTTCTATGTCGTATTCTTTGCCACCTAATGGGTCGACAGCAATCCATTCGGTCTGTAGCTGTTCAATATATCTTTCGATTTTGCCAGTTGTCAAATCAAGCCTTAGCTCGCCCGTATATGTTTGAGTGTTATCAAATAATTTTGAAAACAAGCTGGTCATCTGCTCTTTGTGCAGCTCCTGTGCCATTTCTGAAGATGGGACGGCATTCATCTCTATGATGGCCAACCTTCGATTGTCCGTGTCTTTAATTTCTTTTAGTGTATAGATTTTTTGGTACGATTGCGATCCCATCATATCAAAGGAAAAAGACGTTATGTCACTCCAACTGTCACCTGGATGTAATTGCTCCTTACCAGAAGCAGCAAGGGCCACAATCGTATGACGCTGTTTAATTGCCTCCATCGAAAGAAGCCTCAAAGCAGTTTTATGGGCTGAAGAGCTGACCCCGACCCGCCGCAGGCTGGCTTGTGCCTCGTTTACATCAATAACCCTCGAAACTTGACCCTTAGGTGTGATTTCTATCTTATAACTTTGTCCGATTAACTTTGCCAAAGGATGGTTCTGGTCTTTTTCTCTTGAGCTGTCGAAGTCCAAAATAGCATTGTCTCTAACTTTGGCTGAATACTTTAGCTCTTTAATTGTAATCTCTGCAATGGCATTGCCTTTTTCGTCTACGCTTTGCACTTTCTCAGTGAAGGTCATTTCTATTCTATTGCCGGTATGACCGCCCTTAAAGGCGCTGGGCTTCTCAGATAAGGGACCTTCCCATACAATACTTCTTGCCACCTCTGTTGCTAGCTGGTAGGTTGCTAAGTCCTGCGGTGTGAACTTCAGTGCCAGAGTAGCAGTTTGGGCACAACCTGCCGCTAAAAGAAGTGCACCAATTACAGCACTCGCTATGAAACTGTAAATTTTGCTCGACATCAACATTTGTCTCCCTACAAATTTCTCTTTTGTGAAGAATCTAAGTTTTAATTATACAAGTTATCTTTCCAAACACAATCGATTTTTCTTCATTTATCCCTAATTAGTGGTTAAAATTAAAAATTCGGATTTTCGAGTTACTTTATCAATAGTTTTTGGAGAAACAAGATTATGAGAAGCGACACAGTTAAAAAAGGTTTTCAGCGTGCCCCACACAGGGGCTTACTTCGCGCGTGTGGATTAAGTGACGCCGACTTTGAAAAACCGTTTATCGGAATTGCCAACAGCTTTTGCGAGATAGTGCCGGGCCACGTTCATCTGAATAAAGTTGGCCGAGTTGTAAAGGAAGCTGTTCGCGAAGCAGGTGGCACCGCTTTTGAATTTAATACTATAGCAGTCTGCGACGGCATTGCTATGGGCCATACGGGTATGAAATATTCTCTGGCCTCGCGTGAAATTATCGCCGACTCGGTCGAGACAATGGTACGAGCACATTGTTTTGACGGGCTCATCTGTATTCCCAACTGTGATAAAATCATACCTGGGATGCTGATGGCAGCAGTCAGGTTGAATATCCCAGCAATTTTTGTCTCCGGTGGGCCTATGGCAGCAGGCAAAACGAATGACGGAAAAGCCATTGACCTTATCACTATAGGTGAAGGCGTTGCCCGATTTAATGCCGGCAAAATCGACGAATCGCAGTTGAAAGAGCTTGAATGCACAGGCTGTCCCGGACAAGGCAGTTGCTCGGGTATGTTCACCGCCAATTCGATGAACTGCCTTTGTGAGGCAATTGGAATAGCCCTGCCAGGTAATGGAACCATCCTTGCAGTTGATCCGAAACGGCAGGAGCTCTACAACACAGCAGGTAAACAGATTATGATCCTTATCGAGAAGGACATCAAGCCGTTGGATATAATCAATCAAAAATCGATGGATAACGCTTTTATTCTTGATATGGCCATGGGCGGTTCGACAAATACCGTACTGCATTCATTAGCTATCGCCAGTGAAGCCGGCATCGAATACGACCTTGAACGGATAAACTCAATCGCAACAAAATGCCCAAACTTATGCAAGGTTTCACCTTCAAGCGAATTCCATATAGAGGATGTTGATGCGGCCGGCGGCATAAGCGCGATACTAAAAGAAATCAGCAAAGTACCGAATCTGCTAAATACAAATTGTCTAACGGTAACCGACAAAACGCTCGGCGAAAATATAGCTAACACCGAGATCAAAAACACAGAGGTTATTCATCCGCTGGATAAAGCATACTCAAAAACAGGCGGCTTAGCTATTCTCAAAGGCAATCTCGCTCCCCAAGGCAGCGTAGTTAAAACCGCAGGCGTTGTTGGGAAGATGCTGACACATAGCGGCCCATCGGTTATTTTCGAAAGCCAGGAAGAGGCCTGCGAGGGTATTTTAGCCGGCAAGGTCAAAGAAGGTGACGTTGTGGTAATTCGCTATGAGGGTCCCAAAGGCGGGCCAGGAATGCAGGAGATGCTCTGGCCAACAAGCTATATCGCTGGAGCGGGATTAGTCGAATCGGTTGCACTTATTACCGATGGCAGGTTCAGCGGTGGCACAAGAGGCGCCAGTATCGGCCATATCAGCCCCGAAGCGGCCGTGGGCGGCCCCATAGGATTATTAAAAGATGGTGATATAATTGAAATTGACATCCCGAACAATAAGATAAATGTGAAGTTGTCCGACGAAAAACTTGCTGAACGCAAGAAGGCCTGGAAGCCGCCCAAGCCGAGGATAACGAAAGGCTATCTGGCCAAGTACGCCTCCATGGCCACCAGCGCCGACACCGGAGCTGTCCTGAAATGGTAATATTATTATATCGAATGCTGCTGACAAATTGACAAAAGGACGAAAAAAATGAAGCTCAAGGATAAAATTGCAATTGTAACCGGCGCAGCCGGCAGTGGGATGGGGCGTAGTATTGCTCTGACTTTAGCCCGTGAAGGAGCACAAGTCGTCGTAAACTATCGCACCAGTACCGACAGCGCAAATGCCATAGTTGACCACATCAAAAGTCACGACGGCAACGCGATTGCCGTTCAAGCCGACGTCTTTACAAGCGACGGCTGTAAAAATCTCGTCAACGCAACACTTAAGCAGTTTGGTGAAGCCGATATTTGTATTATCAATCCGGGTGCCGGCTGGCATCCAGACCCCATAGACAAACTCAATCCCGACGATGCCATCGAAGATGTTCGGCAGGAAATCGCACCGATCTTCCACCTGATGCCGTTTGTATTACCACCGATGTATAAGCAAAAATGGGGCAGGATCGTCGCAATAGCTTTGACACCTCCGTATGACTCACCTGCTTACCCTTATAATGTCGGCAAAGCAGCCAGGGTCCAAGCTCTGCTGCAGGCTTATGAGCAGACATGGCCTAATGGCGTAACCTTCAACATAATTGGCCCCGGCCCTGTCTCGGCGATTGAAACCCTGACTGAAGCCGTTGAGCAATCCGAGCATAGAACTGCTTGGCAAGAGCGAACAAACACTTCACCACAGGATATCGCAGAGGGTGTCACGTTTTTGTGTTCTGAAGCCGCAAAATTCATTTCAGGTTGTGTGCTCCCATATCGCTTTTATGTGGAATGAATATAATGGATGAAAGGCAATCAAATGTCATCAATAGAAGTCCGTGACATGCAGGGAGCCGATGAGTATTTCGTCTCAACCTGCTCCCATGTAAATGAATCAGATGAATTAGATGACCATGCTCGGCAAAGGCTTCAATGGCTTAAGAGACATTACGAAAAAGGTCTGCGAGTAAAGGTTGCCCTTCGTGATGACAATCTGCTAGGGTTCATGTATCTTATCCCAATAGAGATTTGTCCCTGGGGCCCGCTGGGAGAAGACCTGATGGTTCTTCCCTGTCTGGGGGTTGTGAAAAAAGCCCAGAACAAAGGTATTGGCAAGGCGCTAATAGCCTCAGCCGAACAAGAAACAAAACATCAAAAACGCAAAGCACTAACCGTCGTCGGATTCTACCATGACTTCTGGTTTATGCCAGCGCCGTTTTTCGAAAAATACGGCTTTTGCGTAGTACAGCACAAAGATGAAATAGCTATTCTGTGGAAGGTGTTTGACGAATCAGCCAAGCCACCGAAATTCTTCGAGCGAAACTATAAGTTCAAATCCGTACCCAATAAAGTTGTTGTCGATCTTTTCTGGCACAGCTTCTGTCTAACGAGCATTGGAGAGGTCCAGCGAGTCCGTGAAGTAGTGGCTGAGTTTGGAGACTCTGTCGTCCTTAACGAATATTGTGGTGATGACAGAGAGATTCTTCTTCGCTATCAAACTCCACGTGCCATCTTTCTAAACGGAACTGAAATCGGCTGGGGTTATCAAGCCCCCAAAGAAGGAATCAGAGAGGCAATCTCCAAAGCCTTGAATCCATAGACCTCAGGCGGTAAACTGTCAATCCTATGACTAAAAAACTAAACAAAACACCATGGTACATTGCAGGCCTGCACTTTGAATGTATGCAGTGTGGCAGGTGCTGCGCCGGGCCGACTGAAGGCTATATCTGGGTCACGAGGCCGGAGATTGAATTTATCGCAAATTATCTGAAAATGACAACTGGCGAGGTGCGGCGTAAGTTTCTAAGGCGAGTCAGGCTGCGAACAACTATTATTGAACATCGCGTTACCAAAGACTGTATATTCCTGCAAGAAAGTGGTGGACAACGGAAATGTATGATTTATCCTGTTCGGCCGGGCCAGTGCAGAATGTGGCCTTTCTGGCCGAGTAAATTAGCTAATGCGGCTGCCTGGAACGAAACAGCTCAAAAATGTCCCGGCATCAATCGCGGCAGACTCTATAGTTACGAAGAAATCGAAGAAATCAAAAAAATAGCCACAAAGACACAAAGTGAATAAAAGTGAGCTAAAGTGCCTAAAGTGAGCTAAAGTGAACTAAAGTAACACTTACGTGTCATCCTGAGGCGCAGCCGAAGGATCTGGCCAACGAAAAGGAGATTCTTCGCTTCGCTCAGAATGACAGCTTTGCTGTCACTTTAGGCACTTTTAACTTTAGTCACTTCAAGCTTCCTCATGCCTTGGTGACAAAAAGAACAAAAAATGGTGGCAAAAGTCAAAGTAAACAAGCGGCTCCTGACAAAAGTAGCCGAAATTTACGCTTGGCTGGATTCTCAAATCCACCAACATAGTGACTTAGCAGGGAATTGCAATGCTTGTGGTCGGTGCTGTGACTTCAATAGCTTTGACCACCGTTTGTTTGTTACTACGCTGGAATTGATATATTTAGCTGCAAATCTGGGCGCAGACAATATAAAGCCCATGGTAAGCGTCCGATGTCCATACAATATTGATGGCAAATGCAGCGTTTACGAATATCGCTTTGCCGGCTGCAGAATTTTCTGCTGCAAGGCAGACCAAGATTTCCAAAGTGAATTGAGCGAGTCAGTCCTTAAGAAATTTAAGTCACTCTGCGCACAGTTCCAGATCCCTTACCGCTATGCCGACCTTGCGACGGCGTTGAACAGAATAAAAACCTGTGGTAAAACGATTAGCCCCCGCACCTGTGGCGGGGGCTGCCTCGGCCACAGGTGCCGAGGCTAACCCCTAGTCCGGCCTGGCTACGTCGAAGCGCTTCGCCAAGACGAGCGTAGCCGTACCGGAGTCGGATTTTACGTGGGGTTCTCACTAATATTTATCAATAGGCAAAGGAATGGTATCCTGCGGGTCGCGCAGATTAATATATTTCACATTATTATTTAACAGCGTGCCATATTCTTTATAATGGTGATAAAGCTTGGCCAATTTCTGCTCATCGGTAGATTCCAGATGTCGCTGCCAAGCGTCAATCTCAGCTCCCCAGATAATTTCGGTATTATCCTTTGCGTACAAAATGATATGGGCAAATCTGCTGTCTTTTCGGCCATTGAAATTGCTTATGTCGATGCGGTCGATTTGACTAAGCAATGGCTTAACGGATGGATCTTCTTGATCTCTCCGGTCGAGCAGGTCCAATACAGCTACTGCTGCAGTCAGGTCCTCTCGCTGCCAGACTTTGCCCACAAGCGGCATTTTCGTTATTGGCGATAAACCTTTTACTTCCACAATGTGCAAATCCGACATCGGTATAAAATCAAGTATGACCAGCTCAGCATCAACATAAAATTTCCTCAAACCTGCTTTGACCAAAGCAATCGGCTTTCTATAATCAGCCTTGATAAGAATATTGTCATGAGTGATTTGCACCTTTACGTTTTGCAGCCACGTAACTTCTTTCGCAAGATTATTTTGAATTGAACGCGCGGCATTTTCATCGGGTTTTAAATCTTTACTGCCAATGGTTGCAGCCGCGATAATTTTATCTCTGAGCGATTGATTAACCCAGGCAGGTGTGTCTGCTAATTCAGGAATGATTTTGCCACTGGCAGGAGGAACTTTCTTTTCCAAGAAGACAAAACCGACTACTAAGGCAGCAAGAACACCAACCACGGCCAATGCTTTCAGAATACCTATCGAACTCGGACTCTGCGAATCTGTTTTATACTTTTTCTTAGAGGTGCCGAGCTTAAATGCCATTCTCTTGGTCTTGCTTTTTCTCTTTTCTCTTCTAACCGCCATTATCTTGTATCTCGCTTCACCCCGCACCAATTGTCCGGTGGCATATGATCTGTGCTCACATCAATTTCCTACTATCCTGACTCAGTTCAATTGGTGCGGGATTTCGCAAGCGACGAATATGCCGCTTCGATGATTCTTACACACAACTGGCTCATCGATAGCCCTGTTTTTGCTGCAGCTTTGGGGACAAGTGAATGTGTTGTAAGACCTGGAATAGTATTAACCTCCAGGACATAAGGAATCGCATCACTGCCCAGGATGAAATCTACTCTTGCGAAGTGCCGACAGCCCAGCGCATCAAAGCAGCTCAGCGCCGAGGTTTTAATCTTTGCTATCAATTCAGGCCCTTCAATTGTATCGAAGAGATACTCTGTTTGCTCATCTATGTATTTTGCATGATAATCGTAAAAACCGGTTTTACTTCTAATCTCAATAATCGGCAGCGCCTCATGTTGCAAAATACCAACGCTAATTTCTCTGCCGGGAATGAATTCTTCAATCATACATTCGCCGAATTTGCTCGAACATTCTTGCCCAGCGGCTACTGCCGAGTTTGGATCATCAGCAATACTGACGCCGATGGTGCTTCCCTGCCTGACCGGCTTGACTATGAGCTTGTCGCCAAGCTGCAGCAGTTGTTTTTCAAGTTCCTTTGCATTTGCCTGACTGTTAAATTTGATTACTTTGGGTGTGGTAACACCTGCCTTAGCAAAAAGCTTCTTACTGGCCAACTTATCAAAAGCTAATCTGCTTGCTCTCGGCCCACTGCCGGTGTAACAATGAGATTTATCTTCGAGTATTTGTTGAAGCTGGCCATCTTCACCGAATTTGCCGTGCAGCGCAATAAAGAATACATCGATGCTACTATCTTCGAGTATATCCAGATTGTTAGGGTGAATATCGACGGTTACTACATTCAAGCCGGCTTGCCTTAATGCCTGGGCCACGCAGCTGCCACTTTGGATGCTGATGTCACGTTCCTCGCCGATACCACCCATAAGCACAGCTACTTTTAATTTATTATTTTCTATTTTCAATTTACCGTTTGCTTTTTGCCACGAATTTTCACGAATTCTCACTAAGTTATTAATTCGTAATACTATCCGTCAGCTTCTTGTTTTTTGTGCGTGTTTTTCATGCGGC
>CAYNKI010000018.1:0-12789 GCA_964397675.1 uncultured Pirellulales bacterium
GAGCCGATGCCATAATCAATGTTCGCTATATGACTACGAGTGTTGTGGGAAGTGCCGCTGAACTTTTAGTTTACGGCACGGCTGTCAAGCTCAGCGAATAGAGCGTCTTGCGGAAGGATCAGGAAAACAATGAACGATGCTGTGTTAGATAAACAATTGGCTCAGATAATGCCGATTGTCCGTGGGCTTTTGTCGGATTCAACAGGTGAGCAGGATTTACCCTTTAAGCCTGTTATTTTGAAATCATTAATAACTAAAGAAGCCATTGATTTTGCCGCTTCTGCGAAAAATGCCGAAGCTAAAAAGTTTCCTGCGTCCCTGACTAAAAGTCAGGAGCTGCCACTTTTTTTAGATGCTATAGATTATGATGCCGCCCCAGAGAGTCTCCGTAAACAATTAAAGGATGCCATTTCAGATTATTCGGAACGGCACAACGCAAAACCTAAAATTATATGTCTTCGCAGCCTGGGAATTCTTTATATCGAACAGAGGCAGAAAGATCCTGATTTGCCTCTTACGAATAAAGTTGCTTTGGTGACTGGCGCTGCAGGGGCTATTGGTTACGGAGTCTGCCGGGGACTGCTGGAGGCCGGCTGCCATCTGGTTGCAACCGATCTTCCCGGCAGAAAATTTGATGATTTTGTAGCTGACTTGAAGTCCGACTCGGCGAACCCTGAGCGCATCGTAGGTGTCCCTATCGACGTTACTGACAAGGAATCTGTCAGCCGAGGTTTCCAAAGCGTCGTTCAAACCTGGGGCGGTATCGACATTGTGGTGGTTAACGCTGGCATCCCGCTGATTGCATTCTTGAAAGATATGGACCTCGATGCCTTTCGCAAGCTGGAAAAAGTAAATGTGGAAGGAGCACTACTAACACTTGCCGAAGCGGCAAGGCTTTTTATTTTGCAGGGAATCGGCGGCGATATTATTGTTATCTCTACCAAGAATGTCCCCTCGCCTGGTGCCGGCTTCGGTGCCTACAGCGCTACCAAGGCGGCCTGTCACCAATTGGGCCGAATCGCCAGTATTGAGCTGGCGCAATACGGCGTTCGCGTTAATATGGTTGCACCGGATGGAGTATTTTCCGAAGGTAAATACAAATCCGGCTTGTGGGAACAAATCGGCCCAGACCGAATGCGGGCCAGAGGGCTCGATGAAAAGGGATTGCAGGAGTATTACCGCAACAGAAATCTACTCAAAGCCATGATTACGGGACGGCATGTGGCTAATGCGGTACTGTTTTTTGTGACGCATCAAACGCCTACTACCGGTGCTACAATTCCCGTGGACGGTGGTTTACCCGATGCGACACCACGATAGAATAATTGGATAAGGCTCTATTATATAAGGATAGAATTGTGGAAACGAAAATATTATCACGTCGGCGGCTTATAAAGGACAGTGCTGGAAAATCCTTAAATAGAAGAGAGTTTCTTCATCGAATTGCAGCAGGCACAGCAGGAATGATATTTTTGGGCTGTGTAGGGAAAAGACGAAAATCATTACCAAATATAGTGCTTATTATTTCGGATGATCAGGGATGGGGAGATTACGGTTTTATGGGACATAAAACCATTCAGACGCCTAACTTGGATAAATTAGCTTCGGAAAGTGTGGTGTTCGCCAGAGGGTATGTAACTGCCCCATTGTGCTGTCCTTCATTAGCGTCTATTATAACAGGTTTACATCCACATCAGCACAAGATTACCAGTAATGATCCACCTTACGATGGAAAAGGTACTCAATTTAATCCCAAAGAGTGGTCAAAAGAGCGCCGGCAGCAGAGAGAAGGTATGATTGCTAACTTCGATTTGGCGCCAGCTATGCCGAAGAGACTTAAGGATTTGGGTTATCTGAGCCTGCAAACTGGGAAATGGTGGATGGGCAATTACCGTCATGGAGGGTTTACTCACGGGATGACGCATGGTGATATTGATAAAGGAGGTCGGCATGGCGACAACGGTTTAGATATTGGTCGCAAAACAATGCAACCCATTTACGATTTTATTGATAGTGTGCATAATCAACCATTTTTTATATGGTACGCTCCTTTTTTACCGCATCGGCCTCATAATCCTCCTGAGCGATTGTTAAAAAAATACCGTGAAAAAACTAATTCCATATATATTGCCCGGTTCTGGGCGAATTGTGAATGGCTCGATGAGACCTGTGGCGAGCTTTTAAATTACCTTGATAAGAAGAACATAGCAGAGAATACTATAATATTGTATGTTTGTGACAATGGTTGGATCCAACAATCAGATAAAGAAGGTTACGCCCAAAGGTCTAAAAGAACCCCATACGAGGGCGGTGTTCGAACACCGATTATGGTTAAATGGCCTGGTCATACTACTCCTAAGATTGACAAAACTACATTAGTCAGCAGTATTGATTTAGCTCCAACCATATTAAAAGCCTGTGGTCTTGAGCCAACGAATGATATGCAGGGGGTAAATCTGCTTGATACAAAAGCCTTGAAAAACAGGAAAGCTATATTCGGCGCAGCTTACACTCATGATGCAGTTGATATAGACAAGCCGCTCACCAGTCTTAAGTATACTTATGCAATTGAAGGCGAATGGAAATTAATTCAACCTTCTGGCAGAAATGATACAGGAACCAGGCCAGAGTTATATAATGTCACAAAAGATCCGAATGAAACTAAGGACTTAGCTGCTACTAATACTGAAAAGGTAGAGCATATAAAAATGTTAATCAAAGAATGGTGGATGGGAATGATGCACCATAAGTAAAAGGAAAGTAATATAATGGATAGAGCATTGACAGATTTGATAAGAATATCAAACACAGTTGGCAAGGACAGCACGCTTGTTCAGGGAGGAGGCGGCAATACCTCGGTTAAAACAGCCGATGGAAAATATATGTATATCAAGGCCAGCGGGACAGCCTTAAAAGATATGAATGCCAAACGTGGCTGGCGGCGGATGCGGCTGGAGCCGGTTTTGTCAATTATCAAAGATAAGTCAATAGCGACGCTTGATGACCAGATAAGGGAAACCGAGGTGGTAAACCGACTGCTTCTTGCATGTGATGATAAAGTTACTGGTGGGGCTCGGCCGTCGGTAGAGGCACACCTACATTCTTTTCTTGATAAGTGTGTGATTCATCTGCATCCCAGCGCAGCGGGAGCTTTTGCAAATGCTAAAAACGGAAAAGCTGAAGTTGAGAAGCTTTTCAAAAGAGAAAGCCTGCCGCCGCTTTGGGTTCCGTATACCAACCCCGGCTTTACGCTGGCAAAGAGAATAGCCAAGTTAGTTGATGATTATCAAAAGCGATTCGGCAAAAAGCCGGCCAATCTTTTTCTGGAAAAACATGGACTTTTGATTTCTGGCAAGAGTCCTAATGCTGCTTTACGGCTTGTCCGTCAGGTAATAAATCGCTGCAACAGCAAATTGAAAAGACTCAAGACTAAAGACATCAGACTCAAGACCAAGCCCCCCGCTGCACGAGACATCACCGCTGCGAAATCAGCGATTCGCAGGGCATATTTTGAGGCGACAGGTCAGTACACCACGATAAGCTATTTCTATGACGGTGCTATTGCTGCATTTTGGCGCCAACCAGATGCGCGAAAAATGCTTTCATCGGGAGTTTTGACGCCGGATGAATTAGTATATGCCAATGGGCCTGCAATGTGGGTGGACCTAAGGCAGAGGACAGACGACAGAGGACAGAGAGCAGAGAGCAGAAGACAGAGAAGTCTGACCTCTGACTTGCGTCTTCTGACTTATGACGTTGCGAGCCGATTAACTTCACAAATCAACAAGGGAGAGAAACATTCTGTAGCGTTTCTGGTTAAGGATGTGGGACTTTTTGTGGCTGGGAAGAAGAAAATTGCGACCACCGTCAGAGACATCGTAGCATATTCGATTTTCATCCGTACTAATGCGAATCGCATGGGCGGGATTTTAACTCTTACCAAGAAGGAGCGAGACTTTATCAACCAGTGGGAATCGGAAAGATTTCGCATGAAAATAGCGGGGGGGCAAGTGGCAAATCACTGATACAGTTTGTCACGGTGTGCAAAACACGCCCAAACGTACATGTTCGATTTAACCAATTAACCAATTACGAGGATCGAGCAACCAGCATCGAGATAATTTTAGTTGTTTTTTCATGCGAAGCAGCTATACTACCTCTCTTTAGTCCGCCATTGATGGATGAGCAGCCCAGAAAAAGCGTTTTTTAAGGTAACAGGCTTATTTCAGAAGAGATTTTAGTATGGATTTTTGTATCGAGGACACACGAAAACAACCGGCTCCGAAGCTCAAAGAGCTTATCAAAGATGGCATCGTTACGCTTGAAGATGCAACCGATTGGCTCAGGACGATTTATGAGATTCGCTTTTTTGAGGATAAGGTTTTCGAGCTTTTAGGCCAGAATATCATCAAAGGCGCCTCACATCTTTATGCTGGCGAGGAGGCAGTCGCTGTCGGCGCCATCGCTGCGATTGAACGTGGTGATGTGATCGGCTCAACCCACCGAGGTCACGGCCACTGCGGCGCCATCGGTAATAAATACGCCGACACTGAAGAAGACCGCCAGAATCACTGGAATTATATGATGGCTGAGCTCATGGGCAAAGAGACCGGCTACTGCAAGGGAAGAGGCGGCTCGATGCACATCGCTGAGGTGGATAAACAAAACAATCTCGGCTCAACCGGCATTGTCGGCGGCAATCAGCCGACCGCTGTCGGAGCAGCCTTAGCGGAAAAATTCAAGAAAAACGGTAGGGTCGTGCTTTCATTCTTCGGTGACGGCTCGACCAATTGCGGCAGTTTCCACGAGTCAATGAATATGGCTTCGACCCTGAAAGTACCTCTGGTAGCAATAATCGAAAATAACCTGTATGGAATGAGTGTGCCTTTTTCCGGCAGCGAGGTCAATGGAACTTTGCGGGCGAGCAATATCGAAGATATCGCGGAAAGGGCAGCCGCTTATGATGTCCCGGCTATGATTGTAGATGGTCAAAATGCGGTCGCGGTCTTTCTGGCAGTATGCTCTGCAGTCCAAAGAGCCAGGAAAGAATGTAAGATGACCATTATCGAGGCCAAGACCTATCGCTGGTATGGCCACAGCCGAAGCGACCCGCGTGCTTACCGCACCAAAGCAGAAGAAAAAGTCTGGCACCAGCGTGATCCTATTATTGTTCTTAGAGAAAAACTGCTTGCTGATTCGCTACGTACGGAAGTGCAATTGGATGAGATAAAAGATAAAGCATTTAATACTATCGAAACGGCGACTAAGTTCGGCTTAGATAGTCCCTGGCCGAATCCTGCGGACGTGGCAAAAGATGTTTACGTCGAAGAGACGTATCCGGCTGAGCTTGTTGAATCTGAAAAGGCCACTTCTAAAAAAGTGATGGAAGCGACAGCCGCCTTTGAGGCAGCCCTTGCTTCATCTACTGCGAAAACGAAGAAAGAAGCAGCCGAGCAGGCCAAAGCAGTGGTCAAATCTCAATTCGGTATGGATGTAATGACGATTGGACAGGCTGTCTCGGCCGCTCAGGCCGAGGAGCTTAGACGAGATAAAAATGTCATCGTGATGGGTGAAGACGTGGGCCTTTACGGCGGTGCGTATCAAGCCACACGCGGGCTGCTTGCAGAATTCGGCACCGAAAGAGTCATCGATACCGCAATATCCGAGGCGGCTATTGCAGGCGCTGCGGTTGGCGCAGCTCTTCGAGGTATGAGGCCGGTGGCTGAAATTATGTATGTCGATTTTGTCACCATAGCAATGGACCAGCTCGTCCACGTAGGCGCTTATAATCGCTATATGTTCGGCGGCAAGGCCAAGGTGCCGATGGTACTGCGAACCGAAGGTGGCGTCGGCAGATGTATAGCTGCACATCATTCAGAATCTCTCGAGGCCTGGCTGATGCATCCACCGGGTCTGTATGTGGTAATGCCCTCGACGCCTTACGATGCAAAGGGCCTGCTAAAAGCCGCTATCCGCAGTGATAATCCGGTGGTCTTTATTGAGCATAAGGCGACCTACGGCCAGTTCGGCCCGGTTCCGGAAGGCGATTACATCATCCCGCTCGGCGTGGCAGATATCAAGAGGCCGGGCAAGGATGTGACCATCGTTAGTTACTGCAGAATGGCAATGTATTGTTTGCAGGCAGCTAAAGTCTTAGCTGAACAGCATGGCATAGAAGCCGAGGTGATCGACGCGCGAACGCTCAAGCCGCTGGATATAAAAACAATAGCTGAATCGGTTCACAAGACCGGCCGGCTGGTCACGGTCAGCGAGGGCTTTCCTACCTGCGGTGCGGGCAGAGAGATAGCCGGCCAACTTATGGAGTATGAATTTAGTGATGGCTCACACGGCTTCGATTATCTCGATACAGCGCCGGTCAACCTCGCGGCGGTCGATGCGCCACCGCCGATGAGTGAGCCGTTAGAAACAGCAAGTATACCCAGTCCTGATAAAATCGTGGAAGCTGTTAAGGCAATTGTATAACGAATATGAAATACTAAATCCGAAGCACGAAACACGAAACAATATCGAAATTCAAATGTCCAAATGACCAAAACTTTATGTTTTGAATTTCGGATTTTGGTTATTTGAATTTGTTTCGGATTTCGATATTCGAATTTCGGATTTATAAATAAAGTGAGGATTTTAGAATGGCAAAAGAGGTTAGATTACCACAGCTTGGACAGACAATGGAAGAAGGTACCATCGTTGATTGTAGGATCAAGGTTGGCGATGAGGTCAAAAAGGGTGATGTGATCTTTGAAATAGAGACCGACAAGGCAACGCTGGAGATGGAGTCACCTGCTGATGGCTTTGTAAAACATATTCTTGTTGAGGTCGATCAAATATTGCCCGTTGGTGAGCCGATGATGGTTTTGGGTAAAAAGGATGAGGAAGTACCACAAAGCTTTATCGACTCGCTAAAAAGTAGAGAGACAGCCATCCCCAAAGGCTTGGCCTTTGAGGCTGCCACCCAATCGTCTGACGAGCGAAGAAAAATTATGGCTTCACCTCGGGCAAAGAAATTAGCTGAGCAGCTCGGCGTAAATCTGGCAACAATTGCCGGCACAGGGCCTGCCGGCAGAATTACCGAGCAAGATGTAAAAGAAGCTGCCGACGCAGAAAAGCGTTTAGCCCCCGGCTTTACGCCGGGGGTTCAAGAAAGAGTCAAACTCGGCCAGACCATACCGCTAAACAGAATTCAGCGAATAACCGCGGAAAGAATGCTCAAATCCAAACGGGAAATACCGTGTTTCTACCTGATTATAAAAGCTGATGTCACCGAGCTGGTGGAATTGCGGGCAAAAATGAATGAAACCGGTGACGTCAAAATCTCCTATAATGATTTCATTATGAAGGCGGTTGCGACAGGATTGGAAAAGTATGCAATTATGACAGGTCAATTGGCTGGTGATACTATCAAATTGGCCGAGGCGATCCACGTTGGCTTAGCGATATCTGTGCCGGGCGGCTTAGTCGCACCGATGGTTAAGGATGTGAACAAAAAGGACATCAAGCAGATTGCGCGTGACAGCCAAGTCTTGATTGAAAAGGCGCGCAGCAATAAACTTGCACCGACAGATTTAGAGGGCGGCTGCATCACCGTCAGCAATCTCGGTGCCTTTGGAGTCGAGTCTTTTATTCCGATTGTGGTACCAGGCCAGTGCAGCATCCTGGGCATCGGACAGATAACCGATACTTGCGTGCCGGATGATGGTAATATCTTAGTGCGTAAACTAATGAGTATGACTTTATCAGTGGACCATAAAGTCACTAATGGCGCGTATGCAGCTCAGTTCCTGGACTTCGTAAGAAAACTGCTGGAAGACCCATCGCAAATTGCAAATGGTTAATCGAGAATCGTAAAAGGCGATAAACAATCCGCCTCGGGCGGAAGAAAGGAGTATTTGAAATGGCAAAGAAAGTTGAAATGGTGCGGTTGCCGGTCATAAGAAAAGCTACGCCGAAGATTCCTGTTATTGGAGTTTTTGCCACGTCTGACCCACGGATTGACAAAGAGAGCCGTGTCCGTTGTCAGAATATCGCAAAAATGGCGGCTGATGTAATCAGCGGCTCGGTAGTTATGCCGGATAAAACACCGGTTCCGGTCGTTTATTCTACCGTGTTGGTTGATGGCGAAGCACAGGCTGATATTGTTGCGCAGCAGTTTCGCAAAGCTGGTGTCGATATTTTGGTTTGTGTGCCGGACAGCTGGGCCTTTCCGCAGCTCACAACTATCTCGCTGCTGCAGCAGTTTCCACCGAATACACCGATAAATATCACTTGCGGCAATAGTGGCCCCAGGCCCGGCGTGGTCTATGCCCATGCGCTTAATGGTGCTATCAGCCAATACGGACGAATGGCTGCCTTAAATGTCGGGACCTGGCCGGATACCGGGATGGATCCCAAGATGACCGAGAAGACAGGTAAGAATCTTATTGACTGGTGTTATGCTGCGGTGGCTACTGTCGGCTTGCGGGGACGAAGAGTTGTGATTCTTGGCCATGACTCGATGGGAATGGAAACTGCCCTGGCACACATTATTCCTACAAGAAATACCTTTGGTCTGGAAATCACTCGCTTGGATATGAAACTTTTGGCTGATATGCTGAACAAAAAAGCCTATGACGAAAAAGAGCTCAAGACACTGCGAGGCTGGATTAACAGATATGTCGGCAAACGGTTGGAGCTTCGAGACGAAGCAGATAGCGAACGATTCAACATGAGTTTAGCAATGTACTTAATCGTTCGTGACTTGATGGCTGACTTGAATGCGGTCGGCGGCGGTTTTATGAGTCAGTTGGAATGGGGCAGCGACATGCGAGGTATTCCGCTGCCGGTAGCTGATGCGATGGAGTCATTCTTTAATAGCACTTTTGACCATAACGGCCGCAAGGCACCGCTGCCTTTTGCCACCGAGGCTGATGTGCAGGGACTTCTGACTATGCTGTCTATGACGTACCTGTCCGGTGGGAATCCGCCTTTGTTTATGGACTTCAGAAAGGTATGGGAAGCATGGGAAATCAGGCAGCTCGCTGAGAAGATTGGCCTGAAAGGGCTGGATAAAAAAGCAGATTGGTACAACAAAGGCCTGGTGGATGGTGACAATTCCGGAAGTGCCGCATTCGATTGGGCAGCGGAACCGGGGACATCTATCAGAAACATTATGGATGGTATTGCGATGCCTTTGGCGGATGAATCCTACTTTCCCGGCGGCGGTAATTCAGTGACGTTTATGACACCAGCCGGCATTGAAGGTATCGCGGGGCGTTTAGCCTATAGCAGTGCCAGCGGATTATTTAGTATGACCTGGGATGAGGCCTATACAACTGAAGTGCCGGCTGAACTTGCCCAGGCGATGTGCAATTTGACTACGCCAACCTGGCCGCACACGTTTGTTGTGCCGAAATATGCAAGCATGTTCGAATATAAGCAGTATCCGCCGGCCAATCACTTCCACATGACCTGGGACCTGCCGGTGGCTCGACTGCAGCACTGGATGGATTTGACGGGTGTATTGAGCGTTACACCGTGGGCAGCTCGACCGAAATTTATTGAAGGTGTGGATAGACCACAGCCTTTGATTTATCTGATAAACGGCGGCGAGGATACCTTCAAAACCATCAGAGCACGCCGTTAACTAAAGTATATGAAATCGGGCCGTAGGAATGGGTGTGAATGATGTTACGCGCATCCTGACCGCAATTGAGCGCGGAGAAGCTCGGGCTGCTGACCAGTTGCTGCTGCTTGTCTATGAGGAGTTGCGTCGCCTTGCTGCTCAGAAGCTATCCCGAGAGCCACCGGGCCAGACGCTTCAAGCCACTGCGCTGGTACACGAGGCATACCTGCGGCTTGTCGGTACGGAAGGCCAGACCTGGAAAGGCAGAACACATTTCTTTTCAGCGGCGGCTGAAGCCATGCGCCGCATCCTTATTGAGAACGCACGTCGCAAGCATCGCCTCAAACATGGCGGTGGCCTGCAGAAAGTCGATCTCAATAGTGCCGACATAGCCATTAGCGAGCCCCCAGAAGACGTTATCGCGCTGGACGAAGCGCTGACTAAACTCGGTGAGCAAGAGCCTGCTGTTGCTGACCTGGTCAAGATTCGGTATTTCGCGGGGCTGACGCTCGAGCAAGCGGCTGAGATATTGGGAGTATCTCGCCGGACCGCTGATAGATACTGGGCCTACGCCCGGGCATGGCTGTATAAGGAAATCACCGAGGTAGATAGACCGCACTTGCCGTAACATTCGCCGCTTTCACATAAAACCTTGTCGAAATTTCACTTTTTCTGTCGCATTCTTGCTGCAAATATCGCATTGTACTATGGAGGGGAATTTGTAAAGGAGGCATGCAATGAGAAACAAGCCGATAGACATCAAAGCGATCTTTTCGGAGGCACTCGAAAAGCAAAATAGCAAGGAGCGGGCCGCCTACCTGGGCAGAGTGTGCGGCAGTGATGCTGATCTGCGTGCAAAGGTTGAGGCACTGCTCAAGGCCCACCAGGCAGCCGGGGATTTCCTGGAGGCTCCTGTGTTCGGTGCAAGTGTAGCCCTTGACAGTACTGCCAAGATCGAAGGGCCTGACACGATGGTTGGTCGGTACGAGCTGCTGGAATTGATTGGTGAAGGCGGTATGGGTCTGGTCTATTTAGCCCAGCAGAAAGAGCCGGTCAAACGCCGTGTTGCGTTGAAGATCGTCAAGCTCGGCATGGACACAAAACAGGTTGTCGCCCGTTTCGAAGCCGAACGTCAAACTTTGGCCGTGTTGGAGCATCCCAATATTGCCCATGTATTCGACGCAGGAACAACTGAGACTGGGCGACCCTACTTTGTTATGGAATACGTAGAGGGTATGTCCATCACCAAGTACTGCGATGAGCGCAAGCTCAATATTGAACAAAGATTGAGGTTGTTTGAGCAGGTCTGCGAAGGCGTCCATCACGCACATCAAAAAGGAATCATACACCGGGACATCAAGCCATCAAACATCTTAGTATCTGTTCACGGTGATAAGGCGGTGCCGAAAATTATTGATTTTGGGATTGCCAAAGCCATCACGCAGCCGCTGACCGAGAAGACATCGTACACTGAGCGGGGCCAGTTGCTCGGCACACCCGAGTATATGAGCCCTGAACAGGCCGAGATGGCCTACCAAGACATCGATACCCGCTCGGACATATACTCGTTAGGGGTGGTGCTTTACGAGCTACTGGCCGGCGTACCGCCGTTCGATGCCAAGAGGCTTCGCGAAGGTGGGATTGACCACATTCAACAGGTAATCTGCGAAGAGGAGCCAAGAACACCAAGCGCCCGACTGACGAGCTTAGGCGATAAGGCCAAAGCAGTTGCTCAAAGCCGTAGAACACAGATCATCACATTAACCAGACGTCTTCACAGAGAATTGGAGTGGATCCCCATGAAAGCGATACGAAAAGATCGAACAAGAAGATACCGGTCGGCATCTGAGCTGGCCGACGATATTCAGAACTACCTTACTGGAAGCCCTCTGATTGCTGGGCCTGAGTCCACCGTATACCGGGCCAGAAAGTTTGTGCGAAAACACGCCGGCTCTGTGGCAACCGCGGTGCTCTTGGCGGTTGTGATAATTTTGGGCTTGGTGGCCAGTATCTTGATGGGCTGCAGAGCAGAACAGGCCCGGCAGCAAGAGGCCACCGCTCGGAAGCAAGTTGAGCAGGCTCTGGTTCGTGCTGAGAACGCGGAAAAAGTCGCACAGGAGCAGCGCAAACTGGCAGAAGAACGAGCCGAAGAACTACGTCGTGCCCTTTACGTGAATAGCATCCAACTGGCTGATGCCAAATACGGCGAGGCAGACATACGCCGTGTCCGCGCACTATTAGAGTCATGTCCTAACGACCTTCGAGGGTGGGAATGGCATCGACTTAGCCATATCTTGGACCAGTCCGTTATGACCCTCCGGGGGCATAGCAATGAGGTGCATGGGGTGGCGGTCAGCCCTGACGGCAAGCGAATCGTCTCAGGCAGTGCGGATAACACAATCAAGGTATGGGACGCGGCGACCGGCGAGGAAGTAATGACTCTTCGAGGGCATAAAGACGAGGAAGTAATGACTTTTCGAGGGCATAAAGAAGGGGTTAGCTCGGTAGAGTTCAGCCCGGACGGTAAGCGCATTGCCTCAGGCAGTGAGGATAAAACAATCAAAATCTGGGACGCTGAAAGTGGCGCCGAACTAATGACCCTCCGGGGGCATAGCGATCAGGTGTTTGGGCTAGCATTCAGCCCAGACGGCAAGCGAATCGTTTCGGGCAGTGTTGATAAAACTATCAAGGTGTGGAACGCTACCAACGGTGACGAATTGATGACCATTCGCGGGCATGAGCGCAAGATTGGTACTGTCTCGTTCAGCCCGGACGGCAGGAGAATTGTTTCGGGTAGCATGGCTTGGACAATCGAGGAGGAGCCCTGGGATCAAACAATTAAGGTGTGGGACGCCGTAACTGGCGCCGAAGTCATGACACTTCGCGGACAACATAACGATGTTATCTGGTCAATAGCGTTCAGCCCGGACGGGCAGCGCATCATCTCAGGCAGTTCCGACAAGACGGTCAAGGTGTGGGACGCGGCTACCGGTGCCGAAATAATGACACTTCGTGGGCACAAACTTGGGGTTGCCGACGTGGCCTTCAGCCCGGACGGTAAGCGGATTGTCTCGGGAAGCAACGATGAAACGATCAAGGTATGGGATGTCTCAACCGGCACCGAATTGATGACCCTCGTTGGGCATGAGAATGAGGTCTGGTCAGTAGCA
>CAYNKI010000018.1:12889-25665 GCA_964397675.1 uncultured Pirellulales bacterium
GAGAATGAGGTCTGGTCAGTAGCATTCAGTCCGGATGGTATGCACATCATCTCAAGCAGTGGAGATAAAACTATCAAGGTGTGGGACGCTGCAATCAGGGCAGAGGCAGTGACACTCAGTGGGCACCGAGGAGCGGTCTTTTCCATAGCTTTCAGCCCGGACGGCAAGCGACTTGTCTCAGGGAGTGGAGATGAAACGATCAAGGTCTGGAACGTGGAAACAGGGGCCGAACAGATGACGCTCCGCGGGCATGATAATCGGGTCTTAGATGCTTCATTCAGCCCGGACGGCAAGCGCATCATCTCGGGCAGCTGGGACAAAACGGTCAAGGTCTGGGACGCGGCGAACGGCACCGAATTGATGACCCTCGTTGGGCATGAGAATGAGGTCTGGTCAGTAGCATTCAGTCCGGATGGTATGCACATCATCTCAATCAGTGAAGATAAAACTATCAGGGTGTGGGACGCAGCAACTGGCGAGGAACTGATGATCCTTCGCGCGCCTTGTGGCAGACGCGTGATCTTCAGTCCGGACAGCAAGCGAATCGTCTTGGGAAGCAGCGATGGAGCGATAAAAGTGTGGGATGCGTCAACCGGCGCCGAAGTAATGACACTTCGAGGGCACAGCGACTTCGTCCGTTCGGTAGCATTTAGCCCGGATGGCAAGCGGATCGTCTCGGGCAGTTTGGGGGACACCGCAATCAAGGTGTGGGATTTGGCAACTGGTGCCGAAGTGATGACCTTGCGTGGGCATCAGGAATCTATTAACGGCGTGAGCTTCAGCCCGGACGGCAAGCGCATAGTATCGGGAAGCTTTGATGGGACAATCAAGCTCTGGGATGCGGCAACCGGCACCGAATTGATGACCATCCGCGGGTATTTTCGCGGGTATTTTCGCGGGCATGAGCGCAAGATTGGTCCTGTCTCGTTCACGTCAGTAGCATTCAGTCCGGACGGCAAAACCATTGCTGCAGGATGTTGGGAAAACATTATAAAACTCTGGGAATCCGCGGAGCCCCTCAAGTGATACGAATCCCGTCAAACCGCGAAAGCCCCCCAAGTTGAGTGCGGGATTTGTGTAAGGACGAGCAATTTGCCGAAGACAAGACAGCACAAAGTTTTCTGAGCGAAGCGGAAAAACTCATCGTCGGCGAAAAATAATAGGCGGTATCAGTCTCTTTTTTCAAAAAGCTCGGTTACTTCCTTTATTAGTTCAAATTGTTCTTCTTCGCTTAATGAAAGCCCGCTCTCTAAGGTTGCTATGTGTCTGTTAACTTCTGGGTCTTCCTGCCTTAATTGCTCTATCTTTCTGTTTTGCTCGGTGATTTGTTCATCCAGTTTTTTGAAATCCATCTCTAAATTGAATCTTCTATCCAGAAAAGACAGGATTAGCTTTATGGCCTGAAAATCTTCACCGGCTGCTAAGTAAAATGGTATTTGTGGCCAGAGACTAACGCCGGGGATACCTTTCTTCTTGGCTACCCACAAAAGATAACTGCTGACAGCGGGTTTTCCTTCCCAGTTCATATCTTCCAGGCCGAAACCGGCAAGCTGGTTTTGAAACTCTTGTTGATTAAAAACTGCCAGTATCTTCCGTGAATCGGTGTGGGCAATTGAAGAAACAGTTCCGCTGATGGTGTAGAGGTTTTTTATTTTGCAGTAATGCTGAGCAAAATCTGAAATGTCATTTAAAAATCTGTGTCGCTCAAAAGCAGGCTCACTGCTTTTAAATATCACCAGGTCTTTTCTTTGGCCGCAGTAGAATTTCACCTCTGGAAACTGAGCAATATTTTCTTCAATGGTCACTCCTGCTAATGAGAAGAAATCTGCCGACTCAACTTCACAAAAACTTCTGCTTTTCGTTTTTTTATTTAAGTACTCAATCACCTTTGGGCTCAGTTGGCCGGCATCTTTGTTCCAGCCAACAATCAAAACCCGTCCTGAGCTTGCCAAATTGGATGGATTTTCAAACTTAAATTGCTCAGAAAACTTAAAGATGTTTTTCATCGGTCCGGCCTCCCTGGTCGAAAAAGCTCGTCGATATGCTCCATTATTCTTTTCTGCTCTTCTTCGGTTATGGGCCCTGGCCCAGTCAGTTCAATATGCCTTAATTTCTCAATTTCATCTCTTACCTCAGGAGGCATTGCCTCTGTGCGATATAGGCTTTCCAAAAATTCCTCGATGCTTCGCTCTATTCTTTGAGCAAATTCATCCAGCGAGCTTAGGTCAAGTTTTACATCAAGAATCTTAGCGAAAATCTCCAGAACAGATTTCGAAGCTTTAGGATAGGGCCAAGGAGCTGCCTGAAGATAATAAGGTATTTCACCCATTAAACAAACAGCCTCCAATCCTCTCTTTTTAGCTACTCCTAACAAAAGCCCGTTTAGGCCGGTGATAACTCCTTGATCGCCTTTTCCCTCGATTTCTGACATTAAAATTGTATTTCGATATTGCTTAATATCCTTGATTAATTTTTGATTATTTGGCACTACCCAAACCCTTGGCTTGAAGGTGTGGTGAATTTGGGTTACGGCTGCTCCAGAAGTATAGACTCTGTGGCAGCCAAACTTTTCCGCCACATCCAGAACTAAATTAGCCATATCATAAGCCTTTTGACCTTGTGCATATTTTGTTCTGCCCTCTGTAGGCTGCTTCTGGCCAATGAAAAATATCAAGTCCCTGTCTTTAAATTGTTGAAAATAAAACTTGTTACTGGGAAACTCCAAATATCTCAGCAAACCTCCTTCAATTGAGACTTTTTGAGGATCAAAGAAATCCCAGGGTTCGAGCTCTGCAAATTCTTTGGCCCTCAATAGGCCTTTGAGAGTATCTATCGCCAGGAGCCCAATGTTTCCAATCCCTGGCCAGCCGCATAACATAATCGAATCTTTAAGTTCTGGTTCCTTATAAAAGTTGACTGCCATTATGTACTACCTTTCTAATTCCCAGAGGGAACCCCACGTAAAACATGGGGCTAAATATTTAGCCTGCGGTTTTACCGCAGGTTCTATTGATTTTTACTCCGGCATTTTTAACACTCCTGCACCCTGGATTTTCCCCCGCTTTAATAAAAGTAGGGCCTTGTTGGCTTGCTCCAGCTTAAACTCCTGAATATTAGGAATGATTGGGATTTCTGCAGCCAGAGGTAGGAATTCCTCGGCATCACTTCTGGTAATGTTGGCTACGCTTTTTAGCTCTTTTTCCATCCAAAGATGGATAGGATAATCTATGTTGAGCAGATTATCCTTGTCTCTTTTTTCCTTTCGAATTGCATTTACAACTACGCGGCCTCCTTTTTCTAACGCCCTCAAGGCTTCAACAATCGGCTTGTAGGCAGGTGTAAAATCAATGGCACAATTAAGCTTTTCCGGCGGATTGTCTCCTGTTGCTCCAACCCAATCAGCACTTAATTTTCCGGCTAAATCTTGGTGTTCTTGTTGGCCAGGTCGAGTGAAAACAAAAACTTTGGAATTCGGGTATTTATATTTAACTATTTGAATCACAATATGAGCGGAAGCTCCAAAACCAAATAGACCCAGGATTTGACCATCTCGGAAATTAGTCAGCCTAAGCGCTCTGTAGCCAATCGCTCCCGCACACAAAAGCGGTGCTGCTTGGGAGTCGGAAATTCTATCTGGGATCGGATATGCAAAATCTTCTGAGACGACAGTATATTGGGCATATCCGCCATTTGCATCGCAGCCGGTGCCTTGAAATTCTGAGCATAGATTTTCGTTTCCATCCCGACAAAAATGACACCTGCCGCAGGCAGAATTTATCCAGGCAATTCCCACACGGTCGCCTAATTTGAATTTATTTGCTCCATAGCCGAGACTTTCCACACTTCCAACAATCTCATGGCCTAAAACTATCGGTAATCTCGGCTGAAGCCTACCTTCGACCTCATCAAGTTCGGTGTGGCAAACGCCGCACACAGAAATTTTTACTCGAATTTGTCCAGGACCAGGCTGAGGCGTTGGCAAATCCTCTAATTCTAAAGGCTCTTCTTCGACTGGTGCAATTCTCCTAAGTATCATGGCCTTCATCTCTCAGTCTCCTTTGACGTTTTCATCTGCCACAATTTTTCAGCAAGGTCTTCAATATAATCCCTATATATAATTTTGCTCGATTGACAAGCAATATATCTTAACTTTTCTGGATCATCGTAATAGAAAAGACCAATCGTCATAGCAGCTAAACTGCCAAGAAATTTTGATTTCAACCGATCCATCATGCTTTTTTGTCACTACTCAATGAATTAAAAAACTAAGTCTCCAATAAATTCAAGCAATAATTACCACCTAATAGGCTTTTTTATACCAGAATTACCGATTATAATAGCCACTAATAGAAACATAATTTATAAAAGAGACAAGTCGTAAATTATGAGGATACTAATATATTACAGGATATCGCCGCTAAAAAGAAAACGGAGATTGATGCCTTAAATGGAGCTGTCATAATGAAGACAAGACTTTTCGAGCGATGCCCACATAATCCGATCATTTCGCCTTTAGACCTGCCGTTTCCAGCCGCAGCCGTTTTGAATCCCGGCGCTACCGAGCAAGGCAATGATGTTGTGCTGCTGCTTCGGGTTGAGGACCACGGCGGTTATTCGAGCATCCATGTAGCACGCAGCAAGAACGGCGTCGGCGGCTGGAAGATCGAACCCAAACCGATACTCGGCTTTGGCGAGCCAAACTGGCGGTATGAGCAGTGGGGTTGTGAGGACGCGCGAATAACATATTTACCTGAAGAAAAACGCTGGTATATCACCTATACTGCCTACTCGCCTACCGGCGCTGCAGTAGCGTTGGCCCGCACCGAAGACCTGGCCAGCGCCGAGCGGATTGGACTACTTTTTGCCCCCAACAATAAAGACGCGGTGCTATTTCCAAAGAAATTTAATGGCCGATGGGCGACACTGCACCGCCCGGATGCCGGCGGCATTGAGCACGTCTGGTCTGCTTATTCACCAGACCTGGTGCACTGGGGCGAGCCGCACTGCGTATTGCCGGAGCTTGCCGGTGCCGCCTGGGACGGAGTTAAGGTTGGTGCAGGGCCGCCACCAATACTGACCGAAAAAGGCTGGCTGTTGATTTACCACGGCGTTAAAGCCTACGGCGGCCATTTGGTTTATCGTGCCGGCGTAGCTTTGTTGGAGAAGGATAGGCCTCACAAAGTTATCGCTCGCTCACGCAAATGGATATTTCAAGCTGAGGCCCCTTATGAGTTGTCCGGCTTGACACCTAATGTGGTTTTTCCGACGGGACTTTTAGTGCGGGGCGATGAGCTCTGGATGTACTACGGAGCAGCCGATAGCTGTACCTGCCTGGCAACGGCTAAACTTCACGAAGTTCTTGATTTTTTAGTTGCCTGATATATTACGGACACATTTTTAATTTAGTATTTGCTTGACCTACAACTGCAATGTGTTATGATGTAGTCTAAGAACAAAGATTGGGTATTTGGTGTAGGATGCGACATCGAACTAAGAGGCCAATTGTGTTCGACGAGCTATCGGAATCGAGGGATGGCACTGCTGCCGGCTCCTTGGTCGAACGGCATCGCCCGGCCTTCACGTTGGTCGAGCTCCTGGTCGTCATCTCGATTATCGCACTTCTCATTGCGATCTTGTTGCCGGCGCTTTCTCTGGCCAAGGAGAAGGCTCGAGAAGTGGCATGCCTAAGTAACCTGAAGCAGCTTCAGATCTGTGCAAAACTCTATTCGCTGGACAACGACGGTTTCCTGCCGCCTAACCGATACGTTTATAACATCACCACCGGAGCGCCTTCGCTCGGCTTCAGCGAAAATCTGACATGGTGTGCCGGGCTGGCGCCCTTTGACACCACCACCGAGAATATCGAACGCGGACTGCTCTTTACTTACAACACATCAACCGACATCTATCGGTGTCCGTCCGACATGGCGCGGGTGCGAACGCAGGAAGGTAAAATCCTGAATCTTCGGCGGACGCGCAGCTACAACATGAGCCAATCCATCAATGGCTGGCCGTATATTGGCAAGGCTATCTTCCCCCCGAGCTTTACCAAGGAAACCGAGATCGACGATCCGGCGCCATCGGAGCTCATCTTCTTCGTTGGTGTCCACGAGGATTGTATCCTCGATTCCCTCTTCGGTATCCCGCCCCGGGGTTGGAAGTTTGCCGAGGAGCCGCCGCGGTGGTGGGATCTTCCGGCCGGCCGACATTCGCAGGGCTGTAACTTCTCTTTCGCCGATGGCCACGCCGAGCACTGGCGATGGGTTAGCCCAAAGATCTTCACTGAAATTGGCCAGCTCGTCAGGCAAGGCGACGAAGTCGAGGACTTCATCAGGGTTCAGCGAGGCGTCAAACCAGAGACAAGGTTCTGAAGTATTCTGTTATTTTGCCACAGAGAACACAGGGAACACAGAGAAAGAAATTATTTCAAAGCCAGTCATTGTGAGGCCGAAGGCCGCGGCAATCTCTATACGCTTCCCACTAAACGCTTTCTTTTAGTCTTGCAGTTTTTGCCAAAACAAGTATAATTAAAATGTATAAGGATTTGTATTTTGGGGACAGGATTTACAGGATAAAACATGCCCAAAAACACAATCCTGTTAATCTTGTCTAAAAAGAGAATGTAGGCTGGGCTTGTAGCCCACCAAAATCTAACGTTTATCCGCCGTAGTCCGATTTACAAGACGTAGGCGGGACTATTAGTATGTGGTGTATAGCTCTGCCACAGGTATTATTATGTTAGATGGTTAGTGACAAAGAGGATATTCTATGATTTAGCAAAAGATGCCCTATGAAAAGAGTTGATATCGAAAAAATACATATCCAGGAATCTCTTAGGCAGGATTTTGATGGGACAATTCAACAAAGAGTCGATCGCTATTTGAAAGTGAAGCCGCATGCCGTGGTTACAGAGACGCATTTTGCGCCCGTATCATCAGAAGTTACCCTCTTGTTTAGAGATGGTCACTACTATGGATGTATAGCCCTGGCGCAAGCAGTAGCCGAAGCCTTAGTCAGATTTATATGTAAACGAAACCATTTCAAACCAGGAAAAGATTTTGACAAGAATGTCGATACATTAACCAATCGAAAGTTAATTGATGAACACATAAAAAACACCTTTTCAATGATATGGGAAAGGCGTGACGATTATCACCACCTGAATCCTGGTATAGAACAAGACAGGCAAAAACTTGAAGATCTTGCTTTTAAAAAATTGAAGCTTTTAGCTGATGTTGAAAAGGAGATTTTTGCATATACACTCTCAAACGGCAAAATTAAACCAAAGTACCCAAAGTATTGGGATATTGATGGCAACCAAGCAAAAGTTTTTTTGCGTATTGATCCCTAAGTTATATTCCAATTATATAACATCTATCTCCAGGAGACGCCGCTAACGGGTCGCTCCTGAGCGTATCGTTAGATACTTAGACGTATGGTGAAGAACATGATCTCTAATACGTCGACGCTGGCTGATACCGTCAGCTTCGAGATTGTCGGCGCTGATTTAGGAAGTGATCTTGAATCTGGGCTTCAAACTGCACTGAGGTCAGGGGTTGTTTTCCCGAAGAGGAGCAGTCCACTCTCTATCTTCCGGGAAGCCCTGGCCAGAACCATTAACGCAATTGAGACACATCACCGAGGACCACTGTTCCAGGAGTTCCTGCTTAAAGGTCCTTACGAGGACACAGGGACAATCCCAAGGGAGTTAATCGATGAGCGCCTTTCCGACGCTGAGGTCGCCTCGGTCATCACGTTCATCTACTCGCACATGGTCAACTGCTTCAAAGGTGCGGTTACAGAGTTACTAGCGGTGAACGCCTGCGTGCGTCTGTTGAAGCAGCTTCAGCGGGACAGCGAACTGCCCGCAGACGCTTTGCTCTATGTTGGCGATGTCCTGGGCGTGCATCGGCCAAGAGGAAAAGGGCTTCTCAAGGGTGCTGACTTGTATGTGCTCATCAATGATCATAAACCGAATGCGGTTCCTGGTATTTTCGTCGCAGGTGTAGTGGAGGTCAAGTCGTACTTTTGCTCGGAACGCCGTCTGCGGGAACAACTCGACCGACATATCAGACGGTCGAAATTAGGTCTGCGTGTAGCCGGGAGGGACTACGCCGGAGAACATGTTCGTGTCGGATTCGGACCCAACTTGCGGGTTCTGCGGATCATGGTGATGCCGAGTAACTGGAGCCTCCCGCGAACATTTCGGTTTGATAACTCCGCGCACGGTAGGCTGCTTTACATTGACTCGTGTGTGCCCCCTCGCACCGACGATGAAATCATTATGACCGGGAATGACGAGTGGCGAATCACCCTGCGATGGTCGAAGGAGGCGCTTGCCGAGGCTGCCTACGAGATGACATTCTGGTACATGGAAAAGGTTGGTGAACTGATCTATTCAAATAGTAGGCCCAAGGGATGGGAGGAAATGAGCGCAGGTGAAGCCGGAAGAAACGCGGCGAAGATGATGCTTTATTATGCCCTTCTACGTTGCCGTACGACTCGGGATACCCAGCGCGCTATAGCTCTCTACAACACCTACGGATTTGGTTATGCTCTGGGGATGAATTACAGGAACGCAGAAGGTAGACGCGAGATGCTTTGGCCGCAGGACTTGGATGAAATCATGTCTGATGGGAAAACCAAATACGGGTGCAGACTGCACTAAAGTCAAGTTGGATAAGCCAAAGTCTGTGAGACAGTGGCGTCTAATAACATTTTATATGAGCAAATTGAACATTTATTAACTCGACGTTGAAATTAGCATAATGGTAGCATAAATCCGCCGGAGGCGGATAAAATCAGTGCTTAACCCGTGAGATGTTTACCAAGTGAGATATCGCTTTTCTTATATCATGGTGGCCGGCTTTGTGTATCTGACGGGCTGAATCGTTTTGTATAGCTCTGCCACAGGTATTATTATGTTATGAGCTTGAGTTCCATCGGAAAGAAAGGATAGGAAAATGAATTGCCATTCAGCTTTCGAACTCGACTGCAATCCCATAATTCCAGAATGTGGTTTCAAATGTCCAAAATGTATTCAAGAAATTGAAAGGACCATTACCAGCATGGAGGGCGTTAGCAAGGTTTACATGGAAGGTGGGGCAGAAGAAGGCAAACTTATCGTAGAGCATGATCCGACTATAGCTCCAGTGGAAGAACTGATTGAAACTTTTAAAAAGCTACCTTCTTTCTATGAAGGGTTCTTTGTACCAACTTTGATTGCATCATAACCAGCCGCTCCAGCCGACCCCGTAACGCGGTCAGCTGAGATTTTGATTATGCATTGAATTGGCCTCGACCTTATTCGTGACTCGTCGCTCGTGAATCGTTTGCCGACCCCACAGGTGGGTCGGCTAAACAAAAAACAGTGTAAATCAGTGTTAATCTGTGTCTAAAAAAATAATCAGTGTTAATTCGTGGCTATATTTCTCTCCATGAAACTTGTGCCCGCGAAGGCGGGTATCCGCGGTTATAAAAACTTTCTCGGGTCGGCTATTTTTCCTTCTATCGCTGTTGCGGCGGCGGTAGCGGGGCCGGCCAGATAAACTTCGCTTTTTGGATGGCCCATTCGGCCAACGAAATTTCTGTTGGTAGTACTGATGCACTTTTCGCCCCCAGCCAGGACACCCATAAAGCCACCCAGGCATGCACCACAAGTCGGTGCAGCGATTACACAGCCGGCCTCATAGAATATATCGAACAGACCTTCATCGTTCGCCTGCTTCCAGATTGTCGGCGTAGCCGGGACAACAATCGTGCGGATGGCAGCTTGTTTTCCTTTGAGGATTTTTGCAGCGATTCGCAGGTCCTCGATTCGGCCATTCGTGCAGCTACCGATATAGGCCTGGTCCATTTTTTTGCCGGCACATTCGGCGACAGGGACACCATTGCTCGGCAGATGCGGCAGAGCAACCATCGGCTCGATTTTCGAGCAGTCAAACTCCTCAACCGCAACATACTCCGCATCTTTGTCAGACTCAAAAACAGTATAATCTTTTTTTTCTTTTAGATGCTCGTCGAGATATTTTTTTGTCACTTTATCGAAGCTGATTATTCCGTTTTTTGCCCCGGCTTCGATAGCCATATTTGTTATGGTCATTCTTGCTTCCATCGACATATCGGCAAGGGCCGGGCCGACAAACTCCATCGCTTTATAAAGAGCACCATCGGTGCCGATTCTTGCGATGATGGCCAGGATAACATCCTTGCTATAGACGCCGGGCCCAAGTGAGCCATTGAAGATAAACTTTATTGAAGCAGGAACCTTGAACCACAACTGGCCGGTCGCTAATGCCGCTGCCAGGTCTGTCGAGCCGACCCCTGTACCAAATGCGGCGAAAGCCCCGTATGTGCAGGTGTGCGAGTCAGGCCCGATGATAACTTCGCCAGGCCGAATATGGCCTTGCTCGGGCAAAAGTGCGTGACACACACCAGCCCTGCCAATTTTGTAATAATATTTTATCTCGTGCCGCCTTGCCCACTCGTCGAGGCGTTTGTGCAGCTCGGCGCTTTTGATGTCTTTAGCCGGCTGAAAGTGGTCAGGCGTGACCACAATTTTTTCCTTGTCAAACACTCGGTCAATGCCCTTTTCTTCGAGCATAGAAATAGCCGGCGGCGTGGTAACATCGTGACACATCACAATATCGATGTTAGCCTCAATAAGCTCCCCCGGCGTGACTTTTTCTTTTCCGGCCGCCTTTGCCAGAATCTTTTCTGTAATCGTCATACCCATAAGTTTCGCCTCTGTCAGTTTCGGGTTCTTAGGTTTTGTTCTTTTCCCGTATTGAGACCATTCGGTTGATGGCGTCGATATAAGCCTTGGCACTCGCTTCTATAATGTCAGTCGAGATTCCTCTGCCGATATAGACTCGGCCATTGTCACTGATTTTAACGATTGCTTCGCCGAGGGCTTCTTTGCCGCCAGTGACAGCTCTGATTGAATAGCTTTCAAGCTTGGGTGACAGGCCGGTCGCTTCTCTTATAGCTTCGTAAGCTGCATCGACAGGGCCATCACCGCAAGCGGCGGCTTGTTTGACTTCGTCCTTGATTTTTATTTTGACGCTTGCGGTCGGCAGCGTCCCTGTTCCAGAAGAGACGTGCAGATACTGCAATTCATAAATGTGCTCTACAACACGGATTTCATCGTTAATTATGGCTGCGATGTCTTCACCGAAGACCTCTTTTTTCTTGTCGGCGATTTCTAAGAATCTTTGATACGCATGTTCAATTTCCTGCTCGGTGAGTTTGTAGCCGAGCTGTTTACATCTTTCAATGAATCCGTGTCGGCCTGTATGTCTGCCCAGCACCATGCGTGAGCCGACCAGGCCGATTGTTTCAGGTTTCATAATCTCGTAAGTGCTGCGTTCTTTTAGCATTCCGTCCACGTGCACGCCGGCCTCGTGCGCAAAGGCATTGGCACCAACGATGGCCTTATTGGGCTGGATGACAAAGCCGGTCAAACGCGAGACCAGCTGACTCGTTCGGTGGATTTCTTTTGTGTTGATATTAGTGCGCAGAGATTGCGAACCGGTTTCCGCGAAGAAGTCAGTTCTAGTATGGATTGCCATTACTATCTCTTCCAGCGCTGCGTTTCCTGCGCGTTCGCCAAGGCCGTTGACCGTACACTCGACCTGCCTAACGCCGTTTCGCACGCCAGCGAGGGAATTAGCAACCGCCATGCCCAAATCATTGTGACAATGCGTGCTTATTATGCACTTATCTATGCCGGGGACATCGGATTTAAGCTGAGCGATGAGTCGGCCGTATTCGTACGGCAGGACATAGCCGACAGTATCGGGTATGTTCAATGTGGTTGCACCGGCTTCAATGACAGCAGATAAGATTTCGACCAGAAACGGCATCTCACTTCTACAGGCATCTTCAGGCGAAAATTCGACGTCACCTGTGAAAGTCTTTGCGTATTTAACCGCTTCGACAGCCATCTTCAAGACCTCATCGCTGCTTTTTTTCAGCTTATGCTCCATATGAATCGGCGAAGTGGCGATAAAGGTATGGATGCGTTTCTTTTGAGCCGACGCGATGGCTTTTCCGGCTGCTTCGATGTCACCTTGGTTCGCACGGGCCAGACCTGCTATAACCGGGCCTGTGATTTCTTCGGAAACCCGGCGGGTAGCCTCGAACTGAGCTGGCGAAGAAATCGGAAAGCCGGCTTCAATTATATCGACGCCTAAAACTGCCAACTGATGAGCTATCTCGAGCTTTTCACTGATCGAGAGAGAGGCGCCCGGCGATTGCTCGCCGTCACGTAAAGTGGTATCGAAAATTAAAACTTTTTCTTCAGACATCTGTTTTTTCTCCAATTACCGCCGAGCTCGCAGAGCCCGCAGAGATTTCTGCTTTCAATCTTTTCTCCGCGTTCTCGGCGTTCTCTGCGTTTAATCGTTAATGTTCAACCCTGTTGGGCTAATTATGCCCTAATCAGGCCTAAATTGCTACGAATTTACGAAAAAAACGGGATTAGAATCAGATTGTAGAGGTATCGTTATTGCGCCAGGCGGCGCAATAACAGGGTGCTAAGGCCAAGAACAGCCTTGCAGAGAGAATTTACCCGCCGTACATCTGGCGGACGAATTGTGTACATTTCACTCATAAAACCAATTATACAAACCAAGAAACCTTTTGCAAATAAAAAACTTTCAGCCACGAAGCCACAAAGGCACAAGGAAACATCAGACACGGATTCACACAGATTAACACCGTTTTTTTGCCACGGACCTGTCCGGCGTAGCTTCACAGAGCGAAGACGGATTGAC
>CAYNKI010000019.1:0-1705 GCA_964397675.1 uncultured Pirellulales bacterium
CAGGGTGTGGGTTCGAGTCCCACCTCCGGCAGTTATTCGTCGTGCGTATCTCGTGATGCGTATTGCGTAAAAAACACAAAATTAAAATTTCATTCCGTGCTTGACACGGAATCCAGAGTTTTGTTCTTTAGATTCCTGCTGGAGTTTATCCCGCAATGTGATGCGGGGCAGATATGATAGAAACTGTAGGATATGAGACTAAGTTATTATCCGGAAACAGATTCTTTATATATCGACCTTGCTGAACGGCCAAGCGCCGAGAGCAAAGAAGTCTCCGAAGGTATTGTCCTTGATTACGACAATAAGGGTAATCTTGTCGGCATCGACATCGATAATGCCAGCAAAAAACTTGAGCTAAAGAAACTTGTGCTGAACAAACTGCCAACTGACATACAAAGTCTCTCAGCATAGCTGAAGATGGCAGACGCGCGGGACTCAAAATCCCGTCCGGTTCACCCCGGGCGTGGGTTCGAATCCCACCTCCGTTAGTTAGTCTTTGTCAAAAAGGTAACTTACAATATCTTGATCTTGAGATTTCTTTGCTTGTTCATCCTGCCAAAGTTTTATTATCTTGGATGCATCACTTCCGTCGTAGTCAGGCAAAGGAAATTCCTCGCTAAACTCTTTTTGGTGTAAGTGCTACAGAATGTCCCATACAATCTCTAAAGCAGATCTTATTGCTTTTCCTTTTACTCCAGCATCCTGCCAAACTTTTTTTGGGTCTAAAACCGCTTCTTTATCAATGTGGAAAAGCGTTTTGTTTCTGATGTGTTTTAATTTATTAGGACCAGAGAGTATTTCTAATAAATCCAAATCGTAAGGTTTTAGCCTTACGAAAGCGTCAATTACATTCTTCTCATCTTCATATAAAGACCAAAATGTCGCGCTACATTTATCTTTGTCTAAAACTTTTATAGAATGAGCAAGCATGTCATTGAATAAAGCATGATAGGCAACTCTGAAAAAATCCCAGTGATGATAGGATTTGGCTTTTTCCATACCGACTAACGCTCTGCTTTCCAAAATAGCTGTGCCTGTTTCATTCAAATTTCTGGTCAACACACACTTATATGTTTTTGAGTCCATTTATACATCTTTTTCTCACACTTAAACCTTTTACTTAGCGACAAAAGGCGATAGTTCGCGGAGCTGGTTGACAATGCCCGGCATTTTTTCGATAGTGTAATCGACTTCTTCTTCGGTATTGTATCTGCTCAAACTAAATCGAATCGAGCCGTGGGCTGCTGTGAACGGCACACCCATCGCTCGCAATACGTGGCTCGGCTCCAAAGAGCCGGAGGTGCAGGCTGAGCCGCTGCTTGCACAAATTCCGAATTTATCGAGCATAAGCAGAATCGCTTCGCCCTCAATATACTCAAAGCTGATATTAGCTGTATTGGGCAGCCGATTTTGTTTATCGCCATTGAGCTGACAATCAGGACACTTTTGCAATATTGCGTCATCAAGTTTATCCCGCAAGTGCTTGACTCTACTGTTTTCCTCTTCGAGGTTTTTTGCTGCCAATTCACATGCTTTACCCAGGCCTACGATTCCCGGCACATTTTCTGTGCCTGCCCTTCGGCCTGCCTCCTGATGGCCACCTAACATAAACGGTGACAAACGTGTCCCTTTCCTGACATACAGGACACCTACTCCCTTCGGTGCGTGTAGCTTGTGGCCTGAAAGGCTGAGCAAATCAATATTG